>DATGHG010000168.1:0-7859 GCA_035308185.1 Thermoanaerobaculia bacterium | reverse complement strand
CTCGCCGCCGGTCACGGTCAGGGCGAGATCGAAGGGCGCCCAGCCCGGCTCGGTCTCCACCGCGCTCAGCGTCAGTCCGGGCAGCTCCACCACCGCCCGCTCGGCGTTGAACTGGTTGAAGATCACCTGGGTGAGCGGGTTGTGGCCGAGGTTGCGCGGCAGCTTCAGCGCCTCGACCAGGCGTTCGAACGGCAGGTCCTGGCGGTCGTAGGCCTCGAGCGCCACCTCGCGGACCCGCGCCAGGTGGTCGCCGAAGGTCAGCTCGGCCGCGACCTCCACCCGCATCGGCAGGGTGTTGACGAAAAAGCCGATCAGCCCCTCGAGCTCCGGGCGCACGCGGTTGCCGGTGAGGGTGCCGACCACCAGGTCGCGCTGGCCCGTCCAGCGGTAGAGCAGGGCCTGGCAGGCCGCCAGCAGGGTCATGAACAGCGTCGCGTCCGCCTGCCTGGCGAGCGCCCGCAGCCCGGCCACCCGCTCGGCGGTCAGGCGCACCGCCCGTGTCCTGCCGCGGAAGCTCTGTTCGAGCGGCCGCGGCCGGTCGGTCGGGAGGGCGAGCAGCGGCGGCACCGCCGCCAGCTGGCGGCGCCAGTAGGCGAGGTGGGCCTCCTCCACCGCGCCGTCCAGCCAGCGCCGCTGCCAGTCGGCGAAGTCGCCGTATTGCACCGGCAGCGGCGGCAGCGCGGCGGCCGCCGGGCGGCCGGCGGCGAGCGCGCCGTAGAGGGCGCCCAGCTCGCGCAGCAGGATGGCCTGCGACCAGTCGTCCCAGATGATGTGATGGGTGATGACCAGCAGCACGTGCTCGTCCGCCGCCAGGCGCAGCAGGCGGGTGCGCAGCAGCGGTCCGACGGTGAAGTCGAAAGGCACCAGCACCTCGCGCGCCGTCACCCGCGCCAGCTCGGCCTCGCGCCGGCCGGCGGGCAGGCCCGCCAGGTCGATGCGCGCCAGCGGCACCGCCACCGGCGGCCGCACCACCTGGACCGGCCGGCCGCGCACCGCCGGCAGCACGGTGCGCAGGATCTCGTGGCGCGCCACCAGCTCGTAGAGGCTGCGCTCGAGGGCCGGCAGCGCGAGCCGGCCACGGCAGCGCATGCCGACGTGGACGTTGTAGACCGGGCTCGCGGGCACCAGCTGCTTGAGGAACCAGAGGCGCTGCTGCGGGAAGGAGAGCGGCAGGCCGCCGCCGGCCGGCCGTGGCACCGGCAGGATCGGCGGCACCGCGATCGCCGCGCCCTCCTGCCGCCGCCGTTCGATCTCGCGGGCGAGCTCGGCCAGGTCCGCCGCCCCGAGCACCTGGCGCAGCGCCAGCTCGACGCCGAGCGCGTCACGCAACCGCGCGGCGAGCCGGGTGGCGAGCAGCGAATGGCCGCCGAGGGCGAAGAAGTTGTCGCTGCCGAAGACCTGGCGGCGGCCGAGCAGCTCGGCGCAGATGGTGCACAGGATCTCCTCGACCGAGCTGCGCGGCGGCGCCGCCCCCGGCGGCGGCGCGGCGGCGTCCGGGAGCGGCAGGCGGCGCCGGTCCACCTTGCCGTTGGCGGTCAGCGGCAGCCGCTCCAGGAAGGTGAAGCCCGCCGGCACCATGTAGGCCGGCAGCTTGGCTTGCAGGAAGCGGGTGAGCTCGCCGGCGTCCACGGCCGGCGCCGCGGCGCCGGCCTCGGTGTCGGCGTCGGCGGCCGCGGGGACCACCCAGGCCAGCAGCCTGCCGCCGTGGGCCGCGACGGCGCAGCGGTCGACCGCGGGATGCCGCGCCAGGTTGGCCTCGATCTCGCCCAGCTCGATGCGGTGCCCGTGGATCTTGACCTGCAGGTCCTCGCGGCCGAGCAGCTCGATGTCGCCGCCGGGCAGGTAGCGCCCGCGGTCGCCGGTGCGGTAGAGGCGCTCGCCGGTGCGCGGATGCTCGAAGAAGGCCGCCCGGGTCTTGTCGGGATCGCGCCAGTAGCCGCGGGCGAGGCCGGCGCCGCCGATGTAGAGATCGCCCGGCACCCACGCCGGCCGCGGCTCGAGGCGGGCGTCGAGCACCTGCCAGGACTGGTTGTCGAGCGGCCGGCCGTAAGGGATGCTGGGCCGGCCGGCGTCGGTGTCGGCGTCGGCGACCGGATGGAAGATGGACCAGATGGCGGCTTCGGTGGCGCCTCCCAGGCTGATCACCCGCGCCGCGGGCGCCAGCTCGCGGATGCGCGCCGGCAGGGCGGGCGGGATCCAGTCGCCGGAGAGCAGCACCAGGCGCAGGCTGGCGGGCAGCCTGCCGGCCTGTGCGATCAGCATCTCCATCAGCGCCGGCACCGAGTTCCACAGCGTCACGCCGGCGCTCTCGGCGGCCTCGAGCCACCGTGCCGGGTCGAGCGCCGCCCCCGGCTCGGGCACCACCACGCAGCCGCCCGCCGCCAGCACGCCGAACAGGTCGTACACCGAAAGGTCGAAGTTGAGCGCCGACAGCGCCAGCACGCGGTCCGCCGGCCCGACGCCGAAGCGCCGGTCGAGGTCGGCGAGGGTGTTGGCCGCGGCCCGGTGCTCGATCATCACCCCTTTCGGCTGGCCGGTGGAACCCGAGGTGAAGATGACGTAGGCGAGGTTGCCGGGGTGCGCCAGGCGCGGCAGCGGCGGGGGGGCGGGCGAGGGCGGCTCCTGGTCGTCGACCCAGAGCCGGGTGATGCCCGCCGGCCAGTCGAGGCGGACGTCGAGCTCCGGCACCGTGAGCGCGATCTCGACGCCGCCTTCCGCCAGCAGGAAGCCCAGGCGCTCGGCGGGGAGCTGCGGATCGACCGGCAGGTAGGCGGCTCCCGCTTGCAGCACGGCGAGCGTGGCCACCGCCTGCTGCCAGCCCTTGTCGAGCACCACCGCCACCAGGCGGTCGGGCGCGGCGCCGAGCTCGTGCAGCCGCCAGGCCAGGCGGCGGGCGCGCCGCTCGAGCTCTTCGTAGGTGAGACTACGATCGGCGGCCACCACCGCCGTCGCCAGCGGCGAGCGGGCGGCCTGCGCCGCGACCATGGCGTCCAGGGTGGTCTCCGGCAGCGGCGCGGCAGTCGCGTTCCAGGCCGCGCGCTCGGCGAGCCGCGCCGCGTCGAGCAGCGGCTGGACCCCCTGCCAGGCCGCGGCGTCGGCGGCCAGCCGTTCGAGCCAGCTGCCGTAGGCGGCGAACATCTCGCCCATCATGCCGGGGGGGAACAGCTCCTCGACCACGTCCCAGCTGTAGACCAGGGCGCCGCCGGACTCTTCCACCTGGTGGTCCAGGAACACCTGCGGCGTCTGGCTGACGCTGTAGACGTCGCGTCCGGCGAGCTCGCCGGCGCCGGCGCCGTCGCCGTCGCCGGCCTCGCCCGCGGCGGCGCCGGCCGACCAGCCGCCGGCGTCGAGGCCGAGCAGGCTGGTGAAGACCACCGGCACCGCCACCCCGCCGCCCTGGCCGCGCGCCGCCGCCAGCTCGCGCAGCACGCGCACCCCGCTGACGTAGCGATGATCGAGGTCCAGCCAGAGCTGCCGTTGCAGCCGCTGCGCCCGCTGCAGGAAACCCTCGTCGCTCGCCGCGTCCACCGCCAGCAGCACCACCGAGGTGAAATCGCCGATCAGCTCGTCGACCTCGGGGTGCAGCGGCAGGCGGTTGAACAGGGTGAGGCTGAGCAGGAAGCGCGGCCGCGCGCTCCACGCCGCCACCACGTCGGCGAAGGCGCAGACCAGCATGCCGGAGGCGGTCAGCCCGGCCTTGGCGGCGCGTCCCTTGAGCCGCTCCCAGGCCGGCGCCGCGAGCCCGCCGCGGTGGCGCACGAAGCGCGGCCGGTCGATCGCGGCGAGGGTCTTGGCGAGCGGCAGCTCGGGGGCGCCCGGCAGGTCGGCGAGACGGTCGCGCCAGTAGGCCAGGGAGCGGGCGAACGCCGCGCCCTCTTCGAGGCGCCGCTCGGCCAGCACGTAATCGCGGAAGGTGATGGTGGGCGGCGCCGGCGCCGGCGCCGCGGTGGGCGCCGCGGCGCGGCGGTAGGCGGCGGCGAGCTCGGCGAGCAGCAGCTGCACGCTCCAGGCGTCGCCGAGCAGGAAATCGAAGCTGACGTGCAGGCGGGTCCGTCCCGGCGCCGGCAGGCTGGCCGCGAACTCGAACAGCGGCCAGCGGCCGCTCGGCCGCACCTGGTGCGACATGCGCGAGCGCAGCTCGGCCATGGCCGGGTCGGCGGCGGCGGCGGCGGCGCGCAGGTCCACCACCGCGACGCGGTACGGCGGCACCGCCGGCAGCACCTGCTGGCGGCCGTCGTCGAGCACCACCGCGCGCAACATCGGATGGCGGTCGATGGTGCGCACCAGCACCCGGTTGAAGCGTGCGACGTCGAATGCGGTGAGCTCGATCTCGAGGTAGTAATGGGTGGCGACGTTGCCCAGCTCGAGCCCGCCGCGCCCGATCCAGTAGGCCTGCTGCACGTCGGTCAGCGGGAAGGGCTCATGGGCGTGCAGCGGGTCGGGCACCAGCGCCGGCAGCGGCGGCGGCGCGCCGCCGGTCTCGCCGGCGGCGGCGCGGCGCCCGGCCACCGCCGCGGCGAGGGCGGCGATGGTGGGGTGGGCCAGCAGGTCGGCCAGCGGCAGCTCGACCGCGAGCTCCTCGCCGGTGCGCGCCGCCAGCTGGGTGGCCAGCAGCGAGCTGCCGCCCAGGTCGAAGAAGTCGTCGTGGATGCCGACCGGCGCGATCCCGAGCAGGCGCTGCCAGATCTCGGCCATGACGCGCTCCTCGGCGGTGCGGGGCGCGGCGTAGGGGGTGTCGAGCGCCGGACGCGCGTGCCCGGAGTCGCCGGTGCCGGGTCCGCTGGCGGGCGCCGCCGCCGGCACCGGCGGCGCCGCCGCCTCGCTCCCGCCCGGCGCCGGCGCGGCGAGAGCCGCCGCCAGGCCGCCGGTGCCCCCGGCGCCGCCAAGCCGTTCGATCCAGTGGCGGCTGCGCTCGAAGGGATAGGTCGGCAGCGCCGCGCGGCGGCGCCGGCCGCCATGCAGCCCTGCCCAATCGACGTCGGCGCCCGCCAGCCACAACCTGCCGACGGCCGCCAGCAGGCTGGGCAGATCGTCCGCCGGCGCGGCCGGCGGCTGGGCGCCGGCTTCGCCGCCCGCCGCGGCGGGCAGCGAGCTGATGACGACGCCGTCGGCGGGGCGGGAGGAGTGGCCGCGGGCGAGGGTGGCCAGGGCGCGGCCGGGCCCCACTTCGAGCAGGATGCGGTTGGGCTCCTGCCAGAGGCTGGCGAGGGCCGGGCCGAAGCGCACCGGGGCGCGCAGCTGGCGCACCCAGTAGGCCGGATCGGTGGCCGCGGCGTCGTCGATCAAGGCGCCGCTGACGTTGGAGAAGAACGGCACCCGCGGCGGCGCCAGCGGCACCCCGCGCCAGGCCGCGGCGAAGCGCGCCATGGCCGGCTCCATGTGGGCGCTGTGGAACGCGTGGGAGGTGCGCAGCCGCCGGCAGGAGACGCCGCGGGCCGCGAGGCGCCGGCGCAGCTCCTCGACCGCCTCCTGGCTGCCGGCCACCACGGCGTGTCCCGGTCCGTTGTCCACCGCCAGCTCGAGGTCGCCGGCGGCGGCGCCCAGCGCCCCGAGCTCGGCGCGGACCGCGGCCTCGCCCAGCGCCACGGTGAGCATGGCTCCCGCCGGCAGCGCCGCCATGATGCGGCCGCGCTCGGCCACCAGGCGCAGCGCGTCGTCGCGGGTGAAGACGCCGGCGAGGCAGGCCGCCACGTACTCGCCGACGCTGTGCCCGAGCATCACCGCCGGGCGGATCCCCCATGCCTCCAGCAGCCGGGCGAGGCCGATCTCGAGGGTGAAGAGGGCGGGCTGGGCGAGGGCGGTGGAGGCCAGCCGTGCCGCCGCCTCGCCGGCCGCGGCGGCGTCGCCGGTGGCGAAGAGGACGGTGCGCAGATCGAGCCCGAGCCAGGGTTGGAGCGCCTCGGCGCAGGCGTCCACCTCGCGCCGGAACAGCGGCTCCGCCGCGTAGAGGCCGCGGCCCATGCCCGGGTACTGGCTGCCCTGGCCGGGGAAGAGGAAGGCGAGCGGACGGTCGCCGGGTTCCTGGTGGCGCGACAGGACCAGCGCCGGTCCGGCGGCCGGCGCGGCGATGGCGCCGGCCGGCGCGGCGATGGCGCCAGCCGGTGCGGCGATGGCGCCGGCCGGCGCGGCCACCGGGTCCCCGGCCGGCAGGGCCGGCAGGGCGGAACGCAGCAGGGCCGCCGCCTGCCGCCGCTCGCCGCACACCACCACCCGGCGATGCGCGAAGCGCCGCCGTCCGGCCTGTAGCGTGTAGGCGGCGTCGCCGAGGTCCGGCGCGTCGTCGCCGTCGAGCCGGTCCGCCAGCCGCCGCGTCACCGCGTCCAGGGCGGCGGCGGTGCGCGCCGACAGCACCAGCAGCTGCCAGGGCCGGGCCGGATCGCCGGCCGGCGCCGGCGGCGCCTCCTCGAGCACGACGTGGGCGTTGGTGCCGCCGATGCCGAAGGAGCTGACGCCGGCGCGGCGCGGGCCGCCGTTGCGCTCCCATTCGGCGAGCCGGGTGCTGACGTAGAAGGGGCTGGCGGACCAGGCGATCTCGGGATTGGCCTCCTCGACGTGCAGGCTCGGCGGGATCTGCCGGTGCTCGAGCATGAGCACGGTCTTGATCAGGCCGGCGATGCCCGCGGCGGTGTCCAGGTGGCCGATGTTCGATTTCACCGAGCCCACGGCGCAGAAGCCGGTCCGCCGGGTGCCGGCGCGGAAGGCGCGGGTCAGGGCGGCGATCTCGACCGGGTCGCCGAGGGCGGTGGCGGTGCCGTGCGCCTCGACGTAGGTGATGGAGTCCGGCTCGGCTCCGGCCAGCTCCTGGGCGGCGCGGATCGCCCGCGCCTGGCCTTCGAGGCCCGGCGCGGTGTAGCCGGCCTTGCGCGCGCCGTCGTTGTTGATCGCCGAGCCCTTGATCACGGCATGGATGCGGTCGCCGTCGGCCAGCGCGTCGCGCAGCCGCTTGAGCACCACCATCCCCAGGCCGTTGCCGCCGACGGTGCCCTGCGCCCGCCGGTCGAAGGCGCGGCAGTGCCCGTCGGGCGAGCCGATGGCGCCGTCGGTGAAGAGGTAGCCGGCGCGCTGCGGCACGCCGACCGAGACGCCGCCGGCCAGCGCCATGTCGCATTCGCCGCCGAGCAGTCCCTGGCAGGCCAGGTGGACGGTGACCAGCGAGGTGGAGCAGGCGGTCTGCACGGCGACGCTCGGGCCGGTGAGGTCGAGCTTGTAGGAGACCCGGGTGGCCAGGTAGTCCTTGTCGCTGGCGAGCAGGACCTGGTAGAGGCCGGTCGACGCCACCAGCTCCGGATGCGAGAGGATGTTCAGCAGGTAGGTGTTGAATTTCGCGCCGGAATAGACGCCGATGGCGCCGGCGTAGCTCTGGCTGTCGTAGCCGGCGTGCTCGAGCGCCTCCCAGGCGCCTTCGAGGAACAGCCGGTGCTGGGGGTCGATCAGATCGGCCTCGAGCGGGGTGAAGCCGAAGAACGCGGCGTCGAACTCCTCGGCGCCCTCGACGACGCCGGCCGCCGGCACGTAGCGGGGATCGGCCAGCGCCGCGGCGGCGACGCCGCTCGCCAGCAGCTCGGCGTCGGAGAAACGGCTGATCGACTCCCTGCCGGCGCACAGGTTGCGCCAGAACTGCTCGGCGTCCCGCGCCCCCGGGAAGCGGCAGCTCATGCCGATGACCGCGATCTCGAGGCCGCTCTGGGCCGGAGCCGAGCCGCTCATGCCCGCCGCCCCTCCAGCCGCTGCGCGAGGCGCTCGCGGCCGGCCTTCATGCGCTGGATGGCGGCCTGTTCGGCGGCCTCTTCGCGCCCGCCGTCGCCGCCGGCCAGAACCCGTTCGGGAGCGCCCGCGGCGCCGGCCGCGCCGGCCGCGCC
>DATGHG010000167.1:0-3679 GCA_035308185.1 Thermoanaerobaculia bacterium | reverse complement strand
CACCAGGTGGATGTTCTTCTCCATGCACGCCTTCAGCCGCTCGACCGGGTCGGCGATGGCGAGCACCGGCAGCAGCACCCGCTCCTCGAAAATGTCCATGCCGTAGCTCATGATCTCCAGCAGCAGGTCCTCCTTGCTGCGGATGTAGTAGTAGAGGCCGGCCTTGGTGAGGCCGCAGGCGTCGGCGATGTCCTGCACCGACGCCGCCTCGTAGCCCTGCGCGCAGATCAACCGCGCGGCGGTCTCCAGCACCGCCCGGTGCCGCTCGCGATGGACGTTGGTTCCGGCTTCCGGCGCTCGCGCCAACCTCGCACCCTCCCAGTACCGACCGCTCGGTAGAATTCTACCGGTCGGTCGGTAGTGTAAGAGAGCGAAGGCAGGCTGTCAACGCCAGGCGGCGAGCTTGCGGTTCAGCAGAGTTCAGCCGTGCTCAGCAGCAGCTCGAAGCGACGGTGGTGGTGAAGCAGACCACCGGGAAGCAGCTGCCGCCGGGGTTGGTGGCACGGCCGCCGTGCGCGCCGTCGAGGCGGGTGGTGTCGAGCAGGTGGAGGGTCTCGCGGTTGAGGGTGAGGCGGTCGAGACGGGCGGGCTGATGCTTCTTCATGGCTGGAGCTCCTTGGTCTTGGCGTCGGCGGCGGGCGAATCCCGCCGGGCGCACGCCTCATTGAGCGAGGTGCCGATGGCGGCGGTGATGGGACGGCCGGCGGGCGGGGGGGGGCGCCCCGGCAACCCGGCGCCGCTCAAGGCTGGTCGAGGACGGCGCGCACGCGGAGGGCGAGGTCGTCGGGCTTGAAAGGTTTCTGCAGGAAGGCGACGCCGGGCGCGCCGGTCTGCACCGCGCGGTCGGTGTAGCCTGACATGTAGATGACCCGCAGGCCGAGGCCGCGGGCGAGCAGGGCGTTGGCCAGCTCGACGCCGCTCTTGCCGCGCATGATGACGTCGGTGAGCAGCAGGTGGATGGGGCCATCGTAGCCGTCGGCAAGCCGCAGCGCTTCGTCGGCGCCGTCGGCCGCCAGCACCACGTAACCCTTCTCTTCCAGGATCTCCTTCGCCAGGCAGCGCAGCACCGGGTCGTCCTCGGCCACCAGAATGCACTCATGGCCGCGGCCCGGGGTGGCCGCGGCGACGGTCGGCGCCTGCAGCGGCTCGCCGGTGATCGGCAGGTAGATCGTGAAGGCGCTGCCCTCTCCCAGCCGACTCGCGACCTCGATACGGCCGCCGCTCTGGTGGACGATGCCATAAACCGTGGCGAGGCCGAGACCGGTCCCCTTGCCCTCCTGCTTGGTGGTGAAGAAGGGCTCGAAGATGTGCGACTGCAAGGCGTCGTCCATGCCGCAGCCGGTGTCGGCGACGGTCAGCGCGACGAGCGCCGGCTCGGCGGCGGCTGCTGCGGGCGGGGGCGGGTGGTTGCGGGTGGAGAGCGTCATCCTGCCGCCGGCGGGCATGGCGTCGCGCGCATTGACCACCAGGTTCATCAGCACCTGCTCGATCTGGCCGGCGTCGGCGTGGACGTGCCCGAGCTCCGGCTCGAGGTCGGCGACCAGCTCGATGTCCTCGCCGATCAACCGGCGCAGCATCTGCTCGAGCTGACGGATCAGGGCGTTGGCGTCGAGGACCCTGGGTTCCAGCACCTGGCGGCGGCTGAAGGCGAGCAGCTGGCGGGTGAGCGCTGCGGCGCTCTCGCCGGCGCGGACCATGGTCTCGACCTGGCGGCAGAGCGCCGGCCGGTCGGCGATGGCGCGCAGCACCAGCTCGCCATAGCCGAGGATGAGGGTGAGCAGGTTGTTGAAGTCGTGGGCGACGCCGCCGGCCAGACGGCCCACCGACTCCATCTTCTGCGCCTGCTGGAACTGCGCCTCGAGCCGCCGGCGCTCGGTGATGTCGTGAAGGATGATGAAAACGGTCGAGTCGTCGCCGATGCGCACCACCGAGCCCGAGAGCTCGACGGGCACCCGCGTGTCGTCGGCGCGCAGCAGATGGCGCAGCGGCACCCGCAGGTTCTCCTCGCGCACCAGGACCTCGAAGCTCCGGCGGGATTCCTCGCGCTCCTCGGGCGCCACGAAGTCGTCGTAGGGGCGGCCGACGATCTCCTGGCGCGAGCGGCCGACCAGGCGCAGGCCGGCGCGGTTGAGCTCGAGGATGCGATGCCGGGAGTCGAGGATCACGATGGCGTCGTTGGCCTGCTCCATCAGCGCGCGGTAGCGCTCCTCGGAGGCGGCCAGCCGGTTGAGGGATTGGCCAAGCGCCACGGTCTGGCCGAACTGCACCGCGAGGCTGCCGGCGAAGCCGAGCCAGGAGCCGTCCGAGAGATCCTGCTCGTCCGACGCCAGCACCAGCACGCCGAAGGTCTCGCCCATCACCACGAAGGGCACCACCAGGGCAGAGGTCCGGTCCAGCTTGGCGAGGAATTCGGCCTCGGCCGCGCCGGCGGACGCTGCCGCCAGAGCCACGGGCCCGCCCGAGGCGACGATCGAGCTGACGACGCCGGGGTGGCCGAAGCAGCCTTCGGCCTCGTGGCGCAGACCGGCTGCGATGCCGCATTGCGCCTGCAGGCGGAAGCGGCCCTCGGGCTCGACCAGGTAGAGCAGTCCGGTCGACAGCCCGGCGGCGTCGAGGCATTGGACCAGGACGTCGCCGATCACCTCCGGGACGTTGGCAGGCTGGCCGAGGACCTCGGTGAGGCTGCGCATCAGCGCCAGGGCGGTGGCCTGGATCCCCGCCTGGCGCAGCAGCGAACGGTTCTGGGCGGTCTGGCGCTCGAGCTGCGCCTGGACGCGCTGCCGGTAGAGGTCCGACAGCTCGGCCGTCGCCGGCGTCGGCGCCGGGGCCGCGGCCGGCCGGGGCGCTTCGTGCAAGGCTTCACGCAGCGCCTCGCCGGCGGCGTGCAGGTCCGAGGTGCGGGCCACCAGGGCGTCGGCCCCCATCCTGCGGGCCAGCAGGTGGTCCGCCTCCTCGAGATAGGCGGAGGAGAAGAGGACGACGGGGAGCGTCGCCAGGGCCGGATCGCTTCGCACCTCGCGGCAGAGGGTGAAGCCGTCCATCGCCGGCATGCCGACGTGGGCAAGGATGGCGTCGGGCGGCGCGGCGCGGACCCTGGCGAGCGCCTCCGCGCCCCCCGCCGCGGTTTCGACCGCGTAGCCGTCCTGGGTCAGGCGCAGGGCGGCGAGCTTGAGGTTCAGCGGCTCGTCGTCCACCACCAGGATGGTCTTGCCGCCGCCCCAGGTACCCGGAGCGACGAGGAAGGTACGCACCACCTCGAGCAGGCGGGAGGGCTCGATCGGCTTGGGCAGGAACTGGGTGAGCTCGTCGCCCTTGGTCCGCAGCTCGGAGAGGCGGGAAACCATGCCGGTGACCAGCAGGGCCGGGAGCTCCGGGCGGCCGGCCTCGCGCCGCAGGTCGGCGATCAGCCGCACGCCGTCGGTATCGGGAAGCACGTAGTCGAGGACCACCAGGTCGGGCCGCCGCGCGGCGGCGGCGGCCTGCGCCGAGCGCCCGTCGCCGGCCTCGACCACGTCATAGCCGCCGCTCTCGAGCGCGACGCGCATCATCTTGCGGGTGATCGGGTTGTCCTCGACCACCAGGATGGTGTAGCCGCTCATGGCGGTGGTACCCGGTCCCGCTCCGCGAGGCAGCGCGCGATCACCCCGGGCAGGGTGCGGGTGTCGATCGGCTTGGTGAC
>DATGHG010000166.1:0-34142 GCA_035308185.1 Thermoanaerobaculia bacterium | reverse complement strand
AGCGCCGGCGCCAGCTCGACCGAGCCCGAGAGGCGCACGATCTCGGCTCCCCAGGAGCGGCCGGCGACCAGCCGCCGTGCGGTCGCCGGATACTTGGTCGCCAGGCGCACCTGGCAGCCGGCGGCCGGCAGCTCGCGGGAGCGGCCGATCAGCGCGAAGCGGCAGCGGCCGGCGGCGAGGCGCGCCGGCACCAGCAGGTCGCCGCCGATCTCCTCCAGCACGTCGCTGCCGACGATGCCGCAATCCGCCACCCCGTGCTCGACGTACAGCGGCAGGTCCCAATCCTTGAGCGACAGCAGCTCGACCTCATCGGCCGGCAGCGCCGTGCGCAGGCCGCGGCCGCCCGTCTCGTATCCCGCCAGGCCGAGCCCGGCGGCGCGCAGAGCGCCCAGCGCCGGCTCGAGGTTGCGGCCCTTGGGCAGCGCCACGCGGATCATCGCGGCCCGCCCCCCGACCCGGCGGTCGTGCCGCGTCTCGCGACCGCCGGCGCCGCGGCCGCCGTCTGGCCGGCTTCGAGCAGGCCGTCGAGATTGAGCGAGAACCCGACCGCGTCGATGTCGGCGCCGAGCGCCCGGAAGAGGCTGCCGTAGCGGCCGCCGCCCCCGACCGGCACCGCCGCGGCGCCGGCGTAGGCCTGGAAGACCAGGCCGTCGTAATAGGAGCGCGCGCCGGCCTCGGCGACCAGATCGGGATGCCGGCTGAAGCGGGCGAACTCCGCCAGGTCGACGCTCAGCCGCACCCCCGGGAAGCGGCCCGCCAGCTCGTCGCGCAACGCCAGCAGCCAGCGCAGGCGGGCCGCCGCCGGCGCCCCCAGCTCCTCCGGAGCCGCCGGCACCCCGGCCTCGACGATGGCCAGCAGCACGCCGCCGGCCCGGCGCACCACGCTGCGCTCGCGGCGCGCCACCGCCGTCGCCAGCTCGGCCACCGGCAGGCCGGTGGCGGTTGCCGCCGCCGCCAGCGCCGAATCCAGGCAGCCGGCAAGCCCGAGCACGACCTGCGGCGCGTCCGCCGCATCCGCCGCATCCACCGCGTCCGCCGCATCCACCGCGTCCGCCGCACCCACCCCGTCGCGCGGGCCTCCGGAAGGGCGCGGACCGTCGCCGCCGGTGAGGGCGGCCAGAAACAGCTCCAGCACCTCCCGCTCCGCCGCCGCCGCGGTAGCCACCATCGCTGCCGCCGCGGTCACCGGCTCCGCGGCATCGCTCGCGGCGGGCCTCCCCATGCCAAGCAGCTCGACCCCCATCTGGTACAGCTCTCGCCGGCCGCCTGGCCGGTTTTCCGCGTAGCGCACGACGTCGCCGCGGTAGAAGAGCCGCAGCGGCAGTTGCAGCGACGCCAGGCGCGGCGCCAGGAGGCGTGCCAGCATCGGCGTGAAGTCGGCGCGCAGCGCGAGCTGTTCGCCGTCGCGGTCGATGAAGCGGTAGAGCTCGCCGCGGCTCGCCGGACTGAGCAGCGACTCGTAGGGCTCGAGGTAGTCGAGGATGGGCAGGATCGCCTCGGCGTAGCCATGCCCTTCGACCAGCGCCGTCAGGCGGCCCTCCAGCTGCCGGCGGGCGCGCGCGCTCTCGAACAGCAGCGCTGCCACGCCGGTGGGCAGGGCGGTCGACACCCTCACCGGCAGGTTCCCCATGGGAACCCGGCGGCGGTGCGGGGTGGAGCAGAGGACCGAAAAATCAAAAACCTCCTTCCGGAGCCCGGAAGGAGGTTGCGAGTGTAAGCCATGGTCCTCGTCCCGGGTCCGCAGCCGGGGCGAAGCGCCGCGGCTAGTCGTAGGCGTGATGGACGTGCCAGCGCCAGACGCCGCCCGGCGCGCGACGACCGCCCGGTCCCGGCACCGACGCGAACGCGCAAGCGGCCGCCAGAGCGCGATCCCCGTCGAGCTCAGGCGGCGAGGCAGCCAGCCGGCAGCTGCGAGCTGCAGCGCTCTTGGGGCTCGGCACCATCAGGGCGCTCAGGGATTCCGGCATGGCACCGATGATACCGGCTCCATCGCTGCCCCGTCAAACCCCGACGCCGGCGGTGAAGCCACTCGTGGCATATTCCGGAGAGATCGACAGCGCCTGCTTCCTACGGCGACGGGGCGGCTCGGGACCTGCCGGAAGTGCCTGACGGCCGCCTACCACGCGGACCTCGTGAGAGCCGGCGCCCAGCCGCATGGATCGAGCTGATCGTCGAAGGCGGCGGCACTCCTGCAACCGTCGCGGACGCTAATCCTTCAGCAGCGCCCAGTTCAAATCCGGGTTGCTCGGGTGATCGATGAGATAGTACTCGGCAGGGATTTTCTTCAGCTCGTCTCGCACGTCCTGCTTGGTGACGTTGCCTCCGGCCTCGGCGATCACGGCGAGTGAAACAGCTCTCAGGTAGTGTGTCCGCTTGAAGTCGTCAGATGGGGGGTCGGTCAACCCCATCATCCAATTGTAGGCCTTGAGAGCCTCCTTATCCTCCTGGCTGGCTCGGTAAGTTACGTCGGCCATGATGGCAAGCGCTCGATCGAATTCCTGTACGGCTTTCGTAGCAAAGTCAATTTGCTCGCGTTTCCTCTCTTGCTCTGGTAGCTCTTTCTCCACGCACGAGCGGGCCACCATCGATAGCGCCCAGCCCTTGTACTCGGCCTGCAGGATCTTCCTCGTGGTGCTGAGCTCATTCTGATTCACCCGGTCGAGGAGGTCGGCAAGCTTGGTCCCCTCCGTCCTTATCCTCCCAGCCCAGCCCGGGTCCCGAGCTTCCCAGATGGAGTCGAGGAGGAAGAACCTCTGCACATACTCCTTCACCAGGTCGTCAGAAGAAGGTGGCGCAGGCGAGGGAGGGGGTGACGGTGCGAAGGAGACGATGCCGAGGGCAAGGAGGAAGGCGCCGGCACCCAGACCCAGAGTGAAGCGAAGCCGTCGCCACGCAGCTGCGGAGGTCGCCCCCCTGCCCCCTTTCGGTTTCTTGACGAGCAGGATGACGAACGCGCCCGCCAGTGCGAGACCCACGAGACCGAGTGGCGTCTTGACTCCAGCCCCTACTTCCAGGATCTTCGCTACGTCAGGCAAGAAAATCCCCCCGTCATCTGAGTCTCGGATCTGGCAAGAACGGCCGACTCCCCGGACAAGGTCGAGCCGGCATCAAGCAAGCAGAGAGAAGCCGAGATGCAGCGGCACCCTTGATTTCGGCGAAGAAGCCGAGCCTGCAAAGCTCCAGCTCATCGCCGGGATTCGGGCGTACCGACCCCCCATCCGGGCATCTATCGACTCCGGCGAGGGATCGTCCCTAGCCTGCACTGCGGTGAAGGAATCCTCTAGTAAGGCGGAGGTATTGTCCCGGGAGGCGGGTCGATCGACGTGCGTTGAGCCGGCGGCTTGGCATTGGCGCTCGTGGCCGCGTAGAAGCCGGCCGCTCCGGCAAGGGCGACGGCCAGCAAGACTATAACCAGCAGTCTGTTCATTAGGATCGCCCCCCGATCTGATGAAGTTGGAATACCATGCTCGTCCCGTCGAGCATCACTTTCAGCCCATCAGACATTTAGCGCTCCCTCCACAATTTCTGTGAATTTCCCACCAGCATAGTTCTCGTAGAAGCGCATGTCAAGAGTGCCTCTAAGGAGGGGTGCCGCGAGTGGCCAAGATCGCTCCTAGGCCGTCCCGCGAGCCCGCGCACCACCGGGGCCGCGGGGCCGCCGCGCCATCGCGGACGGCCCCGGCATCAGCTCACGAGCTCACGGGCAGGTCGAAAAGGCCGCGGTGTCCTGGATCGGCTGAAACTCGGTGTTGGCCGGGTTCTTGTAGACCTTCTGGATGCCGGTCTGGGTGTCGGTGACGGTGATGGCGGTGGCGACGTTGGTCAGGCCGCCGGCAAACACCCAGTACTTGCCGTTGAGCGCGCAGGCGTCGAGCACCTTGATCACCACCTCGACGTTGGTCGACTCGAAGAACCAGAGGTAGCCGGTGTCCGTGGTCAGGTCGACGGCCTGGGCGTTGCCGGCGTTACCGCCGCCGGCATCGAAGGTGGCGGTGACCGAGAAGCGGCTGCTGTTGAGGCAGAGCGTGGCGCTGTTGAGCGGGCACTTGGGGGCGCCCGTGGTGCCGCAGGTCAGGTTGATCGTGTAGGCGCCGGACTGGAACGAGTTGGCGTTGTTGTTGGCCGCCAGCGTCCAGGTGCCGGTCGAATCGAGGGTCAGCTGGACCGTCGCCGCGCCCGGCTGCGAGTTCGAGTTGGACGTCTTGACGTGGCCGTTGGGATCCAGCAGCTCGATCAGCGGCGCGAAGGCCGAGCTGGTGAGCGTCGCGCTCACGCTTTCGCCGTTGGTGCCGGCGAAGTGGTAGTAATCGACGGCCGTGCCGTCTGCCAGGGTGCAGTCCGTGTTGCTGAGACTGCCGTCCAGGGTCTGACCGCAAGCGATCGTGGTGAAGGCGGTGCAGGTCGCTTCAGGGCGCGGGGCGGACGCCTCGAAAGCACTCATCTTGGGCGCCCTGACCTGGCCGAAGGCGATCACGGGGAGAGCAAGGGACAGGCACACGGCGGGTATCCAGGGGCTGCGCATCGAACATCTCCTTCGCGATGGCGCTCGGTATGGAGCCTGCCGGCATCCGGTGGCGCCGGCCGGGTCGATCAACCGCCGGCAGGTCTCCTGAGGCGCCGTGAAAAACGGCCGGACGGTGCCACTATACCCCACCCGGCACACCCCACCCCCCACCACTACCAGACACCATTCGCGTCCCAGCGGCTCCTAGGGCGCCGCCGTTGCAGCCGTTGCCGCGGCTGCCCCCACCATCTCCTTCACCGTGGCGATCAGCTCACCGCGCGGCACGGCGCGCTGTCCGGGGCGCTGGGCCAGCCATTCGTTGCGCGCGTCGACTTTCTTGGCCAGCTCGCGGCCGACCTCCATGTCCTTCAGGGTGACGATGCCGCGCTCCTTCTCGGTCGAACCATAGAGCAGCACGATCGGCACTCCGGTCAGGTCGGCGTACTTGATCTGCCTGCCGACGCCCTTCTCGCCGCCCAGGTACAGCTCGGCCGGGATGCCGGCGCGCCGCAGCTCCCAGGTCATCGCCAGGCACTCCTCTTCGAGGCTGGGATCGATGCGCGCCACCAGCACCTGCGCCGTGGCCTTCTTGCCGCCCGCCTTGCCGAGATGCAGCAGCGCGGCGAGCAGCCGATCGACGCCCAGCGAGGCGCCGGTCGCCGGCACCTTCTCGCCCAGGAAGCGCATCACCAGGTCGTCGTAGCGGCCGCCGCTGAACACCGAGCCGTATTGCGGCGCGTCGAGCAGCACCGCCTCGTAGACCGGCCCGGTGTAGTAGGCGAGGCCGCGCGCGATGCTCAGGTCGAGCGTCACCTGCTCGTCGCCGTAGCCCAGCGCCGCGAGTTGGCGCGAGATGCGCTCCACCAGGTCGATCTCCGCCGCCGCCTCGGCTCTCCCGGAGAAGAACTCGCGCAGCCGCGCGATCACCTCTTGGCGCGCGTCGGCGCGGATGTCGAGGAAGCGCTCGATGGTGGCCACCTGCTCGGCCGCCATGCCGAGGCCGCGGATCGGATCGCCCGACTCGTCCTTGTAGCCGGTGGTGAGCTCGCGCTTGACCTTGTCGATGCCGACTTTCTCGAGCTTGTCGAGCACCCGCAGCACGTCGGCGCCGCCGCCCTCCGGCACCGCCGCCGCCGCCAGCAGCAGGTTCAGGATGCCGCGGCTCGAATAGCGGACGCGGAACGGCTGCGCCCTGAGCGCCGCCAGCGTGTCGCACATGCCGGCGATGATCTCGGTGTCGGCGAGCTCGGAGGCGACGCCGACCGAGTCGAGGTCGAATTGGATGAACTCGCGGTAGCGGCCGCGGTCGGGCTTGTCGGCGCGCCACACCGGCGACACCTGATAGCGGCGGTACGGGCGCGGCAGCTCCGGGTACTGCGCCACCACCCGCGCCAGCGGCACGGTGAGATCGAAGCGCAGGCCGAGCGCCTCGCGCTCCGGGTTCTGGACGGTGAAGATCGCCTGCTGCGTCTCCTGGCCGGCGGTCCCCTTCAGCACGTCGAGGAACTCGATCGCCGGCGTGCCGAGCGGCACGAAGCCGTAGTTCTCGTAGACGCCGCGGATGGTGTCGATCATCTGCTGGCGCGCCAGCATTGGCTCGGACAACAGATCGCGCAGGCCGCGCGACAGGCGGGGCTCGACGGCTCCCTTCATGGCGAGGTTCCCTCGGGTCGGCCGTGGAGAGGCAAGCTCGGCCGCGCCCCGAAACCTAGCATCGATTGCCGTCACCCGCCAAGCGTGTCGGGTTGGTTCTCGGGGATCAGCCGTTCGACGATGACCACGTCCAGCCACCTGCCGTCGAGGCGGGCGTGCTTCTCGTACCTTCCCACTTCGCGAAAGCCGCAGGCGCGGCACAGTGCCAGGCTCGCGGCGTTGGCGGGGAAGATCCGCGACACCAGCTTCCAGTAGCCGCGCCGGGCCGCCGCGCGGATCAGCTCGGCGAGCAGCAGCCTGCCGAGGCCGCGGCCGCGGCACGAGCGGTCGAGGTAGATCGAGAATTCGCCGATCCCGGCATAGCAGGCGCGCGGCCGGTAGGGCCCGATCGCGGCCCAGCCGAGCAGCCCGCCGTCGTCCTCGATCACCAGCAGCGGATAGCGCTCGGCGTCCTCGCCCAGCCGCCGGGCGATGTCGGCCGCGGTCCGCGGCGCGGTCTCGAAGGTGGCGCCGCGCTCGGCGATGCCCTGGTTGTAGATCTCCGCGATGCGCGTCGCGTCGCCGGCCGCCGCCGGCCGGATGATGGGCGGGGACCTGGTTTCCATGCCGGTTGCTCCAGGTGGCTCCAGGTGGCTCCAGTCCTCGGCGACGCGCCCGGAAGTCTATCCGAGGCAGCCGGCCGCCAGCCGGATCCTGCCTCTCCTTTCCCCGGCCGGGAGGCACGGCACCGGTACCCGCCGGCGAGCCGAGCTGCTAGGCTCGGCGGCGGTGACCCAGAGGTGAAATCGATGCGGCAGCCGGCCAGACTCGCCTGCTTCGCCTTGCCGGCCGCTTGCGCCCTGCTCGCCTTCCTGGGCGCGTTCCGGCCCGCGCCGGCGGCGCTTCCCGCAACCCCGCCCTCCGCAACCCCGTCCTCGGCGCTGCCGCCGGCCGCGGCACTCGCGGTGCCGGCGGCGCTGCGTGGCGCCCCGGCCCTGCCCGCAATCCTGGCGCTGGCGACCTCGACGGTCCTGCCGCTCTCGGCGGCGCAACCTACGGCGTCGCCAACCCCGCCATCCGCCGCCGCCGACGACCTGCAGCGCCTGGCAAGCGATTTCTGGGCTTGGCGGGCGGTCGGGCAGCCGATCAGCGGCGACGACATCCCGCGCATCCTGCGCCCTCACGGCTGGGCGCCCGACTGGTCGGCGGCGGCGGTGGCCGCGCGCCGGCGCGACCTCGAGCGCTTCACGGCGCGCTGGCGCGCGCTCGGCGATCTGCAACACGGCGCCCACCCCTCCCATGCATCGGCGGTCGCTCGGCAAACGCCTCCCGGTGCGGCCTCGCCGGGCGCCCACCCCGCCCACCCGACGGTCGCGGAGCAGGTGGACTACCGCCTGCTCGGCTCGGCCCTGGCGCGGGTGCGCTGGGAGCTCGACGGCGTCCGCCTCTGGCGCCGCGACCCCGGCTTCTACCTGGCGCAGACCCTGGGCGCCCTGCTCGACGCGCTCCTGCCGCCGCCGCCGTTCACGCCGGAGCGCGGCCGCGACGTGGTGGCGCGGCTGGCGTCGTTCCCGCGCACCCTGGCCGACGCGCGCGCCAACCTCGACCAGGCCGTCCAGCCCTTCGCGCGCCTGGCCCTGGCCGACCTCGAGGACGCCGGCGGCCGCCTGCGGCAGGCGATGGCGGCGCTGCGCCCGCTGCTGGCGGCGGCGAGCCGGCAGCGCCTCGACGCCGAGGTCCCGCGCGCCGCGGCGGCGCTCGACGCCTATCGCGACTGGCTGCGGTCGCGGGTGGCGGGCATGCCGGCCGCGGTGGCGGTCGGCAGGGAGCCCTACGTCGCCTTCCTCCGCCAGGTCGCCCTGCTCCCCTTCACGCCGGAGCAGATCCTCGCCATGGGGCGCCAGGAATGGGCGAGGTCGGTCGCCGCCGAGGCGCTCGAGAGCCGGCGCGACCGCGGCCTGCCGGAGCTGCCGCTGTTGCCGAGCCAGGCCGCGCAGATCGCCCGCGCCCGCCGGGACGAGCTGGCCATCCGCCGCTTCCTCGCGGCCCGCGGCATCCTGACCGTGCCGCCGTGGCTGCCGCACTACGTCTACCGGCCGCTCCCCGCCTACGTCGCGCCGCTCGCCGATTTCGGCGAAGGCACCGACTTCCCGCTGGCGCCCCTGGCGGACCCGACCTCCACGCGCTACGTGCCGCCGCCGTCGCCGGCGCTCGGCTACTTCGCCCTCTCCATGGCGCGCGACCCGCGGGCCGACATGGTCCACGAGGGAATCCCGGGCCACGGCTGCCAGCTGGCGCTCGCCCGCCGCCATCCGGACGCCATCCGGCGGCACTGGTACGACTCGAGCGCCAACGAGGGGATCGGCTTCTATGCCGAGGAGATGATGTTGCAGATGGGCCTCTTCGACGACAGCCCGAGGACGCGGGAGATGATCTGGAACTACGCCCGCCTGCGGGCCCTGCGCGTCGAGGTCGACGTGCGCCTGGCGCTCGGCAGCTTCTCGATCGACCAGGCGGCCGACTACCTGCGGACCGCCGTGCCGATGGACGCTCCGACCGCCCGTGCGGAGGCCGCCTCCTTCGCCGCCGCGCCCGGCTTCGCCATCGGCTACCAGATCGGCAAGCTGCAGATCGTCAACCTCCTCGCCGAGACCCGCCGCCGCCAGGGCCAGGACTTCGACCTGCGCAACTTCCACGATTTCGTCTGGCGCAACGGTAACGTCCCGCTCGCCCTGCAGCGCTGGGAGCTGCTCGGCCTCGACGACGAGATCAGAGTCCTCGACGGCCAGCCACCCCGCCAATAGGCTCCGCCGCCACCGTTTCGACCGGCTCCGCCGCCGGTCGTTTCAGGGTGCGGGCCAGCAGCCGGTGGTCGAGCAGACCGGCCGCGATCAGCGACACTCCGAACAGGCCGCGTTCGATCCCCGGTCCGGCCAGGTTCGGCAGCAGCAGCCCGGAGTGACTCCCGGGAGCCGCCAGGACGGCCAGCAGACCCCCGATCACCAGATAGTGAGCCTGGTAGGACCGAGAGCCGTGCCAGATCCAGTACGCCGCGTAGCCTGAGCCCAGGATCAGGTATTCCATTCGCGCGAGCGCGGCCGGCGATCCCTCCATGACGACTTTCATGTACAGGACAGAGACCAGCGCGGATGCAGCCAGACCAAGCGCGATCTTCAGCCATTGCCTGCCGGACAAGATGGGCGACGACGCGATCCGCGGCACGAAGCCGGCAGGGCTGAACACCGTGAGCTGGTCATGAGCTCGCACGGGTTGCCATCGCCGGGCCGCGTCGTATGCCGTTTGCCTCTCGACCTCGCCGAAGCGCTTCGCGTAGTAGAGCTTGGCGAGGAAACCCAGCAGCAGGCAACCGGCGCAAGACGCCAGCAGACAGTAGAGCCAGGCCGCCTTGGAGGCGGGGGCGGGCTGGCGATGGAAGATGGCGGCGAGGGCCCCGAGCGCCAGATTCAGCAGGCCGAAGGGCACCAGCGCCTGCAAGCCCTGGAGCCGTTGGAAATGGCGCGTGACGAAACGGATGCGATCGAGATCGTTGGGGTTCATGGGGTCACGTTCCTAGCTGGAAGGCGCCAGCTCGCCCACCGCCGGACGCCATTGCGCGGCGCTCTGGCGCAGCTCCGCCATCTCGCGCCAGTAGGTTTCCACCGCCTCCCGCCCCGGGTCGCTCAGCCGGGCGAGGGTCTGGGTCTTCTTGTCCACGAAGCGCTTCTCGATCACCACCAGCCCCGCCTCCTCGAGCCGCGCCAGATGGGAGGACAGATTCCCCTTGGTCAGGCCGGTGATCCCTTGCAGGAAGAGGAAATCGGCCCGTTCGCAGGCCGACAGCGCCACCAGGATGGCGAGCCGCGCCGGCTCGTGCACCAGGCGGTCAAGGTGTGCGATCTGCTCGAAAGGACTGTCGCTCATCGTCGTCCTGCCTCCTGCGCGCCGCCGGCTCCAGATCCACACTCCCAAACCGGTCTGCGTCGCAAACCGATTCTTTCCCAAGCGCCCGCCAGGTGTCAAGGGCCTGAGCCGCCCTTGCAGCGCCGGGGGGAGGCAAGCCGGACATCCGGGCCGCTCGCAGGCCGTCGATGGCGAGCCGCGAAGCGGCAGGCGGAGGCGTGGCCGGAATTCCGAGAAGATGACCATGAAGTAGGCTTGACTTTGCCATGACTACTCCATAGACTCCATACGCTGGCGGGTTTCAGGTACGACGGGTTGCCAAACGCAAGCGATGGCAAGAAACGAGTCCTTCTCCGTGATGGTCTCCGCCACCGAGCGGCTGCGCCTCGAGGCCGCCGCCGCGGCCTCGGGACTCGCCCTTTCCACCTGGGTCCGCCATGTTGCGCTCCACGCCGCGGACGGGGTGCGGCCACCTGCCATGACGCCTCTCTCGCTCCCGCCTCCGCCGCCCGGCGCCAGGCTCGTTCGGCCGATGCATACGCTGCTGACGGATGCTGAGTACGATGCCCTCCACGAGCAGGCTCGCGCTTGCGCGATGACGGACGGTGCCTTCATCCGCCGGATCCTGCGCGGTTTCAAGCCGATCGTGCGCCAGTCTGCAGTGCGCTCGGCGATCGCCGCCGTCAACCGGGCCGGCGTCACGCTCGGACCCTTGGTCCACCCCGCTGGCGGCGGCGCGGCCATCCCTTCGGAGCTGGCGCTTGCGGTCGCGGACCTGCGGCGCGAGATCTGGGCGTTGCGCGCGGCCCTGCTGGCGGCCGACAGCGCCGGTCCGTCGAGGCCTACGGCATGACGTTCTTCAAGGGCGGAGCCCTCTCCGCCAGAGGCGCCCGCACCGGCTGGTGCCGAAGTTTCGACCGGCTCATTGCGTACCTCTCGCGCGGCCGCGGCGCGCGGCCCGACCCAGACCGCCCCGCCTGGGTGTCCTACCGCAACCTCGAAGGCATCGACCTTCCCGCGCTGGCAGCCAAGGTCATGCGGGCCCAAGCCGGCGAGAACCCGCGCGTCGACAAGCCCGTCTACCACTTCGGCCTGAGCCTGCTCCCCGGCGAGCACCTCGATCGCGAGCAGTGGGAGCGGGCGCTCGACCTGGTGATGCGGCAGCTGGCGCTCGCCGACCACCAGGCGTTCGTCGCCGCTCATCACGACACCGACCGGGACCACGTCCACGTCGTCGTCAACCGGATCGGCCACGACGGCCGAACCTGGAGCGTTCGCCGCGACCTGTGCACGGTCAGCGGCACTCTCCGGCTGCTCGAGATCGACTACGGCTTGATGCGGTCGGACACTCGCGGCGCAGGCATCCCCGATCTCAGCGCCACCACCCTCCACCTCGCGTTGCGCAGCGCTCGGCAGCCGCTGGCGGATCGCGTTCGCGACCAGGGCGCCGCCGCCTTCGCCGAGGCGGCGGGCTGGAGCGATCTCGAGCGGCGGCTGGCCACCCACGGCTTCCGCCTCGCGGCCGCCGTCCGCCACTCGGGCCTGGTCGTCACCGACGGCTCGGGCTACGAAGCCCTCTCCCGGGTGGATGCCTCGCTGAGCGGACCGAAGCTCGCGCTGCGCTTCGACGAGACCTTCCACGAGCACCGCCAGGCGCACCCCGAGCCGCCGGCGATCCCGCCGCCTCGCCCGCGAGCCGCGACCCCACCGCCGGGTGCGAGCCTCGAGCAGCGCGCGGCAACGCTGATCGATCGGCTCACCGGCACCTTCGCCACCTTCACCGAGGGCGACCTCCGCCGCGCCGCGTTCTATCAGCCGGAGCCTGGCGCGCTGGTCCGCGCAGCGCTGCGCTCCGACCAGCTGCTCGATCTCGGCAAGGACGACCGCGGCGTCAGCCGCTACACCACCCGCGAGTACCTCGGGGCCGAAGCGCGGCTCCTGGCTGCCGCCGCCGGCCTGGCGTCGCGCAGCCACCATCGCCTCGATGCTGCCGTCGCGGCCCGGCCTTTCGGCAGCGCCGCCGCCGGTCTGGCCGCGGCGCCGCGCGCCGCCGTCCTCCACGCGACGACCGGCGCCGACCTGGCGCAGATCGTCGGTCCCGCTGGACCCGTCAGGGCCGGCGCGGTGCGCGCCATCGCCGCCGCCTACCAAGAGCAAGGCCGCGAGGTGTTCGGAGCCGCGCTCACCGATCGCGCCGCGACGGCGCTGCAGGCCGGCACCGGCATCCGGTCCCGCACCCTGAGCGAGCACGAGCCTTCCTGGTCCCAGGCTGGCGGCGGCCTGCATGCCCGCTCGGTCCTGGTGCTCGACCAGGCGGGAGCGCTGGCAGTGCGCCAGCTCGGCCGCGTCCTCGCCCACGCCGAGGAGCGCGGTGCCAAGGTGATCCTGCTCGGCGACCCCGAGCGGCTCGCCGCGATCGGCGCCGGCGACGCCTTCCGCGGCCTTCTCGAGCGCCATCCGAGCGCCGCCGTCGAGGTTCGCCGTCACCTCCCTGGCGCAGGCGATTCCTGGCAGCGTGCCACGCCCGAGCCGCTTGCCGGCGGCCGGGTGGACGCCCTCCGCGACGGCAACCAACCGGCCGCCGGCCATGAGCGCCTTCGCCGGTCCGCGCGCCCCGGCCGCAAGGACCTCGCCAGCGACTACGCGGCGGCCGACCTGCGCCGCGCCGTCGACCGGCTGCACGAGATCGCCGCCCAGACCGTCGCCGCGACCCGCGAGCAGCGTCCCCTCCGCGAGGTGGTGGCCGCGTTCGACGCCCTGCGCGATTCCCGGCTGCGCGTCGTCGCGCTCCGCCGGTCGGTCACCGCGGCGGCCACCCAGGTCTACGCCGATCCACGCCGCGCGCTTCGTCGATTGCTGCGCGACCCCGCGGCTCCCGATCGCCTCAACCAGGGGAAGGTCCGCACCTACGGCAGGCTCCGGGACCGCTCCCGTCTGGCGGCGCTCCGCCATGGACCCATTCAGGACCGGCCCGCGGTGGCCTCTCTTACCGGCAGCCTCTACGACTACCATCGAAGCCTCGCCGGCATGCAGTCCGCCAAGCTGTCGGTGCAAACCCAGCTGGCTGCCAATTCGGACCGCCTGCCGCAGCCATCATCCACCAGGGCGGCACCGCCGGAGCTGCCAGGAGCCGCGGCGGCTCGCGCCACTCCGGCCCGACTGCCGCGCCCCGCCGAGCTGCGGCGCGAGCTGGCGCGAGTCGAGTCCAGCCTCCGCAACCTCCAGGCGGCCGGCCGCGCCACGCAGGACGGGATCGAGGCTGCGATCCGCGGCATGGGCCGCGCCACCCTCGACAGCGTCCTCCTCCTGCTGCCCCCGAAGGTCGCCTCGCCGGTCGAGGCGGCCGCGCGTGCCGTCGCCCAATCCATCGACCGTGGCCCGGACCTGGGCCTGGGAAGGTAAGCTTCCAGCCCCTAAGTTGCCCAATCTGTTGGCTTGACAAGATATTTTTCTTATTGGATCATGCCATCATGGCGGTACGTCCGGTACAGATCTCGATGGACCAGCAGCTGCTCGAACGCATCGACGGCGATCCCGAGACGCACGAGAAGGGGCGATCGGCCTTCATCCGCGCGGCGGTCGAGTCGTACCTCTCCGCCAAGGAGCAAAGGGAGATCGAAGCGCGTCTCGTGCGCGCCTATGCAGGACAGGCCGATGTCATGCTCGGCGAGGTCGACGAGCTCCTGGACGCGCAGACGTGGCCGAGCGAGTGACGCGGGGAGAGATCTGGATGCTCGACCGAAGCCGGCCGGACAAACGGCGGCCGGTCCTGGTTCTCAGTCATCCTGCGTTGATCCAGTTGCTGCACACGGCGACGGTGGTGGCAATCACCTCGACGCTTCGAGATTCGCCCACCGAGGTCAGACTCGGCGTCGCCGAAGGGCTCGAGCACGACTCCTGCGCGAACCTCTGCAATCTCTTCACCGTCAGCCAGCGGGACCTGACGGCCTTTGTGGGCACCGTCGATGCCGGGAAGATGCTCGAGGTCTGCCGAGCCCTTGCCATCGCCACCGGCTGCGCCTGAACCCGACCCGCTCGCTCCCTGACGCCCGGCCGCTCCGCGCGACCTACGCCCGATCGCCGGGCAAGCCGCCATCCCGAGGCTCGGGGCCGACGTAGCGCGCTCGCGGCCGGACGAGCCGCGCGTCGGCGTACTGTTCGAGCACGTGCGCGATCCAGCCGGTGGTGCGGCCGACCGCGAACAGCGCCAACGCCGCCCCTGGCGGCAGCTCGAGCGCCCGCGCCAGCGCCACCAACCCGAAGTCCAGGTTCGGACGCTCCCCCAGCAGCTCGAAGCCGGCTGCCGCCAGCGCCGCGGCGAGCGCGGTATGGGGCGACGCGGGGCGATGCGCCGCCGCCAATTCCAGCAGTAGGCGGGCGCGCGGATCGCCGTCGGGATAGAGCGGCTGGCCGAACCCCGGGATCTCCTCGCCGCGGCGCAGGCGGCCCGCGAGGCGTTCGCGCACTCCCGCTGGCGACCCTGCTCCGCTCCCACCGGCGCCGGACGCGGCCGGCGCCATGGCAGCCGGCGTGGCCGCGCCGACCGAGGCGCCCGCCATCTCGGCGAACAGCGCCTCCACCCGATCGCAATGCCCGCCATGGCGGGCGCCGCCGAGCGCCGCCAGCGCCGCCGCCACCGCCGCCTGTGGCGGCGCCGCTGCCGAGGCCACGCAACGGGCGGTGAACGCCGAAACGTTCAGCTCGTGGTCCGCCGACAGCACCAGCGCGACGTCGAGCAGGCGCACCACCACCGAGCCGGCGGCAGCGGCGCCAGTGTCGGACCCAGCCGTTACGGCGCCAGTGCCGGACCCAGCCCTTGCGGCGCCAGGATCGCCGCCAGCGACAGCGCCAGCGCCGGCGGTCGCAGCCGGTGCCCAGGCCCGCGCCAGGGCCGCCGCCGCCGGCATCGCGGCGCCGTCCGGCGCGGCCAGATGGCCCGCGGAGCCGGCAGCGATCGCCGCCACCAGCTGCAGCAGCCACGCCCCGCTGGCCACGACGGCCGCCGGTCGCAGATCGCCGGCGCCAGGGTCGTCCGCCGTCACCAGCGGCAGCAAACTCTGCAGGCGCGCGAAGGGGCGCCAGGATCGGCGGGCCGCCAGCTCCCGTTCCAGCCCCGGCAACGCCGCCAGGCGCCATGGGGCAGGCCCCGGCAGCGACGCGTCCAGGTCGCCGAGCCAGAGCAGGGCGGCCACCCTTTCCAGCGTCTCGCCGCGACGGGCGAGCTGCACCACGTCGCGGCCGCGGTAGAACAGGCGGCCGCCGGCGATGAGCGTCAGGCGCGAGTCCAGCACCGGCATGCCCCAGTCGAGCGCCCCGCGCGCCACCCGCGGCGGATCGCGCCGCGCCTCGACGCGCCCGCGCAGCGCCTCGACCTCGGCCGCCGGATAGCGCCTGCCGCGCCGGTCCGGGTCGCTCTCGCTGCGCAGCAGGCCGCGGCTGACGTAGGCATACAGCGTCGCCCGGCGCACGCCGAGGGCGGCGGCGGCTTCGGTGGCGGTCAGGAAGGCGCTGCGGCTGCGAGTCATATCCTGATATTGATTGGCAAATCAAAATTGACAGACATTTCCAATCGGATCAACACTAGAACCTGCCGCGGGCCGCCAGCCACCGCCGCCGGCAAGCCACAGAAAGGGGTCGCCATGTCGATCGCCGCGGGTGAAACGAACACAACCAGCACGGCCAGCACGGGTTTGGATGGCGTCGTGGTCGCGCAGACCGCGTTGTCCGAAGTGGACGGCGAGGCCGGCAGGCTGATCGTGCGCGGCTTCGCGATCGAAGAGCTTGCCGGCCGGGTGTCCTTCGAAGAGATGGCCCGGCTGCTCTGGGAGGGACTGGCGCCTGGCCAGCCGACCGCATCCGGGGAGCCAGCTGGGCCGGCGGCGGGCCAGGCCACGGCGCGGCGGACGGCGTCGCCGTCTGGCCACCCGGCGGGGCGACCAGCCGGGCAGCCAACGGCGCCGGCGTCCCCGACCGCCGAGCTCGCCGCTCTCGCCCACGCGCTCGGCCTGGCGCGCATCGCCGCCTACGAGCGCGTCGAGCCGCTGCTCGCAGCCACCGCCGGCCTGCCCGCCATCGCGGCGCTCCGCCTGGGCCTGGCCAGCCTGTGGCCCCGCGCGGCGGACGCCGCCGCCGCTTCCGGACCACCCGCCACCGCCGCTCCCGGACCACCCGCCAACGCCGCCCCCGGACCGCCCGACCACCTCCTGGCCACCGCCGCGATCCCGGTGTTCGTGAGCGCCTTCGCCCGCCGGCGCCGCGGGCTGCTGCCGCTGCCTCCCGACCCTGCCCTCGGCCAGGCCGCGGACCTGCTGCGGATGCTGCGCGGCGAGCCGGCATCGCCTGAAGAGGTGAGCGCCCTCGACGCCTACCTGGTCACCGTCGCCGAGCACGGCATGAACGCCTCCACCTTCACCGCGCGCATCGTCGCCTCCACCCGCGCCGGCGTGCTGCCGGCGGTGATCGCGGCGCTCTGCGCGCTCGAAGGGCCGCTGCACGGCGGTGCACCGGGGCCGGTGCTGGACATGCTGGACGCGCTCGCCGGTCCGGCCGACGCCGGCGCCTGGATCGCCGCCGAGCTCGCCGCCGGCCGCCGCCTGATGGGCTTCGGCCATCGCATCTACCGGGCGCGGGACCCGCGCGCCGACGTGCTCAAGCAGCAGGTCGCCAGCTTGCGCCGGGCAGGCGCCGCCGGCACCGCGGGCCGCGCCGCCGGCGCCGGCGCCGGCAATCCCGGTCCTCCCGCCAGCCGCCTCGCCCTGGCCGAGCGCGTGGAGCGCGAGGCGCTGGCCGCCCTGGCCGCCCTGCGCCCCGGCCGGCGCCTGGACACCAACGTCGAGTTCTACACCGCGGTGCTGCTCGACGCCCTGCGCATCGACCGCGACCTGTTCACCTCGATCTTCGCCGCCGGCCGGGTCGCCGGCTGGGCGGCGCACGTCTTCGAGCAGGAGCGCGCCAACCGCCTGATCCGGCCGCAATCCGAGTACATCGGCCCGCGCCCGGTCACGATGCGCTCCTGACCGCCCCACCGAGAGCCGCCCGCCGGCGCTGGCGCTGGCGCCGGCGGTAGCGATAGCCTCATGCCGAGCGCGGCCCTGCCGCGGCGCGCCGGCCCTGCAACCGGCGAGCCCAAGTCGCGTTCCTGCAAGGTGGGTTGCCGCGACACCCGTGGCGACCCGGGCGCAACCACCACCATACCGCGGGAGGCGAGCTTGCAGATCGCATTCCTCACCCTGTTCCTGGGCCTGACCTCCGGCGCGCAGCCGGTGCAGCTCGCCGCCGGCCCCGACGTCGCGGCGATCGAGCTGGCGCTCGACGGCGCCGTCGCGGCCCACCTCGCCGCCGCACCCTGGCAGGGCAGCGTCGACTTCGGCCCGGACCTGCTGCCGCACCACCTGGTGGCGCGCGGCCTCGACGCGCAGGGCAACGAGATCGCGGAGTGCGAGCAGTGGATCAACCTGCCGCGTCCCGCCGCCGAGGTGGAGATCGTGGTCGAGAGGGCAACGGTCGGCCAGGCGCGCACCGTGCGCCTGGCCTGGCAGAGCACTGCCAACGAGCGCCCCACCGCGATCGCCCTCACCCTGGACGGCAAGCTCCTGGCGCTCGACGGCCGCAACCGGGCGCTGCTGCCGCTCCACCCGCCAGGCACCGCCACCCAGGTGCTGTCCGCCGAGCTCACCTTCGCCAGCGGCGCGGTGGCGCGCCGCGACCTCGCCCTCGGCCGCGAGTTCGACGACGAGGTGTCGACCGCGCTCACCTCGCTCCCCGTGTGGCCGCGCGATGGGCGCCAGCTGCCGCCCGCCGCCCGCATGCAGGGCTGGTTCAGCAGCGGCGGCGCGCCGTTGCACGTCGATGCTGTGGAGGCCGGCGCGGCGCGGCTCCTGGTGGTGCGCGACCAGCACGCCAGCCCGCTCGTCGAGCGCGGCCTGTGGACCAGCCAGTGGGGGCGCCTCGGCACCCTGCCGAAGGGCAGCCGGCTCCGTTTCATCTCGGCCTACAGTCACCTCTACCGCGGCCCCGGGCTCCCCTCCGAGCTCTTCGGCGGCACCGGCTACCTCGACGCCCACGAGTACGGCGTGCCCTACCTGGTGGCCAGGGCCTTCCTCGACAGCCAGATCGCCGCCAACCCGCAGCTGGCCGACGCGGTGGCGGTTGCCGGCTTGCGGGCCTGCGCGGGCGAAGGGCCGCGAGGGGTGCTGCTGGTGCTGGCGCCGGGGACCGTCGACCACAGCCGCCGCGACGGACCGACCGTGCGCCGCTATCTCGAAGCGCTGCACGTGCCACTGCTCGTCTGGTCGGCGGGGCCGCCCGACGCCGCCGCCCTCGCCGCCTGGGGCGCGATCGAGGACGTCACCACCAGATCCGGGATGCGCCGTGCCCTCCGCACTCTCGACCGGCAGCTCGCGGCGCAGCAGGTCGTGCTGCTCCAAGGCCACCTGCTGCCGCAATCGATCACCCTCGCGGCGGCCGCGGCGGGAGCGGTCGTGATGGTGCCGCCGCCCTAGCCTCAAAAGGCGATCACCGAGCGCCTGGCGAGAGCGCACCGCTCGCCGGCTCCCCCCGCACCACCTTCAGGTTCAGGAAAGCCTCGATTCCCAGCCAGCCGCCCTCGTAGCCGTAGCCGCTGTCCTTGATCCCGGCGATCCCGACGTCCGGCGGCACGCCGCGCAGCTCGTTGACGCCGGCACGTACCTCATCCACGCATCACCTCGACCCTTCGGCCCGAGAGGAGGCGCGCTGCCATTCCGCGGCCCTACTCGAAGATTTGATCCAACGTCAGCAGCAGGCCCGGGAACAGCGGGCTGGCGAAGGCCTGGGGTCCGGAGCCCCGCCGCAACCGCTCGGCGGGCTCGCTCCAGTCGCCGCCGCGCAGGACCTCGATCGTCTGCGGCGTGGGATCGACGATCCAGTACTCTCCGAAGCCAAGCTCGTCGTAGACGCGCCGCTTGCGCCCCAGGTCCGTCCCGCGGGTCCAGGGCGAGGTCACCTCGACCGCCAGGTCGGGCGCGCCGCGCACGCACCGCTCCTCGAGGATGCCCAGGCGCTCGCGCCGCACGAAGAGCAGGTCCGGCTCGACCACGTCATGTGCGGAGAGGACCACGTCCACGGGGGCGAAGAAGACCTCGCCGAGCCCGCGCGGCTTGACGAAATCATGGAGCGCCAAAAAGAGGTTCCTCAGCACCACCTGGTGGCGCAGGCTCGGCGCGGCGCTCATCAGGTGCTCGCCGTCGATGAGCTCGTGCCGCACTCCATCCGCGGGCAAGGCGAGCAGGTCGGCGTAGCTGAGCCTGACGGACGAGCGAGGCATGTCACTGTCAGTATAGACGGAAAAAACCGGCTGTCCCGCGCGCCCTACGAGCCCGCGGCGGCGATCCAGAACATGACCGCCGGCAGCACCAGGAGCAGCAGGATCATCAGCAGCCAGGCCGCGGGGTGCGCGAAATTGAGCGTGTAGCCGATGCCGAAGCGCTTCTCGACGAAGAGGGCGGGATCGTCCGGGTTGACGTAGAAGATGCCGGCCTTCCAGCAGCGGTCGGGCGAGCGGTCGCCGACCGGCGCGCCGCCTGCCGCCTCGGACCCCGCGTCGCCGGCGAGGTGCGTCCCGCCCTGCCCCATGCGCAGCAGGAAGATCGTCGCCGCGGCGGCGAAGATCAGCGAAACGCCCAGGTGGACGGCGACGCCCGGCGGTCCGGCCTCCCCGCCGGCGGCGCGCAGCGGCAGCAGCGCGACCCCGGCGAACGTCAGGCCGATCAGGTACTCGACGCCGACCAGCACACCGAGCACGCCGCGGCTGAAGCGGCGCTCCGCCGCCCCCGCCACCCCGCCCGGCCGGATCGGCCGCGTGCCCCGCGACAGCAGCCAGGCCAGCAGCCCCATCGAGCCGGCGACCAGAGCGCCGATCCAGAGCGGCCCATAGACCCCTGCCGCGTTGCGCACCGCCCAGCCATTGGGCCGCCCGTCGAACCCCCAGTGGATGGGGAACCGCCCGGGCAGGTCTTGCCAGCGGCCGTGGAGATAGACCGCCGCGGCCGCCAGCGCCGCGAAGGGCCCCAGTTGCAGCGCCCAGCCGCCGGGCAGGTTGGCGGCGCGCGGCCGCGTCGCGGCCTCCCGGACCGTGGTCTCGGGCGCGGCGTGAGGGCGCACCCGGCCTCGCGCGCGGAAGAAGGCGGCGAACCAGCCGGCGCCGAACCAGGCGACTCCGGCATAGGCGGCCAGCGGACGGGCGGCGAGCCCAGAGCCGGCAACCAGAGCGCCGCCGATCGCCGCATGCACGGCCACCTCCCGGCGATAGCGGCGAAGGATGGCGAGCCCCGCGGGCGTCGACCGGAAGGCCGGCGCCACCGTCACCGCGAAGTAGAGATCGGGCCGCGTCATCGCCGGCATCATCCAGGCGACGACCGCGATCAGCAGGACCACGAACGCCTGAGCCGTGACGATGGACGCCGCGGCGCTCATCGCCCTGCCTCCGGCCGGCCCGAGATCCAGGCCGCCATTCGTCGCTTCATGACTCGGCTCCTTTCCTCAGGTGCCGGGCTGCCGTCGCCAGCTCGGCCGCGATCCGTTCGCGCGGCACGCCCGCGCCGATCGCCTTGGCGATCAGCTCCTCGAGCCGCCGCGCGAAATCGGCGACCGCCTCGGGCGACGACGCGGGCGCCGGACGGTCCAGGATGATCGCGCCGCGGCGGCGCCGCAGGTCGAGCCACCCCTCGGCCGCGAGCTGGCGGTAGGCCTCGGCCACCGTGTTGTGGTGCACGCCCAGGTCGAGCGCGAGCTGGCGCACGGTCGGGAGCTGCTCGCCCGGCGCCATCGCCGCCGCCACCAGCAAGGCGCGCAGCCCGTTGGCGATCTGCTCGTACGCGGGGGTGGCGGCACCCAGGTCGATCCGCAGCATGCCTCTTTGTCTATTGTATACAGTCAATAGACAAAGCTCAAGAGACGGCGAACACGTAGGCGCGGCCGTCGGTCACGAAGGCGTCGCCGCCGGCGTTGTGGCCGCGGCTGGCGGCGGTGACGGCGACCAGGTTGAGCTGGCGCGCTCCTGCCTGGCGCAGGTCGCGGGCGATGAGATCGCGCTCGACATCGACGTGCGGATCGATGCGGTGGGTCAGCAGGTAGGGTTCGGCCACCATTTTGATGCCCTCGTCGTAGCTCGCCGTCGCCACCCAGACCGGCGTGCAGCCGGGAGCCGTGCACAGCGTCGTGCGCCACAGCCGGGTGTGGTGCCGGCGGCGGATGGAGCCCGAGGCGTCGCCGGGTTTTTCGAACGTCAGGTCCTGCGGTTGGCTGTCGAAGAAGGCGGGGGTGGCGGGGCCGCGCCGGTCGGGCTGGTTGGCCGCCACCGACCACAGCTCGTGCAGCAGGCCGTGCACCGACGGCGGCTGCGCCAGCTGCCAGCCGGCGCGCTCGAACGCCGCCAGGATCGCGCCGGCGTCGCCGACGAAGACGAAGGAGATCGGCTCCATGGCGCCGCCGACCGCGTCCTGCGAGCACCGCGGCAGCGCGCCGGGGTAGGCGGCGGCGACGGCCGCCGCCGCGATCGGCCGCACGTTCGCCGGCGGCGGCGCGACCTTGAAGTGCGGCTCGCGCACGGCGAGCACGGCAGCCCAGGCGGCGAGCACCGCCGCCAGGCCGGCGATGGCGCGCGCCAGGAAGCGCGCCGGCTGGCCCGGGGGCAGCAGCCGGTGGACCAGCGGCGGGTATTTGAACAGCGAGATGAGGATCGCCAGCCAGGCGGCCGCCAGCGCCAGGCTGGCCACCGTGTCGTAGGGCCAGTGCACGCCGAGGTAGATGCGCGACATCGGGATCGAGCCGATCAGGAACAGCAGCGGCAGCGCCAGCAGCCAATGCCAGGCCCGCCGCGGCTCGTCGCGCAGGATCAGGTAGACCAGGAAGCCGTACACCGCGGTCCCCACCAGCGTATGGCCGGAGGGAAAGCTCGAGTCGTGGAACAGCGCCTGCGCCTCGGGTGGGCGCGGGCGGTGGATGAGCTGCTTGAAGACGACGGCGAGCGCCAGGGCGCCGCCCAGGGCCAGCAGCAGGCCCAGGCTCTCCCGCCGCCGGCCGGCGATCCAGAAGATCGCCGCCAGGCCGGCGACCAGCGGCCCGACGAAGGCCGGCCCGCCGAGATTGGTGGCCAGCGAGTAGTAGCGCACCAGCGCCGCCGAATCGAACGTCGCCACGACGTTGTGCAGGCAGTGGTCGGCGGTCACCAGCTTGCCGTCCGCCAGCACGCCGCGCATCAGGTGGACGAACCAGACCGCGCCGGCGCCGACGCAGAGCGCTCCCAGCGTCAGCCGCACCCACGACGTCCGCTCGTCGTGCAGGTGCCGCTCGGCGAACGCCAGCAGGGCGGGCGCCCGCCGCCGCAGCCCCCCGAGGCGCGGGCTGCGCAGCGCCCGGCCGACCGGCTCGCGCAGGTGGTGGAAGCCGCGGTGGGGCAGGATCCAAGCCAGCGCCGCCACGCCGCCGATGCCGAGCACCAGCGCCGCCGTGCCCAGCATCTCGAAGATCGCGTGCAGAGTCATTGCCACCCTCCCCGGCCGGAGCGCTCGGCGACGAGGCCCGCCGCCTTGCCGGCGATCAGCAAGAAGCTCTTCGCCCTGGCCTCGCGCGCCAGCGTCTGCAACTGTCTCGCGCCCGCCTCCGGATCCTCGCGCAGCTCGATCTCGCCCAGGATCAGCCGCGCCTCCAGGACCGACCCGAGAGCATGCGTCCCCTCGGCCCGCGCCCGCGCCGCCGCGGCCAGCGCGCGCGCCGGCGCCGGACGACCGTTGGCGGCCTCGACGCGGGCCTTGGTGAGCAGCACGAAGAGGTTGGCCTGGTTCTGCCGGTTGCCCGCCAGGGCCGCCCGCGCCCGCTCGCAGTCCGCCGCCGCGGCAGCGCCCTGCCGCAGCTGGATCTCGGCCAGCGCGCCGGTGGCGAGCGCCAGCGCGACGTTGCCGGACTGGTGCATCGCGGTGAAAGCCTGCGCCGACTGGCGGGACAGCGCCAGGCCCTCGGCGGGCCGCTGCTGCTCGTTGCGCAGCTGCGCCAGGTTCATGCGGGTCTGCGCCGCGGCATCCTGCTCGTCCAGCCGCCGGCGGTCGTCCAGCGCGGCGCCGTACAGGCGCTCCGCCGCCGCCAGGCGCCCCTCCGCGAGCAGCACCGTCGCCAGGTCGTCCTCGTGCCGCGCGATACCGCTGGCGTCGTGCAGCTCCCGGCACAGCGCCAGCGCCTCGCCGTAGCCGCGGTAGGCCTGCTCCAACTCGCCCGCGGTGAGCTGGGTGTCCGCGATCGAGCCCAGGGAGAACGCGGCGTATTCGCGGTCTCCGATCTCGCGGCTGATCGCCAGCGCCTCGCCCTGCATGCGCAGCGCCCGGGCGATCTCCCCCTGATCCGCCAGGGCGTTGCCGATCGCGCCGAGGCCCCAGACGATGCCGCGGCGGTCGTCGATCTCGCGGCTCAGCGCCAGCTCCTTCTCGGCGCCGCTCAGGCTCGCCTCGACGTCGCCCGCCATCCAGCTCATGTTGGCGATGTCGCTCCAGGCGTGCGCGGCGCCCTTGCGGTTGCCGGTGCGCTCGAAGCTGGCGAGCGCCTGCCGGTAGAGGGCGATGGCGCCGTCGTAGTCGCCGCGATCGCCCAGGCCGTTGGCGATGCCGAGCAGCGCGCTGGCTTCGGCGTTGGTGTTGCCCAGCTGGCGGAAGATGTCCGCCGCCTCGCGCCGCGCGGCATCGGCGGCCTGGCGCTGGCCGAGGCTGCCCTCGGCCGTAGCCGCGGCGGCCAGCGCCTCGCCCAGCAGCAGGCGCAGCCCGCGCGTCCGCGCCGCCGCGGCGGCGCGCTCGGCGCTCGCCAGCTGGCGCGGCCAATCCGACAGCGCGCCGCTGGCGGCGGCCTCGGCCAGGTCCAGGCGCGGGTCCTGGCTCGCCGGCGCCGGGCGCCGGCGCAGCGCGGCGATCACGGTCAGCGCCTCCGCCGCCTTGCCGCCGGCGATCTGGGTGCGGGCGAGGTTCAGCCCGTATTCGAGGTCGTCGGGGAAGAAGGCGAACAGCGCGCGCTCGGTGTTGGCGGCGGCCGTCCAGTCCTTCTGCGCTTCCGCCAGGCCGGCGGCGATCTCGAGCTGCTGCGCCCGGGTCAGCCGGCCCGCCAGCGCCACCGCGCGCTTGGCCTCGTCGACGGCGCCCTGGTCGTAGCCCAGCGCCGACAGCGCCTGGCTCAGCGCGACGTGGGCGAGCGGATACCCCGCCTCGATCGCGATCGCGCGTTCGAGCAGCGGCCGGGCGCCGAGCGCGTCGTATTGCCGCAGCTTGGCGAGGCCCTCGGCATAGAGCCGCGTCGCCGCCGGCTGGGCGGGCAGCGCCGCGGCCGCCGCGGCGGTGGACGCGGCGGTTGCCGGCGGCTCCAGCCCGAGCTTGGCGCGAAGCCGTGCCACCGCATCGTCGATCAGCGACACCATCCGCCGGGTGGCGCCGGTTCCGGAAACCGTCGCGACGGTCTCGCCGGTCGTGGTGCTCTGCAGGACCACGTCGAGGCGCAGCACCTCGCCGTCGGGGCTCGCCAGGGTCAGGTACGAGCCCTTGACCACGTAGTCCGCCGCGAGCTGCCAGCGTGCCGCGGCGAGAGCGTCGCGGCCCAGCGCGCCGGGCGCCGTCGGCAGCGTGCTCGCCAGCCGCATGGCATCGACGCCGGGAACCAGCCGCAGCCGCTCGCCGGCGGCGAGATCGGCGCTCATCATCTCCGCCAGCGCCGTGGCGATCCACGCCGCATCGCCGCGCCGCGCCAGGTTCTCGAAGCCCAAGACGGCGACCGCCGGGCGCGATGGCGCGACTGCCGCGGCGCGCGGCGGTGCGACTGCCGCGGCGCGCGACGATGCGACTGCCGCCAGGCGCGGCGGCGGGGAAACCGCCGGCGCCGTGCCGTCGCCGCCCAGGCGGGAGCGCACGCCGGCGGTGAACGCCCAGAGCGCCAGCAGCGCCAGCACCACCGCGGCGCCGCCGAGAGCCAGCGCCGATCGGCTCGCCGCCGGCGGCGAGCGGGTAGGCGGCACGCCGCTCGCGGCCGGATCGAGCCTTGCGACGGGGGCGACGAAGCGGTAGCCGGTGCGCGGCACCGTCTCGATGAAGCGGGTCTCGCCGTCGCTGCTTGCGGCGCTGCCGGCGGCGGTCTCGCCGTCGGCGCCGCCGAGCGCGCGGCGGATGAGCCAGACGTTCTTGGCGAGGTTGCTCTCCTCGACCACCGCATCGGGCCAGAGGCTGGCGATCAGCTCCTCCTTGGTGACCAGGTGCCCGGCGCGTTCGACCAGGTACAGCAGGGTGTCGAAGGCCCGCGGCTTGAGCGGGATGGCGACGCCCTCCCGGAGCAGGCGGCGCTCGCGGGCGTCGAGCGTGAAGCTGCCGAAGCGGTAGAGCCGAGGTTGCGGGGTGCTCGGGTGGGGCGGGTCGGTCAGAACGCTCACCTCGCCGGCCGGCGAACGAAAAAAGAAGCAACGGCGAAGCTCCGTCCAGGACAAGTCTAGCGTTCGGGCGTCATCGTGGGCAAGGTCGCACGCCGCCCGGAGCGGCCTCCGGGAGCCGGCGGTGCGCAGGAGGAGAAGCGCATGCACCTGCATTCCGAGACCCGATGCCCGGTCCTGGCGGCCGCGGTCCTGGCAGCCGCCGTCCTGGCAGCCGCCGCCCTGGCAGCCGCGGGTTGCCAGCGGCCGCAGCCGGCCCCGCCCGCGCCGGAGGCGGGCGCCGCGCCCGCCGCGAGCGGTGCGCCGGCCGCCAGCGGTGCGCCGGCCGCGAGCGCCGCGCCCGCCGCCGCCGCCGGTGCGGCCACACCCGCCGCCCCGGCCCCTGCGGTGCACGTGTGCTCGCTGCTCTCCGCGGCGGAGGTCAGCGCGGTGATGGGCAAGACCCTCGTCCAGGGCAAGGGCGGCGGCTGCGACTACGGCCTCGATCCGGCGGTCAAGGAAAAGCAGCTGGCGCAGAGCCGGGAGGCCTTCGCGGGCACCGCCAGGCATGCCGGCGCGAAGGGCGGGATGAACGCCTTCCTGCAGGGCATGGCGCAGGGAGGAGCCAAGCCGCCGCGGCTCGGTGCCGGGATGGCGGGCATGGCGGGCATGGGCGCCGGCATCATGGACCAGATGACCATCTCGGTCAGCGCCAACCGCGACGACCAGACGGAAGCGGCGGTGAAGGCGATCTACGCCAGGACCGGCGAGGTCGTGCGCGGCGCCCTGGCTCCCGAGCGGCACGGCCTCAACGGCGTCATCGAGGGGCTCGACGAGATCGGCGGCGTCGGCGATTGGGCGTTTGCGACCAACGTCGCCGCGGTCAACATGGGCATGGGCTTCACGGTGCGGGGCCGCCTGCTCGAGGCGCGCAAGGGACCCTGGCACGTCACCGTCGGCGCCACGGTATCGCCCGACCCGGGGGTGGCGGCCTTGGACGGGCGCCTGGCCGACCTCGCGCGCGCCCTGATGGCCAAGCTCTAGGCGGCGGCGCGGCGCCGCGCCCGTCGATCGCCGAGGAGAAGATCATGCCGAAGTCAGCCAAGCTCGCCATCCTGCTCGCCTGCGCGCCGTGCACGCTCGGCGCCTGCTCGCGCGGCGCGTCGACCCTCGCGGCCGGTGCCGCCGCCGCGTCCCCCGCGTTCACGACCGCGGCGACCGGCGCCGCCCCCGCGGCCAGCGCCTGCGATCGCCGGCTGGTGTCGGCGCGGGACGCCGCCGCCATCCTGGGCGCGCCGATCGTGGTCACCAAGGACCTGCAGGGAGACCCGCAGTCTTGCACCTTCAAGACCGCCGACTTCCATTCGCTCACCGTCAGCGTGCGTCCCGCTTTGGGCAAGGCGACGGTCGACACCTGGGCCGCCGGCAAGATGGGTACCACGGCGACGCCGCTGGCGGGAGTGGGCGACAGGGCGGTGTGGGTCGAGGACCTCGGGGAGGTGGACGCGCAGAAGGACGACCTGCTCTGCGTCGCCAGCGCCCCGGGTCTCCGGAGGTCTCTGGGCGACCCGCACGCCGCGGCGAGCAGCCGCAAGCTGGGCGCCTTGTGCAACCAGGTCTTCGCCGGATCGTGAGTGGTCCGGGGTCCGCTCCCTGCCAACCGATGCGTGTTCGGCTGGCAGGCGAGGGCACCCGCTGAACCTTACGCCGGAGGAACCGTCCTGCCTAGCAGACCACGCAGGTGACCTGACCGCAGGTGGCGCAGGTGTGGAAGATGCAGCTCCCGGCGCACGAGTGCGTCATCAGCGTGCCGCCGCCGACGGCATCCAGCCGCTCCGGCGCCAGCGCGGCCAGGGTCTCGCGGTTCAAGCTCAGCTTCCTTGCGCTCTTCTTCATACAGGCTCCTTCGCTCCGGCCAGGCGTGGCCGATGGTGGCTGGGCGTGCGCGACGGCAGCAACGCGCGGACAGTCGAGACCACGCCCTGGCGCCATTATCTGCCCTTCCTTAATCGCTGTGGAGATCCACTTGCTCGCACCCCGATGAGACCACCGGTCGACGATCGCCTGGTTGCCGTCTTACATCACTGGTAAGATGGATCTCATGAAAGCCGCAACCCGCGTGACCAGCAAGGGTCAGGTCGTAATCCCTAAACTCGTCCGCGAGCAACTCCGGTGGGTGTCGGGGACTCAGCTTGCGGTCGAGATCCTTGGCGATGGCGCCGTGCGCTTGACTCCTCTCGCCGCCAACGACTCGATCGACATCCTCTTTGGCTGCTTGCAGGATCTCCCGGGAGACCCTGTCGCGGCCCTCGAAGCCGAGCACCGAGCCGAGATCGAAGCGGATGAGCGCCGGCAAAGTCGCGGTCGTTGATGCCTGGGCGATCCTGGCCTTCCTGCGCGCGGAGGAGCCTGGCGCCACCGCAATGCGCCGCTATCTTCGCCGTGCTCAAAGTGGCAACCTCCGCCTGCTGCTCAACCTGGTCAACCTCGGCGAGGTCTTCTACCGCCTACTCCAACTCACCGGCGAAGAGCAGGCGGAGGAACGCCTCGGCCAGGTGAAGGCGCTGCCCATCGACATCGTACCGGTTCGCGAATCCTTGGTTCTTGAAGCAGCTCGAATCAAATCGAGGCACCCCCTTTCCTACGCAGATTCTTTCGCTGTCGCCACCGGCCGGCTGGAGAACGCGCCCGTCCTCACCGGAGACCCAGAGATCCTATCCCTGCCAGCGACCGTTGTGCGTATCCGCAGGCTCGACCGGCATGCGTAAGCCTCGTCCGTCGTAGCGGAACGCGGTCAAGGGATCGACGCCGATGGGCCTTCGCGATGCGGGCCACCGCCAAGCTCAGGGCAGGCTGAAGCTCTGCAAACCGCCGCCGAACAGGCCGAGATAGAGGGTCGTTGGCAAGGCGCCGGCCTACCTGCGCGGCCTGGCCAACGGGTTCATCCACTGCAGGCCCGGGAACCTGGTGAAGTCTGCATCCGTCGAGCACAGCTCGCATTGGTGTTCGATCGCGAGGGCCGCCAGGTGAGCATCCGTGGTCAGATTGCCGCCGGCGCCGAGCCGCTCCAGGAGATCGAAGACGATGGAGGCATGGCGTCGGCCCGGCTCGAGAATGACCACCTGGGGCTGAGCGAGCCACGCGCGGACCTCGTCACAAGCGGCCACCACCGGCAGCGGCTCGCGAAAGATGCGCCGTTGCGTTGCAAGTCGGATGAACCCCAGCATCACTGCCCAGCAAAGCCCAACTGGTCGTGAGTTGCCCAGCGTCTTTTCCCACCATTCCTTCGCTTGAGGGTGAGAAGCCGAGCCGCGATTGTAGGCGTGGACGATGACGTTCAAGTCTGGCAGGATCATCCGGCGTGCTTCCGCGCCAACTCTTCAGCTTCGATCTCGTCCGCCAGTTGGTTCATTTTCTCGGGATCGATACCTGGCTGAAGACCATCGACGAAGGCGCGAATCCTGAACCGTGAGGGCTGAACGGGTTTCTCGGCAATTCCCAGACCGGTTCTCAGGGCTTCGTTCACCACGCCCTTGAGGCTCTTGCCGCTCCGCCGCACGACGCGCTGAAGCTGGTCGGCGACATCGGCGTCCAAAGTGAGAGTCGTCCGCATGTTGGCATCATGATGTTGGCCAAGATTGATGTCAAGATGTCGAGATGTAGTCGCCCGCCGGGATGCCAGCGAGCACCGCAAAGTCGCGCCGCACATACCAGGCGGTCGCGAACGAGCGAAAATGGACCCGTGCATCGACTTGCCTTGGACGGCTGCTCGCGCCGCAAGCTCATCCCTCACCGCGTCCGGCACGTCACGGATCGTGATCTGAACACTCATGACTGCGTTGTGACGCCGCAGACTGCAAAATGCAAGCATCGGTGCGCGCAGCCCTGAGCTGGGCGCACGGCCAGCCCGGCGCAGCGCTAGGGGGTGTACTGGAAGCCCAGGCGGAAAGCGGTGCCGGAGCCGGGGAAGCCGACGAGGACCTGGTAACGGCGGTCGGTGAGATTGTCCAGGCGGGCGCGGAGGTGCCAGGCAGGAGTCAGCTGGAAGGTGGCGCCGGCGCCGACCAGCTGATGGCTCGCGACCGAGTCGCGGTCGGGGACGGGGATCTCGGTATCGAGGTAGCGCGAGACGCCCTGGGTGTCGAGGCGGAGGCGGAGGCGGGGGGTGGCGTCGAAATCGATGTGGGCGCCGCCGATCCAGCGGGGGCGGTGGAGCAGGGGGCCGTCGCCGGGGGTGAGGTCGGTGACCTCCTGGCAGGTGGCGTCGAGGGCGGCGCTCAGGCGGGCGGCGGGGCGCCAGGCAAGGGTCAGCTCGGCGCCGCGGGCTTCGACGGCGGAGCGGTTGACGTGCAGGAACTGCTGGAAGTCGAAGTCGATGAGGTCGCGGAAGTGGTCATAGAAGAGGGTGGCGTCGACGTCCAGGTGGGCGGCGGCAAAGCGGTGGGCGATGCCGGCGTCGCCGCCGGTGCCGATCTCGGGGCGGAGGCTGGGGTTGCCGCCGAGCGCGCGGGGGCTGGCGAGGGCGAAGAAGCTCGGCAGCTTGAAGGCGCGGCCGCCAGAGGCGTGCAGGCGGGTGTCGCCGCCGCCGAGCTGCCAGGCGAGGCCGAGGCGGGGGTCGAGCTCGATGCGGTCGCCGCCGGTGCCCGGACCGGTCACGCGGTCCAGGCGGCCGCCGACCTCGACGGTCACGGCGCTCTCCTGGAGGAGGGCCTCGGTGAAGGCGCCGAAGAGGTTGCGGGTGATGCGGTAGTCGCCGTCGACGTTGCCCTCGAAGGGGACGGCGAGCAGGAGGCTCCGGTTGTCGCCCTTCTCCTCGCCGAGGTCGAGGCCGCCGCTCCACTGGAGGTTCTCGCCGGCGTAGAGGGTGCCGCCGCCGCCGGCGCGCAGCTGGGTGAAGGCGGTGTCCTCGGTCGAGGCCGGCACCTGGTCGAGGACGGCCGGGCTCGTGCGGTCCAGGTCGTGACGGTAGAACGAGGCGCTCCAGCGGCTCGGGTGGTCGCCGCCGTCGAGGTCCAGCTCGGCGAGGACGCTCTGCTCGCCGTGGTCGGAGCGGCGCAGCTCGCCGTCGCCGTAGAGCGGCCCTCCCGAGGCGTCGGTGTAGTCGTCGGCGTGCCACTTGGAGTAGCGGCTGATGAGGCGCACCTGGGCCTGGTCGGCCACCGGCTGGCTGGTGTTGCCGTAGAGGTTGAGCTGGCGGAAGGCGTCGAGGGCGACGCGGTGGCTCTCCTCCTCCCAGCCGCCGCCCAGGAGGTAGGCGCCGGGGCCGAGGTCGCCCGCTACCGAGCCGTTGGCCTGGCGCAGCGAGGCGTTGCCGCCGTCGGCCGCGAGCTGGCCGGTGGTCGGGCCGCGCCGCCCCTGGCGGGTGATGACGTTGACGACACCGGAGAGGCCGGTCGAGCCGAAGAAGGACGAGAGGGGGCCGCGCACCACCTCGATGCGCTCGACCTCGTCGGCCGGCACCCCCTCCAGGTTGAAGACGTCGCCCTCCTCGTTGGTGGGGTCGGTGACCGGCACGCCGTCGACGAGCACCATCGACTTCTCGTCGCCGCCGCGGATCTCGGCGAGGGTGAGGCCGCCGCGGGCGCCATTGGTCAGGATGTCGACGCCGGGGATGAAGCGCATCAGGTCGCCGACCGTGCGCGCCGCCGAGCGCTCCACCTCCTGCCGCTCGAGGACGGTGACCGACGCGGTCGCCGAGGAGAGCGGCCGGGCCACGACGGTCGCCGTCTCGTAGAAGGCCGGCACCGCACCACCGGCGCCGCCGGCCTTCGCCGGCGTCGGCGAAGGCGCCGGAGCGGTCGCCGGTGGCGCGGGCGGCTCCTGGGCGCAGATGGCCATCGCGAGGTGCAGGCCGAGCACGGCGGCGCAGAGGGCGCGCGTCACCTCGGCTCCGCTACGGCAGGGGCACCTGCGGGTACTTGCGCACCACCAGGTCTCCCCAGGTTTCGAGGACCCTGCGCTTGCCGGCGGACAGGTCGCGGGTCACCGGCATGTAGAGCGTGCTGGCGACTTCCATGTCCTCGGTGATCATCAGCATCAACTGATCGATCGCCCCCTCGACCCGAACCAAGTCGCCCAGCGGCATGAACAGGTCCATCACCGGGAAGATCATGTCGTAGACGTAGAGGATGTTCCCGTAGACGAACTGCCAGACCTGGAGGCGGTTGTAGGGTTGTGTGCCGGCGTAGCTGCCGGTGGCGTTCCAACAGTCGACGAACCTCTGCATCAGGCCGTCGTCGAACGGCAGCACCCGGGCCACCGAGTAATAGGCGGTGCCGATCGAGAAATTCGGGGGCTGGGCGAAGCCGAAGGTCACCGGGGTCTGGGATTGCAGCGACTGCCCTGCAAGGGCAGGGTAATACATGAGGATCGGAAAGCCAGGGGCCTGTGAGGGGGCGTTGAAGCCGGCGTTACCGTTGGCGTCAACCGCAACGAAGAACGGCGGCGGCGGAACGTTGAGGAAGGGCGTGCGGGCCAGCACGTTGCAGACGGCCGCCGGGTCCTCGGAGGTCGGCGTCGAGCCGAAGAGCGACCAACTGCCGCTGCCCAATTTGAGCAGCCACGGGAAATACTGACAGATGTACACGATGGTGCCCGGCGGCGGCGGGGCGTTCTTGTAACGGACCTGGAGCGAGATCCTCTGCGTCTCTGCCTGATCGACGTAGACTCCGCGGTCGTCGGTCTCCACGGTGAGCGGCGTTTCCTGGGACAGGATCTGCCCTTGGGCCCGGAGGGCAAGGGAGCCGTTGCCCGCTCCCAGCCACTGGTTGATCAGGTCCGCCGTCACTCCGGGGCCGAAGGGGACGTCCACCAGGCCGCCCTTCGCGCTGTAGGCGGTCTTGTCATATTGGGCGTAGCCGAACGTGCCGATGAGGTTGAAGGTGTCGCCCGGCATGCGCACGACCACGTCGATCGGGCCGTAGTCGTATCTTGCGGATTGCAGGTCGGCGTCCAGGGTGTACTCGGGAATGGCGTTCTGCAGGTCGAGCGCAACGATTCCGGCGCCGGCGTTGATCTCGGCGTGGATCACTCCCGGCGCCAGCGGCGGCAGCGTGCTCGTGGTGGCCGCAAGATCGGCCCCCGGCGCGAATTCAAGGGCGGTATGGCCGATGACGCCGATCGGCACCGCCGCGCGGACGCTGGCCGCGCTGGCCGTCGAGGCGGGCGCGAGTGGCATGTTGGGCACCAGCATGTGGCCGCCCGGCGCCGTCGCCAGCTCTCCTCGATTCCACACCCCGAGCACGCCGACCACCCGGCTGTAGGCGGGGTTGATGAACACCTTGCCCTGTTTGTACAGCGCGGTCAGCTCGGAGCAGTTGCGTGGCCGTTCGGCGATATCGTTGAAGATCCCGTTCTGATAGTAGACCGTGTTGTAGGTGGCGAAGCGCAGCATCACGCCCGCGGCGCCCGTCGCCTGCGCGGCCTGGCGGAGCGCGGCCACCAGCGGCGAGCTCCCAGCCGTCTCCAGCGACGCCGTCGGGATCGTGGTCTGGAAGATGGCGCCGATCGGCCCTGCGATCATCAGGTCCGAGCTGATGTTGCGCGGCACGAAGAAGGAGCGCGAGTACATCCGCTGCGAGACGGCCCCGCCGAGATAGGTCTGGGCGTCCCCGGCCTTGAACGACGAGAGATAGATCTGGCTGCAGAAAGGCGAGGCCGGGTTGATGTCGATCAGGCGGGCCGGCGACGTCCGGCCGCCAATCGTATTGCCGATGATCTGCACCGGCTGGTTGAGGATGGGATCGGACGGCGACGCGGGCTGGCCGTAGGCGAGGTCGCCGCCGCGGGTCAGCGAACGGGCATTGTTGGCCGCGTGCTGGATGAAGCCGCAACCCTGGCCGCCGTAAAAGTTCCAACGGCTGGGCAGATGGGAGACCGGGTCGCTGCCGCAGGAGTCCGAGGGGCCTTCGGTGCTCTGCGGACAGGAATCGCGGTAGGGCTCGATCGCCCAAGGGCGGAACGAGTCCCGAAAGTTCTCCGGCGTGATCGGCGGCTGCAAGTTGCCGAGGAAGGCCCAGTCGAGGGCGGCGGTGGCGGCGTCGTACACCGGGAGGTAGTCGTTGTTGTTCGAAGTGCAGACATCCCACTCCAGGTAGCCCTGGAAGTAGATGCGGGGGAACGACAGGACGCTCATCGGGTAACCTCCTTGCTCTCGATCCGCTGCGGGCCTACGGCGGCGGTCCTTTGCCGGTGGGCGCGCTTCATCGACCAGACATAGTCCAGGAAAGTGTAGCCGTCGAGGCTCGGCGGGATCCCGACGTAGTAATTGAGGTTGCCGTTCTGCGTGTAGGCCAGGTTGAAATACGTGCCGTTCGGTTTGATCGACGCCAGGTGGTGGCAGGTGATGCAGGACGATTGCGTCTGAAAGGCGGATTCGATGGTCGAGTTGGCGAGCAGCGTAGGTTGTCCCGTAGCCGGCACGGTGAAGTCGGTCTGCACGCCGTCCAGTTGATAGTGGGCGAACACCGAGCCCTGGCTGCCCAAAGCGCTTTGGTGGGACGCGTTCGCGGCCTGGGTCTCCGGCGTGAGGGGCAACTCCAGGTGGGCGGCGGTGAACTGGCTGTCGAAGACGTTCTCGAAAGTGATCCAGACCCAGTTCGGCATGCTCTTGTTGCTGATGTGCATGCCGGCCAGGGCGGCATAGCCCACCGCCCAGCCGGCGGGCTGGCCATCGCGGTCGAATTGCTGGTAATAGGCGTTGAC
>DATGHG010000165.1:0-20021 GCA_035308185.1 Thermoanaerobaculia bacterium | reverse complement strand
CCGGAGAGCGCCGGCATGACGGCTGAGATCCAGAACCTCCACTTCGCGAGCGGCCAGCAGGAGGTCGACCGGCTCAACGCCGAGTTCTATGGCGACATCCAGTACCCCTGGCCGCCGCAATATTTCGACCGCCTGCGGCGAGCCGACCTGGCGCCGCGGATGCTGGCCCAGGACATCGGTTGCTGGCAGGGCGCGCTGCTGCCGGAAACGCCGCGGATCTGGGTGGCGGGTTGCGGCACCAATCAAGCGCTGTTCACGGCGCTCAGGTTCCAGCGCGGCCAGGTGCTCGGCTCGGACCTCTCGGCGGCGTCGCTGGCGACCTGCCGGGCCAACGCCGCGAGCCTCGGCGTCCGCAACCTCGAGCTGGTGCGCGAGAGCCTCAACGAGGCGTCCCATGCGGGTTGCTTCGACCATGTCATCTGCACCGGCGTGATCCAGTGCAATGCCGACCCCGCCGTGCCGCTGGCCCGCCTCGCCGCGGCGCTGCGGCCGGCGGGCGTGCTCGAGCTGATGGTCTACAACCGCTTTCACCGCGTGCTCACCGCCGCCTTCCAGAACGCGCTCTGGCACCTGCTGGGCAAGCCGCCGCGGCCGGACCTGGAGCGGGAGCGGCCCGTCGCTCGCCGGCTGGTGGAGACGTTCCGTCATCCCAACCTGATGTCGCAGTTCCTGGGCGCCTGCGGCAGCCTTCCCGACGCCGCCTTCGCCGATACCCTCCTGCAGCCGGTGGAGCACAGCCACACGGTGGCATCGCTCGCGGCGCTGGCGGAGCGGTGCGGCCTCGAGATGCTCACCTCCTGCAATGACGCCTTCAGTCGTACCCAGGGCGATGCGGACTGGAACCTGAAGCTGGAGGATCCCGGGCTGCAGCGACGCTATGAGGCCCTGCCCGACGTCGAGCGTTGGCAGATCACGAACCTGCTGCTGGCCGAGGCGTCGCCGATGCTGTGGTTCTACTTCCAGCGCCGGGACTGTCCCCGGCAGCGCAAGTCCGAGCGCCAGCTCGCCGGCGAGTTCCTCGACCTCAGGTTCGTGCGCGTCAAGACGCAGAAGGAGCTCTACGCCCGCGGCGCGGACGGCACCTACTCGCCGAGTCCGCGGTTGGTCGCGTTTCCCGGCGAGCCGCTCCGCGAGCTCCCACGCCAGGTCTTCAGGGCGCTGGACGAGACCCTGCCGCTGCGCGACACCCTGAGCTGGCTCGACGTCGACACCTCGTTGCCGACGCTCAACCGCCTGCGGCTGGCCCTGGCCACCTCCGGCTGTCCTTTCCTGGAAGCGGCGTCGAGCTGACGGTCGGCCGGCCCGGCAGCGCCAGCCGGAGGCGTCCCCGGCTTGCGCAGCAACCAGGAATGATAGACGGTGAGCCGCTCGCGATAGCGGTGATACTTGTCGTCGTTCACCGACCGCAGGACCTGTTCGATGAGCCGCCGATTGCCGAGCTCGGACGAGGCCATGCTCGAGAGCAGCTCGGCGAGCTGGTGGCGGTTGCGCTCGATGCCCTGCGCCACCTGGTGGGTGATGTCGGTGGAGCGCACGACGGCGAAGCCGGCGGCGGGGATCAGCTCGCCTTCGAAAGGCGCCAGGGCCGCGGGTGCCAGCGCATCGGCGAGGCAGAGGAAACCACCCGGCTTCAGCACCCGCGCCACCTCGGACAGGAAAGCCGGCGGGTCGGGGTAGCAGTGGCAGGACTCGACGTTGAGCACGACGTCGAAGACCCCGCCGGCGAGGGGCAGCCGCTGGGCGTCGGCTTGCAGGAAACTCAGCCCGGCGAGCCGGTGGGTGCGGGCGCAGAGATGCACCGCTTCCGCACAGAGGTCCAGCGATACGACGCGCGCCGGCTGGTGGTAGCGGGTCAGGTACGAGCTCGCGCCGCCGCGGCCACAGCCGGCGTCCAGGACGGTGCTGCCGCGCAGCTCGAGCCCGGCGAGCACGTGGCGAACGAGCTGGATGGAGTACCGCCACGGCAGGTCCTCGCCGCGCAGGCCCCCGCTCTCCTCGCTCTCCTCGTTCTCCGCGTTCTCCTCATGGGCGTCGCAGTAGCCGTGGTTCATGAACTGGAACCGCTGGTCGGGAAGCAGGTGCGCCAGCGCGCGATAGTAGCCGGCTGCCGGGTTGGCCGCGTCCAGCTGGGTCCCGAAGAGCAGGCGGCGGATCTCGGACAGGGTCCGATCGGCGCCTGACAGCTCGAGCCTGCCGGCCCATGCCATGCGGTCGACCTGGGAGGGGTCCCGGCAGAGCGCGAGGAAGTCCTCGCTGCCGATGCGTATCCGGCATTGCGCGCCGGGTGAATCGGCGGGCGTCACCAGCGGCGGATCGTGCCGCAGGTCGATGGTCCAGATCCCCCCGCCTTCGCCGCCGATCTCCACCACGCAGGCCACGGCAGTGGCCCGCGCGCGATCCGGCGAGGCGGCGAGGGAGGCGGCGAGGGCCGCGAAGCGGTGGCGGATGGCGGTCGCGCCGGACGGCGGGGCGGGGTCATCCATCTCGACCATCTCGACCATCTCAACCATCTCGACACGAAATGGTACTACCGAAAGCACGCGCGGTCGCGCGATAAATGACGCATTCGAAGCGATCGGTGACGCCAGTTTCAGGGCTGTGGCCGCGCCGCCCAATTTTGCCCGCTGCTAGGATGGAAACCATCCTCCGACCGAAGAGCATCCGCTCGTGATCCGCGAGGCAACCGAGGGCGAGGGCCGCCGCGGCGATGCCGCGGCGCTCGCGGTGGCGCCGGCGTCCGCCGCCGAGGCCGCGGCATCGCTCCTGGCCTGCGTGCGCCGGCTGGCGGCAAGGGCTCTCGGGGTCGAGGTGGCGGCCCTCCCGCCCGAGCGCTCGCTGATCGCGCTCGGGCTCGACTCGCTGGCCGCGGCCGAGCTCGCGGGGGCGCTGGCGGATGAGCTGGGCGTGGCCGTCCCGTTCTCCGATCTGCTCGCCGGTCCGACGCTGGCGGAGCTGTGCGCCCAGGTGGGCCGGCTGCTCGCCGGCGCGGCCGAGGCCGGGGGGTGCGTGGTCCGGCCGGCGCCGGCGCCGGACCTGCCGCCTCCCGCGGCGCGGCGGCAGGCAGCGCCGGCAGCGGGGATGCGGATCGCGGGCTGCGCGGGCGGCGCTGCCCGCGGGCCGCTCTCCCACGGACAGCTGGCGCTCTGGTTCCTCGACCGCATGGCGCCGGGCAATCCGTCGCTGGTGATCGCCGGCGCGGCGCGGGTGCGCGGGGCGCTGGACGTGCGGCGGCTGCACGATGCGCTGGCGGCGCTGGTGGCGCGGCACGCCAGCCTGCGCACGACTTTCGCGGCGCGCGAAAAGGAGTGCGGCGAGAATGCCGCGGGCGACGAAGCCGTCGCGGGTGGGGAGCGCGGCGCGGACGCCGAGGGTGGTGGCGGCGGGGTCGAGCAGGTGGTGCACGCGGAGGCCGCTTTCTCCTTCGTCGAGGAGGACGCCGCGGGCTGGAGCGAGGAGCGCCTGCTGGCGCGGCTGGCGGAGGCGGCGGAGCGGCCCTTCGACCTCGTCCGGGGGCCGCTGCTGCGGGTGGCGGTTTTCCGGCGCCAAGCGTCGGCTGCCGCGACCGACGACGAGCTGGCCGCCGAGCCGGACGACGGCCACCTGCTGGTGCTCGCGGTGCACCACATCGTGGCCGACTTCTGGTCGCTCGGCGTGCTGCTCGGCGAGCTGGGATCGCTGCTGCGCGGCGAGGCGCTGCCGCCCCTGAGCGCCGCGTCCTATCTCGACTTCAGCCGCTGGCAGGCCGCACGCCTGGCGGGGCCGGAAGGGGAGCGGCTGTGGTCGTTCTGGCGCGCCGCGCTGCTGCCGCGGGCGCCGCCCATCGAGCTTCCCACCGACCGACCGCGGCCGCCGCTCAAGGGTTTTCGCGGCGGCGCGCGCGGGCTCCGGCTCGACAGCGAGCTCGCGCTCGGGGTGCAGGCCCTCGGCAACCGCGCCGGGGCGACGCCGTTCATGACCCTGCTCGCCGCGTTCCTGGCGCTGCTTCACCGGACCAGCGGCCAGGAGGAGCTGCTGGTGGGCGCGCCGGCCGCGGGGCGGGGTGCCGCCGAGCTTGCCGGCCTCGTCGGCTACCTGGTCAATCCGGTCGTGTTGCGCGGCGACCTGGGCGGCGATCCCACTTTCGACGAGCTGCAGCGCCGGGTGCGGCGGGAGGCGGTCGCCGCCTTCGCCCACCAGGATCTCCCCTTCCCGCTGCTCGCCGCGCGCCTGGGTGGCGAGCGCGATCCCAGCCGGTCGCCGATCTTCCAGGTGATGTTCGCGCTCTACCGCGAGCGCCGGGCGGGCGAGCGGGGCCTGGGCGGCTTCGCGCTCGGCGAAGGGGGAGCCAGTCTCGACCTCGGCGGCCTGGCGCTCGAAGCGGTGGCCCTGCCGCGCCACGCCGCGCAGTTCGATCTCAGCCTGGCGGCGGCCGAGAGCGGCGGCCCGGGAAGCGGGCTCGGCCTGTCGCTGCGATTCAACCGCGATCTCTTCGATCCCGCGACCATCCTGCGGCTGCTGGGCTGGTTCCGCGCCCTGCTCGCCGGGATCCTGGCCGCCCCGGATCGGCCGCTGCGCGAGCTCGCCCTGTGCTCGGCCGCCGAGCGGCACCAGTTGACGATCGAGTGGAGCACGGCGGACCTGGGGAGCCGAGAAGGCCAGGAAAGCGAGGAAAGCCAGGAGAGCCGGCAGAGCCAGGAAAGCTGGAGAAACCGGGGAAGCCGGAAAGACCGGGAAAGCCGGGAAAGCTGGGGAGGCCGGGAACGCTGGGAAGGCCGGGAGAGCTGGGAAGGCCAGGAAAGCTGGGATGGCCGGGAAGGCCGGGAAAGCCGGGACGGCTGGGAAGGCCGGGAAAGCCGGGAGATCTGGTGGCCCGGCGACGACGGCCTCGTGCACCTGCCTTTCGAGCGCCGGGCGGCCAGCGAGCCCGCGGCGGTGGCGTTGGTCGAGCACGCCGGCGAGGCGGGCGACGGCGGCGAGGCTGGCGACGGCGGCGAGGTTGGCGATGGCGGCGAGGCGGGCGACGGCGGCAAGGCTGGCAACGGCGGTGAGGCTGGCGATGGCGGCGGCGGCGGCCGGTCCCCCAGCCACGGCGAGCGGACGCTCTCCTACGGCGAGCTCGAGGCGCGGGCCAACCGGCTGGCCGGCACGCTGCGCACCTTGGGCCTGGGGCCGGAGCGGATCGCCGGCATCTGCGCCGAGCCCTCGTGCGAGTTGGTGATCGGGCTGCTCGCGATCCTGAAGACCGGAGCGGCCTATCTGCCGCTCGACCCAGCCCACCCGCGAGAGCGCCTGGCGCAGCTCGTCGCCGCCGCCGGCGTGCAGCTGGTGCTCGCCGACGCGGCAGCGGCGGCGCGGTTGCCGGACTCCTCGCGCATCGTGGCGCTCGGCGGCGCGGGCGATCCGGCGGCGTCCCGCCCGGCAGCGGTCGCTGCCGGCGGACCCGCCGCCCATCGCGAGGACGCCGCCTACGGCGAGCCCGCCGCCCATCGCGAGCCCGCCGCCTGCCGCGAACCTGCTGCCCGTTGCGAGCCCGCCGCTCGTCGCGAACCTGCTGCCCATCGCGAACCTGCCGCCCGTCGCGAACCTACTGCCCGCTGCGAGCCCGCCGCCCGTCTCGAACCTGCTGCCCGCGGCGAGCCCGCCGCTCACCCCGACAACGCCGCTTACGTGATCTACACCTCGGGGTCGACGGGCGCTCCCAAGGGAGTCGTGGTCCCGCATCGCGCGGTGGTCAACCGGCTGCGCTTCCAGGTGGCTACCGATCTCGCGCCGGGCGCCCGCGTGCTGCAACGCACCCGCCTGGCGTTCGACGTCGCCGTGGTGGAGATCTTTGCGCCGCTCTGGGCCGGTGCCGCGGTGGTCCTGACCGCGGGAGCGCGTCAGCAGGACGCCGCCTATCTGGCGCGCCGGATCGCGGCGGAGCGGGTCACCAACGCCAACCTGCCGCCGGCGCTGCTGCCGGCGCTGCTGGCGGAGGAGGCTTTCTGCCGCGCGCCGTCGCTGCAGCGCGTGGTCACCGGCGGTGAACGGGTGCCGGGGGATCTGCCGGCGCAGTTCTTTGCGGCCTTCACGGCCGCCGGTGGCGCCAGCGCCGTGGGCGCCGTGGGCGCCGCGGGCGGCGCGGGCGGCGCGGGCGGCGCGGACCGGCCGCGGCCACCGGTTCTGGTCTCCCGCTATGGCCCCTCGGAAGCTACCGTGTCGGTCGCCGAATGGATCTGCGCCCGCGAGCCGGAAGGGAGGAGCGTGCCGCTCGGCCGGCCGATCGCCGGGGCGCGCTTCTACCTGCTCGACCTCGGCGACGCCGCACAAGCGGCGCCGACGGGCCTGCCAGGCGAGCTCGCGATCGGCGGCGACTGCCTGGCGCGCGGCTACCTCGGACGCCCGGACCTGACGGCCGCGGCTTTCCGCCCCGACCCCTTCGCGCGTCTCCCGGAAGCGGCAGGCGGGCGCCTCTACCACACCGGCGACCTGGCACGGTGGCGCGCCGACGGCGTGCTGGAGTTCCTGGGACGCACCGACCGCCAGGTGAAGGTGCGCGGCTTCCGCGTCGAGCTGGGGGAGATCGAGGCAGTCCTGGCGCGCCATCCCGCGGTGAGGCAGGCGGTGGTCGTCGACCGCGAGGAGCCGGCGGGCGGCGGCCGCCGGTTGGTGGCATACGTGGCCGCGAGCGCCGGCGGCGGCGCGGTGTCCGGCGCGGGCGGCGCGGTGTCCGGCGCGGACGGCGCGGGTGCCCGTGCGGACGGCGCGGTGTTCGGCGCAGACGGCGCGGGTGCCCGTGCGGATGGCGCGGGTGCCCGTGCGGACGGTGCGGGTGCCCGTGCAGAGGGCTCGGGTGCCAGTGCGGGCGGCGCGGGTGCCGGCAGCCGCCGGCTGCACGCCTCGATACGGGCGTTTCTGGCAGAGCGGCTGCCCGCCTACATGATGCCCGCCTCCCTGGTGGTGATGCCGGCGCTGCCGCTGACCCCCAACGGCAAGGTCGACCGGCGCGCGCTGCCCGAGCCCGAGGAGGAGCTGACCGATGGCGGCGCGTCCTTCGTGGCGCCGCAGGGGGCGGTCGAGGAGATGCTCGCCGGCATCTGGGCCGGCCTGCTGGGCCGCGAGCGGATCGGGGCGGGTGACGATTTCTTCGCGCTTGGCGGGCACTCGCTGCTGGCCACCCGGCTGGTGTCGCGGCTGCGGGCCGCCTTCGGTGTGGAGCTGGCCCTGCAGCAGGTCTTTGCCAACCCGGTGCTCGGCCGGCTGGCGGCGCGCATCGAGGCGGCCCGGCGCGAGGACGGAGCGCTCCGGCTGCCGCCGATCACGCCGGTGGCGCGCGATCGCGAGCTGCCGCTGTCGTTTGCCCAGGAACGCCTCTGGTTCCTCGATCAGCTCGATCCGGGCAACGCGGCCTACAACCTGGCGGCGATGCTGCGGCTGCGCGGGAACCTGCGGCCGGCGGCGCTGGCGGCGGCACTCCTCGCGACGGTCCGCCGCCACGAGGCGCTGCGCACCACCTTCGGCGTCGTCGCGGGCAAACCGGTGCAGGTCATCGCCACGCCCGAGCGGGCGCCGCTGGCGATGGCGGCGATCGATCTCGCGGCGCTGCCGGAACCGCGGCACGCAGCCGAGATCGCTCGCCTGGCCCGGCAGCAGGCGAGCCGCCCTTTCGACCTGGCGCGCGGGCCGCTGCTGCGGGCCGTGCTGCTGCGGCTGGGCGCCGCCGACCACCTGCTGGTCTTTGCCGTGCATCACGTCGCCTGCGACGGCTGGTCGATCGCGATCCTCAGCCGCGAGGTCGCGGCGTCGTACGGCGCCGCGCGCGCCGGCGGCTCGACGCGCTCCGCCGGCCTGCCCGAGCTGGCCGTCCAGTACGCCGACTTCGCCTGCTGGCAACGCGCCTGGTTGACCGGCGACGCGCTGGCGGGGCAGCTCGCCTGCTGGCGCCGGCGGCTGGCCGGGTTCGAGACGGCGCTCGAGCTGCCGGCCGACCGGCCGCGGCTGCCGGCGCCGGATCTGCGCGGGGCGCGGCGCGAGCTGCGGCTCTCGGCCGAGCGGACCGCGAGCCTGCGCCAGGCGGCGAGGCGGGAGGGAGCGACCCTCTTCATGCTCCTGCTTGCCGCCTTCCAGGCGGTGCTCGCGCGCCATGCGCAGCAGCTCCGGCTGGTGGTGGGGACGCCGATCGCCAACCGCGATCGCGCCGAGACCGAGGGGCTGATCGGTTTCTTCGTCAACCTGCTGGCGCTCGCCGGCGACCTCGGCGGCGAGCCCGCCTGGCGAGAGCTGATCGCGCGCGACCGCGAGGTCTGCCTGGAGGCCTACGCCCATCAGGAGCTGCCGTTCGAGAAGCTGGTCGAGGAGCTGGCGCCGCACCGCGACCTGGCGCACAGCCCGCTGTTCCAGGTGATGCTGGTGTTGCAGAACACGCCGAAGGAGGAGCTGTCGCTGGCCGGCCTGGAGGTCGCACGGCTCGAGATCCCCAACCAGACGGCGCGCTTCGAGCTCACCCTCACGGTGACGGAGACCGGGTCCGAGCTGGCGGTTGCGCTCGGCTATCGCGCCGCGCTCTTCGACGGCGCGACCGCCGCGCGCTGGCTGGGGCACTGCGAACGGGCGCTCGGCGCCCTGGCAGGAGACCGCGATGGGCTGGTCTGGGAGGCGCCGCTCCTCGCCGAGGCCGAGCTGGCGCAGCTGCTGGTCGAGTGGAACGACACCGAGCGGGGGTCGCCGGCCGGTCCGGACGCCGAGCTCGGCGAGCGGTTCGCGCGGCAGGCGGCCCGCACTCCCGACGCACCGGCCGTGCGCTGCGCGGAGCGCTGCCTCACCTACCAGGAGCTGGCGGAACGGTCCGAGCGCCTCGCGGCGCTCCTGCGCCGGCTCGGCGTCGGCCCCGAGGTCGCGGTCGGCCTCCTCGCCGAGCCGTCGGCGGAGGCGATCGTCGGTCTGCTCGGCGTGCTGGCGGCGGGCGGCGCCTACGTGCCGCTCGACCCGGGCGCGCCCGCCGAGCGCCTGGCCGCGATGCTCGAGGATGCCGGCATCTCCATCCTGCTGACCGGCGGCGCCGCGGCCGCCAGGCTGGAGCTGATGCCGGAGACGCCGGGCCGGCGGCTGCGGCTGGTCGCGCTCGACAGCGGTCCGGTGCCGGCGCCGGGCGGGCCGCAGCCCACATCGCGCGAACCGGACCGCCAGCGCCGGCAGCCGCGGTGCCGCGCCGGCGCGGACAACCTGGCTTACGTGCTCTACACCTCGGGCTCGACCGGCCGGCCGAAGGGCGTCGCGATCACTCGCCGCGCGGTCGTCAACTACACCCTCGGGGTCGCCGAGCGCCTCGGCGGCGGGCCGGGCGCGAGCTTCGCCCTGGTGCAGCCGCTGACCGTGGATTCGAGCGTCACCGCGATCTTCCCGCCGCTGCTGACCGGCGGTTGCCTGCACGTCGTGCCACGCGAGCGCGCGCTCGACGCGCGGGCCCTGGCCGCGACCTTCGCCCGCCATCCGGTCGACTGCCTGAAGATCGCACCCTCCCACCTCGCCGCTCTCGGCGCGGACCCGGCGCTGCTGCCGCGCCGCTGGCTGATCGTCGGCGGCGAGGCGTCGCAGCTCGCCTGGCTGCGCCGGCTGGCGGACGCGGCGCCGGGCTGCGCGGTGTTCAATCATTACGGCCCCACCGAGGCGACGGTGGGCATGCTGATGCATCGCGTCGGCCCGGAACGCGGCGAAGCCGGGGCGGGTTTTTCGGCGGCGGCCCCGGTGGGCAGGCCGCTCGCCAACGCCCGCGCCCACCTGCTCGACGAGCGTCTGCGGCCGGTCCCCCGCGGCAGCGTGGGGCGCCTCTACATCGGCGGCGGCTGCCTGGCGCGGGGCTACCTGGGACGGCCCGAGCTGACCGCCGAGGTGTTCGTGCCGGATCCCTTCAGCGACCTGCCCGGCGCGCGCCTCTACGACAGCGGCGACCTGATGCGCAGCACGGCGGGCGGCGACCTGGTGTTCGTGGGCCGGCGGGACCAGCAGGTCAAGATCCGCGGCTTCCGAGTGGAGCTGGGCGAGATCGAGGCCGCCGTCGCCCGCCACCCGGCGGTGCGCGAGGTGGCGGTGCGCATCTGGGAGGAGGCTCCCGGCCGGCAAGCGCTGGCTGCCTGGGTGGTGGCGCGCGGCGGAGCGCCCGTGCCGACACCGGCCGAGCTGCGGCGGTTCCTGGCCGCGAAGCTGCCCGAGCACATGGCGCCCGCGGCGGTGGTGGCGCTCGACGCGTTGCCGCGCACACCGCACGGCAAGCTCGACGCGAAGGCGCTGCCCGCTCCCGCGACCGCCGCGGCGCGGGGCAGCGGCGGGCCAGCGGCGGAAGTGGCAGCAGCGGCAGCAGTGGCAGCAGCAGCGGCAGCAGCGGCAGCAGCAGCGGCAGCAGCGGGCGATTGGGCGCTCGCCGTTGCGCGATCTCCCATCGAGGAGCTGCTGGCGGGGATCTGGGGCGAACTGCTGGGGCGGGAGGCCGAGGGCGCCGCGGCGGCGGACAGCTTCTTCGAGCTCGGCGGCCATTCGCTGCTGGCGACCCAGCTGGTGTCGCGCCTGCGGACGGTCTTCGGGGTGGAGCTGGCGCTGCGCGAGGTGTTCGAGCACCCGACGCTCGCCGGTCTGGCCGCCCGCGTCGAGACGGCGAGCCGGGACGGCGCCGCGCCGGGGGGCCCCCCGCGGCAGCCGGCGCCGCCGCTGGCGCGGGCGCCACGGGACGGCCCGCTGCCGCTCTCGTTCGCGCAGCAGCGGCTGTGGTTCCTCGCTCAGCTCGAGCCGGGCAGCGCGCTCTACAACGTGCCGGTCGCGGTGGCCTTCGACGGTCCGCTCGACGCCGCGGCGCTGGGGTGGAGCCTGGACGAGATCGTGCGCCGCCACGAGGTGCTGCGGACGCGCTTCCCCGCCGTCGAGGGCCAGCCCGCGCAACGGATCGATCCCTGGTCGCCCGCACCGCTGCCGGTGGTCGACCTCGGCGCGGTTGGCGGCGGCAGAGGCGGGCACCGGCGGGAGGAGTGGCTGCGGGAGCTGGTGCGGCGGGAGGTGCGGCGCCCATTCGACCTGGCGGCGGCGCCGCCGCTGCGCCGGATGTTGCTGCGGCTCGGCGAGCGGCGGCACGTGCTGCTGGCGACGATGCATCACATCGCCTCGGACGCCTGGTCGCGAGCGGTGTTCGAGCGCGAGCTCGACCACCTCTATCGGCGGCGGACCACGCCCCTGCCCGAGCTGGCGGTGCAGTACGCCGACTACGCCGCCTGGCAGCGCGGCTGGCTGGCGGGCGAGCTGCTCGACGCCGAGCTGGCGCACTGGCGCGGCCGCCTCGGCGGCGCGCCACCCCTGCTCGAGCTGCCGGCCGACCGGCCGCGGCCGCCGCTGCCGAGCCATCGCGGCGCCATCCGCCGCTGGTCGCCGCCGGCGCCGCTGGTACGAGCGCTCGCCGCGCTCGCCCGCCGCGACGGCGCCACGCTATTCATGGCGCTGCTCGCGGTCTTCCAGGCCGTGCTGGCGCGCTGGTCGGGCCAGGAGGAGGTGAGCGTCGGCACTCCGATCGCCGGCCGCAACCGGCTGGAGACCGAGGCGCTCATCGGCTGCTTCGTCAACACCCTGGTGCTGCGCACCGGCCTCGGCGGCTCCCCCGGTTTCGGCGAGCTGCTGACGCGGGTGCGCGAAGTGGCGCTCGACGCCTACCTGCACCAGGACCTGCCCTTCGAAAAGCTGGTCGAGGAGCTGACGCCCGAGCGCAACCTGAGCCATTCGCCGCTGTTCCAGGTGATGTTCGTGCTGGAGAACGTTCCCGGGAGCGCGCGCCCCCCGGCCGGGCTGCCCGCGGGCTTCCTCGCCGCGGCCGGCGGCACCGCCAAGTTCGATCTGACCCTGGGGCTGCGCGAGCGCGGCGGCGCGCTCGCGGGCGCCGTCGAATTCGCCACCGATCTCTTCGACGCCGCCACCGTGGCGCGCCTGTGCGGGCACTTCGAGGCGCTGCTCGCCGGCGCGGCCGCCGGCATCCCGGCACCGGTCGCCGAGCTGCCGTTGCTGTCGGCGGCCGAGCTGCACCAGGTGGCACGCGAGATCAACGTGGCGCGCGCCGGCTTCGCGCCGGCGGCCTGCCTGCACGCTCTCTTCGCGGCGCAAGCCGCGCGCTGGCCGGATGCCGTGGCGGTGGCCTGCGGCGACGAGCGCCTCACCTACCGGGAGCTCGACCGGCGGGCGGAGCTGTGGGCGGCCCGGCTGCGCGCCCGCGGCGTCGGCCCGGAGGTGCGGGTGGGGATCCTGCTCGAGCGCTCGCTCGACCTGGTGGTGTCGATCCTCGCCGTGCTCGCGGCGGGAGGCGCCTACGTGCCGCTCGATCCGGGCCAGCCGGCCGCGCGCGCCGGGTTCATCCTCGCGGACTCGGCGGTGGCCGTGTTGCTGACCGACTCCCGGCTGGCGGCGGGTCTGCCGCCGCACGGCGCCGCCGTGCTGTGCGTCGAGGCCGCCGCCGCGGCCCTGGAGCAGGGCGGCGCCATGCCGGCGGCGCCGGCGGCGCCGGCGGCGAGACCCACGCCGCTGCCCGAGAACCTCGCCTACGTCATCCACACCTCCGGTTCGACCGGCGCTCCCAAGGGTGTGATGGTGACGCATGGCCAGGCGGTTCGCCTGTTCTCGTCAACCGTGGAGTGGTTCGGCTTCGACGAGCGGGACGTCTGGACGCTGTTCCATTCGGCCGCCTTTGATTTCTCGGTTTGGGAGATCTGGGGCGCGCTGCTCCATGGTGGCCGGCTGGTGGTGGTCCCCTACTGGATCAGCCGCGCGCCGGAGGCCTTCGACCAGCTCATCCAGCGCGAAGCGGTGACGGTGCTCAGCCAGACTCCTTCCGCCTTCCGCCAGCTGGCGCAGGCCGGGGCCGGCCGCCCCGCCGGCCCGCCCGAGCACGCCGCGAGCATCGGCGAGCGACCTGCCACGTCGCTGCGCGCCGTCGTGCTGGGCGGCGAGGCTCTCGAACCGTCGTCGCTGCGGCCCTGGTTCGAGCGTCATGGCGACGAGCGGCCGAGAGTGGTCAACATGTACGGCATCACCGAGACCACGGTCCACGTCACCTGGCGGCCGCTGCGGTGGAGCGACGCCGCCGGCGCGAGCATGATTGGTGGCCCCCTGCCGGATCTCGGCGTCTGTTTGCTGGACCGCCGGCTGCATCCCGTGCCGCTGGGGGTCCCCGGCGAGATCCACGTCGCCGGCGCCGGCCTGGCGCGCGGGTACCTCGACCGCCCGGCTCTCACCGCCGAGCGCTTCGTGCCGCATCCGTTCGGCCGGCTGGCCGGCGAGCGCCTGTACCGTTCAGGCGACCTGGCGCGCCTGCTGCCCTCGGGCGACCTCGAGTACCTGGGCCGCGCCGATCAGCAGGTCAAGGTGCGCGGCTTCCGCATCGAGCCTGGCGAGATCGAGGCGGTGCTGATGCAGCATCCGGGTGTGTGCCAGGTGGCGGTGCTCGCGACCGCCGCGCCCGGCGGCGGCAGGCGGCTGGCCGCCTGTGTGGTGGCGGGCGGCGCGGGCGCAGTGGGGGGCGGCGCGGTCGGTGCGGACGGCGAGGGCGGCGCGAGCGTCGTGGGCGGCGGAGACTCGGCCGGTGCCAGCGGCGGGGGCGGCGCGGGCGAGCCGGCCTTGGGGCTTGCCGAGCTGCGCGCCTTCGCCCAGGAGAGGCTGCCCGAGTACATGGTGCCGGCCAGGTTCCTGCTGCTGCCGGCGCTGCCGCTCACCGCCAATGGCAAGATCGACCGCCGGGCGCTCGCCGCCCGCGTGGCCGAAGCGGCGCCATCCGGCGACACCGGCCGGCCCTTCTCCCCTCCCCGCAACGCCGCCGAGAGCGCCCTCGCCGAGGTCTGGGCCGAGACCCTGGGGATCGAGCGGGTGGGCATCGACGACGGTTTCTTCGCCCTCGGCGGCGACTCCATCTCGAGCCTCCGGCTGCGCGCGCGGGCGGCCGGGCGGGGCATCCATTTTTCCCTGCAGGAGGTCTTCCGGCATCCGACGATCCGGGAGCTGCTGGCGGCGACGGCGACGGCGGGCGTGAGCGCACCAGGCGAAGAGGGCGTCGAGGTTGGCGGCGCGGCCCAGGCTTTCGACCTGCTCACTGCGGCCGATCGCGCCAGCCTCCTCGGGGCGATCGCGGGCGTCGAAGACGCCTATCCGGGCATCGAAGACGCCTATCCGGGCGCCGAAGGCGCCTATCCGGGCATCGAAGACGCCTATCCAATGACCGCGCTCCAGCTCGGCATGTTCTTCCACGGCGAGCTCAGCCCCGGTTCCGGGGCCTACCACAACGTGGCGGGGGTGCGGCTGCGCCTGCCGTTCGATGCCGGCGCGATGCGGGCGGCCGTTCGCGGGCTGGCGGCGCGCCACCCCGTGCTGCGCACCTCCTTTCACCCCGCGGGTTTCGCCGAGCCGGTGCAGCTGGTACACCGGGAGGTCGAGATCCCGCTGCTGGTGATCGATCTGCGCGGTCTGGCCCCGGCGGCGCGGGAGGCGGCGCTGGGGCGCTGGTTCGAGCGCGCGCGGCACGAGCGGCACGATCCGGCGCGCGCGCCGCTGCTGCGCTTCGAGCTCTTGCGCCTGGCGCGGGCGGCGCAGGGCGCTCGCGAGGAGATCGAGCTTGGGCTGATTCATCACCACGCCATCCTCGACGGCTGGAGCGTCGCCTCGCTGATCGGGGAGCTCTTCGTGCTTTATTTCGCCGTCCTGGAACGATCGAGTTTCCCGCCGGCGCCGCCGGCGCTCTTCCGGACTTTCGTCGGCCTCGAGCGGGAAGCGGTGAACCGCGCGGAGAGCCGGCGCTACTGGCAGGAAACCATCGCCGAGCGGGGATGGTCGCGCCTCCCGTCATGGCCGGGGACGGCGGCGAGCTGGAAGGGTGGCCGCGGCGGCGTCGTCGAGGATCTCGTCCTGCCGCTGGCGGTCGATCTCTGCCTGGCGCTCGCGGCGCAAGCCGCCGCGCTGGCCGTGCCGCTCAAGAGCGTCCTGCTCGCGGCCCACCTCAAGGTCTGCGCTCTGGCCACCGGGCAGGATGACGTGCTGACCGGTTTGGTGTCGAACGGCAGGCCGGAGGTCGAGGGCGGCGAGCAGGCGCTCGGCCTGTTCCTCAACACCGTGCCGCTGCGCTTGCGCCTCGGCCATGGCAGCTGGTCGGCGCTGGTGCGGCGCACCTTCGCGGCGGAGATCGAAACGCTGCCGCACCGGCGTTTCCCGCTGGCCGAGCTGCAACGGACGGTGGGCCGGCAGCCGCTCGTCGAGGTGGCCTTCACCTACCTCCACTTCCATTTGCTGCAGCGGCTGGCGGGCGACGAGCGGGTCGAGATCCTGGGCGTGCAGACTTCCGGGGCGACGAATTTCCCGCTCGACGTCACCTTGGTGCGCGATCCGCGGGCCGGCGGCCTGACGCTGGTCCTCAAGTTCGATCGCCGCCAGCTGGCGCGGGTGCAGGTCGAGCGCCTGGCGCGCTCCTACGCCCGGGTGCTGGCGGCGATGCTGCAAGGCGACGCGCCCCATGCGGAGCATGCGGCCCTGGATGCCGCCGAGCGCCACCAGCTCGTCGGCGAATGGAACGACACGGCGGCGCCCCTTCCCGACTGGCATGGCGTGCACCAGCGATTCGCCGCGCAGGCCGCGCGGACCGCCGACCGCGCCGCGCTGCGCCACGGCGCGAGCGTGGTGACCTATGCCCAGCTCGACGCCCGTGCCGGCGAGCTGGCAGCGCGCCTGCGGGTCCTCGGGATCGGGCCGGAGAAGCGAGTCGGGATCCTGCTGCCGCGATGCCCCGGCGCGGTGGTCGCGGTGCTTGCGGCGCTGACGGCGGGCGGCGCCTACGTCCCTCTCGATCCGGCGCTGCCGGCAGGGCGGCTGAGCTTCCTGATCGAGGACTGCGGGATCGACGTGCTGGTGACCGAGCCGGGGCTGGCCGGGCGGCTGGGCGAGGTACCTGCCGCGCGGCGGGCGGCGGTGGTGACGATCGACGCCGCGACCGGAGCCGTGTCGGCGGCGGAAACGGGCACGCCGGCAAGCGTGCGGACTGGCGGCCGGCCGGCGACCGTTCGGGCTGGCGGCCGGTGGGCGAGCGTGCGGCCGGGTGGCCGGCCGGCGAGCGCGCCCGGGGCGACGGCCCCCTTTCCCGGAAATCTCGCCTACGTCCTCTACACCTCGGGTTCGAGCGGGCGGCCGAAAGGGGTCATGGTCTCGCACGCCGCGTTGGCCCACTACCTGTCATGGAGCACCGCCGCCTACCTGGGGACTCGCGACGACGGTTCGAGCGTCGACGCCGGCGCCGGCGGGGCGCCGCTGCATACGTCGCTGAGCTTCGATCTCAGCGTCACCAGCCTGTTGGCGCCGCTCCTCGCCGGCCGGGAGGTGGTGCTGGTCCCCGAGCAGGCAGGGATCGACGGGCTGGCGCACACCCTTGCCGGCGGCGGCTTCGGCTTCGTCAAGCTGACGCCGGCGCACCTCGAGCTGCTGACGCAGAGCCTGCCGGCGCCGCGGGTGCGCGGGGTGGCCGGCGTCGTCGTCGTCGGTGGCGAGCAGCTGCATTATCGCCAGCTCGGCAGCTGGCGGGAGCACGCGCCCGCGTGCCTCGTGGTCAACGAGTACGGCCCGACCGAGGCCGCCGTCGGCTGCGCCGTGCACGTCTTCAAGGCGGGGGACCGCGCCGCGGACGCCGGCGCCGGCGCGGTGCCGATCGGCCGTCCGATCGCCAACACCCGCCTGTTCCTGCTCGACGCCGACCGGCGGCCGGTCCCGATCCTCGCCGAGGGCGAGCTGTTCATCGGCGGCGGCGGCCTGGCGAGGGGCTATCTCGGGCGGCCCGACCTGACGGCCGAGCGCTTCATCCCCGATGCGGTGAGCGGGCTTGCCGGCGAGCGCCTCTACCGCACCGGCGACGTCTGCCGGCGGCGCGCCGACGGCAACCTCGAGCTCCTGCGCCGCGCCGACCGACAGGTCAAGCTGCGCGGCTTCCGGGTCGAGCCGGGCGAGATCGAAGCCGTGCTCGGCGAGCATCCGGCGGTGCGGGCGGCGGCGGTGATCGCACGCGAGGACGAGCCGGGTGATCGCCGGCTCGCCGCCTATGTGGTCACCGCGGCGGGCACCGGGCTGGACGCGGGCGAGCTGCGCGGCTTCCTGCGCACCAGGCTGCCGGAGCCGCTGGTGCCGGCGGACTACGTGCTGCTCGCGGCACTGCCCTTGACGCGCCACGGCAAGGTGGACCGCCAGGCGCTGCCGCGGCCTGACCGGGCGCTTGCCCGCGGGCGGGAAGCCCCGGTGGCGCCGCGCGACGATCTCGAGCGCCGGCTCGTCGCGATCTGGGAAGAGACCCTGGGCGTGGCGCCGGTCGGGGTCGCGGACAGTTTCTTCGACCTCGGGGGGCATTCGCTGCTCGCCGTGCGGCTGATGGCGGCGGTGGAGGAGCGCTGCGGCCGGCGCCTGCCGATCTCGACGCTGTTCGAGGCAACGACCGTCGAGCGCCTCGCCGACGTGCTGCGCGCCGGCCAGGCACGCACGAGTGGCGAAAGCGCCGGCGGAACGCGCCGATCCTCGACCCTGGTAGCGATCGAGAAGGGTCGGGAGGGAGCGCCCTTTTACTGCGTCCATCCGATCGGCGGCAGCGTGCTCTGCTACCGCGAGCTGGCGCGGCAGCTCGGCGCGAATATTCCTTTCTATGGCTTGCAGGCGCCGGACCCCGAGGCAGGCGATCCGCCGCCGGCGACGATCGAGGAGATGGCGCACCGGCACCTCGAGTCGCTGCGTCAGTTTCAGCCGAGCGGCCCCTATCGCATCGGCGGCTGGTCGATGGGCGCGGCGATCGTCTACGAGATGGCGCGGCAGCTTGCCCGTCAGGCCGCGGCGCCCGCACTGGTCGTGCTGATCGATCCGCCGCGGCCGGGCGACGAGCGCGGCGAGCAGATCGAGGACGCGACGCTCACGGCGTGGTTCGTCGAGCACCTGCGCGGCCTGGGGCTCGAGCTCGGTCTGGGCCGCGCAGAGCTCCGCCGGCTGGCGCCCGAGGAGGTGCTCCGCCTGGCCTGCGCTCGGGCCGCTGCGGCCGGGCCTCCGGCGCGCGAGCTCGCCGCGCCGCGCCTGCGCGCCGCCCTCGCCCTGATCGAGTCGAATGGCCGCGCCCTGCTGCGCTACCGGCCGCGGCCTTATCCCGGTCCACTCACCATTTTCAGCGCCGAGGGCCGCGCCGCGGCTGAGCTCCAGGCGGCCTGGAGCGCGCTCGCCCAGGGTGGGGTCGAGCTGCATCGCGTCGCCGGCGATCACTACTCGATGCTGCGGCCGCCGCTGGTGGCGGAGCTCGCCGCTCGGCTCCGCGGTTGCCTGCTGAGAGCCGGGCCGGAGCGGCGGGCCGGGGCCTACCTCTAACCGGCGGCGCTCAGGCGGCGGCCATCGCGCCTCCGGGCGCCGGCGCGGCACGGGCCGCTCTGGCAGCTTCGAGCGCGTCGCAGGCGGCATCCAGCCCCGGGAAATAGGGGCTGTCCATGCCTTGCAGGCGCTGTCCGGCCGGCACTGCCACCGGCTCGGCGGGCCAATCCCCCGGCCCGAGCGGCGACGCGAAGCCCAGCTCCGACCAGAGCCGGGCGCCGAAACCCGGCATCACCGGCGCGGCCAGCACCGCCAGGGTGGCGGCGGCCGACAGCTCGAGCGCGGCAGCGGCGCGGCGCTGGGCGACGGCCTCGCGGCGCCAGAAGGACTCGCCCGCGCCGAAGGCGCTGGCCGCCCGCACCAGCTCGTTGCAGGCCGCGACCACCCGTCGCGGCGAGAAGGCGTCCGCCTGGTAGGCCCGGGTCGCCGCCCGCACCAGCTGCCGCAGCTCGGCGGCGAAACGCGCCTGGCAGGCGGTCGGCTCGGAGCTCTCCGGCGCCCGGCCGTCGTGGTCGCCCCAGACCCGCCGCGCCAGGTGCAGCAGCCAGGGCTGCCAGGCGCCCGCGAGCTCCCGCGTCGCCGTGTCGCGGAAGTCGCGCAGACGGAAGTTGGTCTGCTCGGTCTCCGGGCGGTCGTGGCAGAGGTACCAGCGCAGGGCGTCGGCGGGCAGGTGCGCGAGCGCCTCCTTGCCCCAGATGGCATGGGACCGGCTGGTCGAGAACTTCGCCCCGTCGAGGCGGTAGAATTCGTTGCTGACGAAGGCTGCCGGCAGCCGGATCCGCGGGTCGTAGGCCATCATCTCGGCGGTGAACAGGATGGTGTGGAAGTAGGCGTTGTCGAAGCCGAAGAACTGCACCACCTCGGCGTCGTCGGAGCACCACCAATCTTCCCAGCCGCCGCCGCGCCCCAGGCCCGGCAGCATTTCCTGCGTCGCCGAGAGGTAGCCCGGCGCCATCTCGAACCAGGCGTAGAGGCGCTGACCCTCGAAGCCGGGCACCGGCACCGGCAGCCCCCATTCGGAAGGGTGGCTGATCGGGATCTCCGGCAGCCCCTGGCCGAGCATGGTGTCCCACAGCGAGCCGAGGTGCGAGCCCATGCTGGCGCGTTGCAGGTACTCGCGCAGCCCCCGGGCATGAGGCGCCAGCGGGAAGAACAGCCGCTTCGCCGGACGCCGCTGGGCCGGGTTGCCGCAACGCTTGCAGGTGGCGTCGATCAGGTCGATGCACTGGTTGGGCTGGGCGCAGGTCTCGCAGGAGCTGCCGTCCGAGTGGGCGCCGCAGTGCGGGCAGATGCCGGTGACGTGGGCTTCGAAGAGATAGCGCTGGCAATGCCCGCACCAGGCCGCGTCGCTCTCGCGGGCGACCAGCTGGCCGCTGGCATGGAGGCGCGCGACGAAATCCGCGACGAAACGGGCGTGGCGCGGCGAGGTGAGCGGCCGGACGTAGATGTCGACCTCGATCTGCGCCCGCCGCAGGGTCTCGACGATCTCGCCGTCGAAACGCTCCGCCACCGCGGCCGGCGTCGAGCGCAGCTGCTCCGCCTTGGTGGCGACGTAGCTCTGGTTGTCGTCGCCGCCGGTGATGTAGCAGGCGTCCAGGCCGGCGAGGCGGCAGTGGCGCTTGTAGACGTCCGCGGCCAGGTAGGGGCCCGAGAGGTGACCGACGTGGAGGTCGCCGTTCGGG
>DATGHG010000164.1:0-5915 GCA_035308185.1 Thermoanaerobaculia bacterium | reverse complement strand
ATGGCGTCCTCTCCGGCCCGGCGCTCAAACGCATCGATCAATCGCCGGTCGAAGCCGTGCTGATCACCAACACCACGCCTCTCGACCAGAAGCTCGCGCGGTCGCAGAAGCTGCGGCCGCTGTCGGTCTCGGCGCTGCTCGGCGAGGCCATACGCAGGATCCACGAGGACAGCTCGGTGAGCTCCCTGTTCGTCTGAAGCGAGGAAAACCATGAGTGAGATGATGATCGAAGTCCAACCGCGCCAGGGGCGCGGCACCAACAGCAACCGCCGGCTGCGCCTGAGAGGCCAGATCCCGGCCGTGGTCTACGGCGGCGCCGGCAAGGATTCGGTGCCGATCCACGTCGATCGCAAGCGCCTGATCGAGCTGCTCAAGCAGGGCGGCAGCGAGAACGCCGTCTTCCTGCTCAAGCTGGCCAGCAGCGGCCAGGAGCGCCACGCGATGATCCGCGACATGCAGCTCGACCCGATCACCCGCGCGATCGTGCACCTCGACTTCCAGCGCGTGGTGATGACCGAGAAGGTGCGCGTGCAGGTGGCGATCGAGCTGATCGGCACCGCCTTCGGCGTCAAGACCGAGGGCGGGGTGCTCGACTTCTCGCATCGCGAGGTCCACCTCGAGTGCCTGCCCGGCGACATCCCGAAGACGCTGAAGCTCGACGTCAGCGAGCTGCACCTCGGGCAGCACCTCAGCGTCGCCGACCTGCAACTGCCGGACAACGTCTCGCTGCTCGACGAGCCCGAGCGGGTGCTGGTCTCGGTGATGCACTCGAAGACCGAGGTGGTGGAGCCGACGGCGGCGGAGGCCGCGCCGACGGAAGCCGGCGGCGAGCCCGAGGTGATCAAGAAGGGTAAGACGGAAGAGGCGTGAACCGCCTGATCCTGGGCCTGGGCAACCCGGGAGACGAGTACCGCGCCACCCGCCACAACCTCGGCTTCCGGGTGGTCGAGGAGCTGGCCCGCCGCTGGCGGGCGCCCCTCGACCGGATGGAATGCAACGCCAGGGTCGCGCCTGCGAGAGTGGCTGCCGCGGCCGTCGCCAGTGCGCTGGACGTGCTGCTCGTCCAGCCGCAGACCTACATGAACCGCAGCGGTTTTGCCGCCCGCTGCCTGGTGGAGCTCCACTGCGTCGCGCCGGAGTCGGTGCTGGTGGTCTACGACGAGGTGAACCTGCCGTTCGGCCGCCTGCGGCTGCGGCGCTCGGGCAGCCCCGCCGGCCATCGCGGCATCGAGTCGATCCTCGAGAACCTGCGCACCGACCAGGTGCCGCGGCTGCGCCTGGGCATCGCCGCCGACGGTGGCCCGGTCGCCGCCGAGGCGCTGGTGGGCTTCGTGCTGTCGCCCTTCAGCGCCGCCGAGGAGGAGGCGCTGGCACCCGTCGTCGAGCGCGCCGCCGACGCCTGCGAGACCTGGGTGCGGGAAGGCATCGACGCCGCCATGGGTCGCTTCAATGGCGGTTGAGCGCGGCGAAACCTCCGGCGACGGGCACCGTAGGTAGTCGTACGGAATCGGCACCTGGCGGCGACGGCGCGACCGCCGCGGCGCCAGGCGAGGTGAGCCATGGGAAACGCACTCCAAGACCTGCTCTTCGGCAGCCGCCTGCTGTGGAAGGACAAGGGTTTCACCTTGACGACGCTGCTGACCCTGGTGGTCTGCATCGGCGCCAATGCCGCCATCTTCTCGGTGGTGCACTCGGTCCTGCTGCGGCCGCTGCCGTTCGCCGGCTCGGACCGCTTGGTGCTGACTTACAACAGCTACCCGGGGGCGGGCGTGATCCGCGCCGACAGCGGCGTTCCCGATTACTACGACCGCCTCCGCGACGTCCCCGCCTGCGCCGAGCTCGCCATGGTTCAGCACCGCGGCATGACGCTCGGCGGCGAGGGCTCCGCTTCCCGGATCTCGGCCAGCGCCGTCACCCCTTCTCTCTTCCCCCTGCTCCGCGCCCGGGCGCTGCGCGGCCGGGTCTTCCGTCCCGAGGACGGCGAGGTCGGCAGCGAGCAAAAGGTGATCCTGAGCTACGCCCTGTGGCAGCGGCTCTTTGCCGGCAGCGACGCGGCGGTGGGCAAGGACCTGCGGCTCAACGGCGTGCCTTTCGCGATCGTCGGCGTGATGCCGGCCGGTTTCCGGTTCCTGCAGGCGGACACCCAGGTGTGGGTGCCGCTCGCCTTCACCGTCAAGCAGAGGTCCGATGATTCCCGGCACAACAACAACTGGACGATGATCGGACGGCTGGCGCCCGGTGCCACCGTCCGGCAGGCCCAGGAGCAGATCGACGCGCTCAACGCCCGCAACCTCGAACGCTTCCCGGCGATGAAGCAGGCGCTCGTCGAGGCCGGCTTCCACACCGTCGCGGTGCCGCTGCAGGAGGACCTGGTGCGCGGCATCAGGCCGGTGCTCTACCTGCTCTGGGGCGGCGTCATCTGCGTGCTGCTGATCGGTTGCGTCAACATCGCCAACCTCGCGCTGGTCCGGGCGAGTGGCCGCCTCAAGGAGCTGGCCACCCGCCAGTCGCTCGGCGCGGGGCACTTCCGCATCGCGCGCCAGCTGATGATCGAGTCGCTGCTGCTGACCCTGGCCGGCGGCCTGGGCGGGGTGCTGCTGGGCAGGTGGATCCTCGGCTTCGTCACCCATCTCGGCATCGACGAGCTGCCGCGCGGCAGCGAGATCCGCATGGACGCCTTGGTGGTGGCGGTGATGCTGGGGCTGGCGGTGCTCATCGGCCTGGTCATCGGCGTCGTGCCGGTGGTCAAGCTGCTGCGGGTGAACCTCAACGCCCTGCTGCGCGACGAGAGCCGCGGCGGCACCAGCGGCCATGGAGCCCGGCGCGGGCGGCGCGCGCTGGTCACCGCGCAGTTCGCCTTCGCCTTCATCCTGCTGGTCTGCGCGGGCCTGCTGGCGGTGAGCTTCCGCCAGGTGCTCGCCGTCCGTCCCGGGTTCGAACCGGAGGGCGTGCTCACCGCCAAGATCAGCCTGCCCAGGGCGCAGTACAAGAGCGACACCGAGTTGCTGGGCTTCACCGCGCGCGTCCTCGAGGCGACGCGCCGCCTGCCGGGCGTGCAGTCCGCCGGCGTCACCAGCTCGATCCCGTTCGGCGGCGAATACAGCGACAGCGTCATCTTTCCCGAGGGCTATGTCGCCGGCAAGGGTGACTCGGTGATCTCGCCGAGCACGCTGACCGTCAGCGAGGGCTATCTCGAGACCATGCGCACCCGCCTGCTGCGCGGCCGGACCTTCAACGCCGGCGACACCGCCACGGCGCCGAAGAGCATCCTGGTCGACACCCGGCTGGCGGAAAGGTTCTGGCCCAACCTCGATCCGATCGGCCGCCGGCTCTACCAGCCGCAGGACGCCCAGCACCTGGCGCCGGGCCCCGACACGAAGTACTACACCGTGGTCGGGGTGGTCGACAGCGTCAAGCTGCGGGGCCTCGTCGAGGGCAGCGAGGCGCGCATCGGCGCCTACTACTTCCCCTATGCACAGGCGCCGGAGCGCGGTTTCACGCTGGCGGTCCGCTCCGCCGGCGATCCCCATGCGCTCGCCGCCGCCATCCGCCGGGTCGTCGCCGGCATCGACCCGGAGCTGCCCCTCTACAGCGTCAAGACGATGCAGGAGCGGACGGCCGAGGCGCTGGTCAGCCGCCGCGTCCCGATGCTGCTCGCGCTGGGCTTCGCCGCCGTGGCGCTGTTCCTGTCCGCGGTCGGCGTCTACGGCGTGCTGGCCTTCCAGGTGGCGCAGCGGACGCGCGAGATCGGCATCCGCATGGCGCTCGGCGGCACGGCGCGGGCCATTTCCGGCATGGTGCTGAACGAGAGCGCCAGAATGCTGGTGCTGGGGTTGGGCATCGGCCTGGCAGGCACCGTCGCCGCCGGCCGCGCGATGCGCAGTCTCCTCTACGGCGTGCAGCCGATGGATCCCGCGGTCCTGGTCACGGTGGCGGCGGTGCTGGGCGGCGTCGCGCTGGTGGCCGCGGCGGTCCCCGCGCGCCGCGCCCAGCAGATCGACCCGGCCGTGGCCCTGGCCGCCGAGTAGCCGGCCGCGCCGCCGCGTCGCGGTAGGCCCGCGGCCGCGTCGAGACCTCGCCCGTCATCAGCCGACCGGTATGGCGTAGTTGCCGAAGATCCCGTGGCCGGTCACCGCGTAGAAAGCGAGGCCGCCCCCGGCCAGCTGGTTGACGGTGATTCCCAGGTTGATGATGCCGCTGCCGCCGATGGTGTCGTCCGAGGTCACCACCCTCACCAGCCGCCCGCTGACGCGCGCAAAGATGCCGAACTTCGAGTTCTCGTACCCGGCCAGGAAGGCAACGTCGTCGCCCGAGGCCGAGGGAGAGTTCAGGAAGAAGGTCTGGAAGGTGCCGTGGCCGCCCGGCACCGGCGTGCCGAGATCGGCGACGACCTGGAGCGAGCCTTGCCCCGCCCGCTGGTAGATGCCGTCGCTGCCGGCCGAGCCCTGGGCGTGGAAGACGACCCGGTCGGCCGAGGCCGCCGGGGCCGCGAATGCCGAAAAGGTGCCGCCGGCGCCGGGGACCGAGGTGCTGGTGTTGGCGATGGTGAAGATGCCGCTGCCTTTCACGGTGTAGATGCCCACGCCCGCCGGCGGACTGCCCGTACGGCTGGCGAAGAAGGTGATACCGCCCCCCTCGGTCGCCATGGCGCCGTCGAAGTAGTTGAACGTGCCGCCGCCACCCGGGATCGGGGTCGAGCTGTTGGCGACCACGGCCGGGGCCGGCGCCGCCGGGAAGCTCGAGGAGTAGACGCCGTAAGCGCCGGCGCCGTCCTGGGCGACGAAGGCGATCGTGCCGCGGGTGTCGAACCCGGGTTGGCCGAAGGCGCTGAAGTTCCCGGTGCCGCCGGGCACCGCCATCGTGCTGTCGGCAATCCGCTTCAGGATCTCGCCCGACTTGACGTAGACGCCCAAGGAATCCCGGGAGCCGGAACCGACGAAGGCGACGGCCTGCTGGGCCACCGTGGGCAGCCCGAAGCCGGTGAACGTCCCGCCGGTGGAGGGGATACCCGCGCCCACGGCCAGGAACAGCCGCAGGGTGCCCGCGACGTTCAGATAGATGTTGGCCGGCTGGTCCTTGCCGGCGCCCCCGAAGGCGGCGGCCTCGCCGCTGATCTGCGGGAAGGTCATGAAGTCGAAGTTGCCCTTGCCCCCGGGCACCGGGGTCGAGGTGGACGCGATCACCGCGGCGGGGACCGGGGCGCCGGTCCCAAGTCGGCGAAGGTGACCTCCGAGCGAGTACCGCAGCGGATCGATCAGCTGTGTCATCAAGTCTCTCCTTCTGGCCAGCTCTGGCCCCAAGCGCGCGTGCAACCGCTCCCGACGCCCCTCGTCGGAGAGCCCTTGCCGCGCATGCTACCTACTACTTCAACATAGCACTGACGCTCGCGTTCCGGCCGGCAGGTGCGGGGCCAGGCAACACACGGATAGAGCAGTACACGCGTCGCGGTAGTGGGGCATTAGTGTGGTCCCGGCGCCAGCCGGGCTAAACCGCTGTACGGTCCTCCCTGAAAGGGGAGGACCGCTCCTCCCCGACGACACACCAAGCGGCCCCGGCACGGGCGCTCACCCAATGCCGGAGCCTGACCCGACACGGGAGGCTTCCCCATGCCGAGCTACACCGATGTTATCTCGACGCCCTGGAACGAATCCGATACGTTTCGGGAAACCACCCTTCAACTTCTGGACGACCTGGACGACCGAGAGGCGTTTCGCCGCGCCGGCCGGGTGCTGTACGACCTTGCCGTCGTTGCCAACCGCGAGAGCGACGACGAGTCCTCCACCCGGACAGAGCTGCGGGCCGTCGCCGCCGATCTCCGCTACACCGGCGGCTACCTGCTCCACCAGATCGCCCGCTCGGCCGACGTGTGCTCCCTGGACGCGCCGGACGAGCGGCTTGCCCGCTTCGCCGGCAAG
>DATGHG010000163.1:0-44926 GCA_035308185.1 Thermoanaerobaculia bacterium | reverse complement strand
TAAGAGTCTGCTGCTCTGCCAATTGAGCTAGCGGCCCTTGACGCCCAGGAATCATAACTCAAAGCGGCCGGCTGACAAGACCGGTCTTCGCCAAGGACCGGCCCCTGCAAGAACGGCCCGGGCGGCGCCAAGATTCCCTTCCCCTTCTAGCCGCCTTGCACGAAGTGCACCATCTCGAGGCGGTCTCCGGCCGCGAGGCGGGTCGCAGGGTAGGCGGCGCGCGGCAGCAACTCGCCGTTGCGCTCCACCGCCACGGTGCGCGGGTCGCGGCCGAGGCCGGTCACCAGGTCGAGGACCGTGGCGTCCTCCGGCACCTCGTAGGGCTCGCCGTTGAGCAGGAGGGCGAGGGTCGGCGGCATCGGATCAAAGGAGGTGCTTGAGCTCGGCGCGTCCGATGGCGCTGACCGCGCTGATGATCAGGGCGGCGGTGCCGCGGTCGAGCGCGGGGATCTCGAAGCGCAGCGGCAGGCCGCCATACTCGTCGGTGCGCCCCACCGCCAGCACGCGCGGCTCGGAGATGGTCGAGATCATCCGCACCGACACCTGGGCGCCGGCGATCGGCAGACCGCTCTTGCTCGAAGTGGTGCGCAATGCCAGGCTGGCCCGCCGTCCCAGGCCGAGCTCGGCTTCGCCCTCCAGCACCAGCACCAGCTGCTCCTGGTCGGCCTCGTTGGTCAGGTACTCGAGGATGACCTGATCGAGGGTGCGCTCGGAGGTCGGCGGGGCCTGGGGGCCCTGCGGGGCTTGCGGGGTCTGCTGGGCCGGCGACTGCACGGGCAGGCCGCGCGGAGTGGCCGTCCGCTGGAACGCGCTGGGACCGGCGGCGTCCGCGGGCACGAAGGAGCCGCCAGGACCCCGCGGCGACGGGCCGCCGCCGGCAGGCACCGGCTCGAGCACCGGCATGGGCGAGGTCTTCGGCCGCACCAGCGCCACCAGCTTGCCGTCGAGCTTGCCGTGGCGGATGGCGGCGATCATGGTCCGGTGCTGATGGTCCATGAGCGCGATGATCTCTTTCTCGTCGCGCCCCTCCGCCAGCAGGTCGGCGTAGCTGGCGCGCTTGCTGGCCAGCACCTGACCGCCGACGTAGACGAGGCTCTCGATGAAGGGGTTGGCGGCCCCCTTGTCCTCGGTCTGCACGTGGAAAACCACCTCGTGGTGGCGGACGTCGGTGTTGTACCCGGTGATCATCGGTGGTCGGCTGCATCGGCGGCGCGGAGGACGATGGCAGCCACCCTGGCTGTGGGCTCGGCGACATGATTCTACGAACAGAGTGCTCCGGAATCAACGCGGAGCCGTCGGGCTCGCCGTCAGCGCCGGCCCCGGCGGGCTCACCGGCGGCACTGGCCGCGGCGGTCGCCGGGGCGTACAATGGCCACTGGCCCACCGAGCCTGCTCCACCCTACCCGACCAGCGGCGGGGGGGCCGGCCGACAGGGTGGCCCGGGAAACCGGACCGCCTCCCGTGCTTGGAAAGGCGGGCCGCAAGGGACGACGTTCCGGCCCTTGCGCTCGTGTCTCGGGTGCGGCCTGGTGATCCGGTCATGAGCCTCCCAGCACCAGCCCAACGCCCACCGTCCCCTGGCTTGCGCATCCTTTCCGAGCCGCCGCGCGAGTCCACGCCGCAAACGCCGGAAATGCGGACCATGCCGCGAACGCTCGGCGAGGCCGAACCGCAGGCCGGCACGCACCCGCTGACCGACGCCTTCGGCCGCCGGCTCACCTACCTGCGGGTCTCGGTGACCGATCGCTGCAACCTGCGGTGCTCCTACTGCCTGCCGGAGGACGCGGATTTCCCCTTCGGCGATCGCGATTTCCTGCGCCCGGTAGAGATCGAGGCCATCGTCGGCGCCCTGGTGCGGCTGGGAATCCGCCGGGTGCGCCTGACCGGCGGCGAGCCGCTGGTGCGCAAGGACATCCTGGAGATCGCGCGCCGCGTCAAGGCGCTGCCGGGGGTCGAGAACCTGGCGCTGTCGACCAACGGCACCGAGCTGGCGCGCCTGGCCGGGCCGCTGCGCGCGGCCGGCGTCGATCGCGTCAACATCAGCCTCGACAGCCTGGACGCCGAGCGCTTCCACGCCATCACCCGTCGCGGCGACCTGGCGGCGGTGTGGAACGGCATCGAGGCGGCGCTGGCCGCCGGCTTCTCGCCGGTGAAGCTCAACGCCGTGCTGCTGCGGCAGAACCTGGAGGACGTCGACAAGCTCGTCGAGCTCACCCTGGAGCGCCCCCTCTCGGTGCGCTTCATCGAGATGATGCCGACCGCCAGCAACCATCACCTGCAGGCCGGCGAGTACGTGTCCAGCGACCTGGTGCGGCAGCGCATCGAGGAGCGCTTCGGCAAGCTGATCCCGCTCGCCGCCGATGGCGCCGATGGCGACACCGGCGGGGGGGCCGTCGTCCTGCCGCGCACCGGTCCCGCCGTCTCCTACCGGCTGGCCGGCGCCAAGGGCGCGGTGGGCTTCATCACGCCCCTGTCGCACACCTTCTGCGCCGACTGCAACCGCCTGCGCCTTACCGCGCGCGGCGAGCTGCGGCTCTGCCTGTTCGCCGACCGCGTGTATCCGCTGCGCCACCTGCTGGCGTTGGATGCCGGGGCTGCCGGGGATGCCGGCGCCGCGGACTTGGAGACCGAGATCCTCCGCGTCCTGCGCGAGAAGCCGGCCGAGCACCTGCTGGGGCGGGGCGACTACGGCAATCTGGTCAGCTTCATGGAAATCGGCGGCTGAGACCCGGCCTTCCCCGTTCGCCGGCCGCGCCGGCCGAAGCGGCCGCGCCGGTCCACCGGCGGCGGCGTTTCGTGCGAGAATGCGGGCGGCGACGTCCTGCCGGGTTCCAGATGCATCCCAACTGAATTCACGGCTACGAGGAGATAAGCACCCATGTCTCAAACCACTGAAACCGCTCATACCGCGCCAACCACGGAGGCCGCCCGGGCCGGAGCGGCCGCCGGCCCCGCCGGCAGCGAGCGCACCCTGATCGGCTACGAGGTCCGCGAAGGCGTCGCCTACCTGACCCTCGACGATCCGCCGGCCAACACCTACACCCACGAGATGATGCGGCAGCTCGACGCCGCCATCCTGAAGGCCCGCTTCGACGTCAACGTCCACGTCCTGGTGCTGACCGGCCGCGGCGAGAAGTTCTTCTGCGCCGGCGCCAACATCCAGATGCTCGCCGAGTCTGAGCCTAACTTCAAGTACTACTTCTGCCTGCACGCCAACGAGACGCTGAACCGCCTAGAGCAGACGCCGAAGCTGGTCATCGCGGCGCTCAACGGCCACACCGTCGGCGGCGGCCTCGAGATCGCGATGGCCGCCGACCTGCGCATCGCCAGGCGCAACGCCGGCAAGGTCGGGCTGCCCGAGATCAACCTCGGGGTGCTGCCGGGTACCGGCGGCACGCAGCGGCTGGCGCGCCTGATCGGCAAGTCGCGCGCCATCGAGCTGATGACCACCGGCCGGCTGATCTCGTTCGAGGAGGCCGAGAAGCTGGACATCCTCAACCAGATCTTCGAGCCGGAGGATTTCGCCGGCCAGATCCATGCGTTCGCCCGCCAGTTCTGCCCGCCCAACCGCGCCGCCAAGGCGGTGGGGCGCATCAAGCGCTCGGTGCAGTCGGGCGCCGAGGTGCCGTTCGAGAGCGGCCTGGCGATCGAGCGCGAGCTGCAGCAGCAGCTGTTCGAGAGCAAGGACGCCCGCGAGGGACTGGACGCCTACGTCGGCAAGCGCACGCCGCAGTTCAAGGGGAACTGACGAAAATGGCGACCGCGCAACGGTTTGATACGGCGCCTGGGGCGCCGGCTTCCACGGCGCCTGGGGCGTCGGCTCCTACGGCGCCTGAGGCGCCAGCTCCTACGGCGCCGCGCCTGCCGCCGCCACAGCTGTTCATCGGCGGTCGCTGGGTCGAGCCGGAAGGCGGGCGCACCTTCCCCACCGAGAACCCGGCCACCGAGGAGGTCCTCTGTCAGGTGGCGTCGGCTTCGGCGGCCGACGCCGGCCGCGCCGTCGAGGCGGCGCACGCCGCGCTCCACGGCGATTGGGGGCAGAAGACGTCGGCCCGCGACCGCGGCCGGCTGCTGTACAAGATCGCCGACGCGCTGGAAGCCCGCATCGACGAGTTCGCGCTGGTGGAGACCCTCGACAACGGCAAGCCGATCTTCGAGTCGCGCTACGTGGACCTGCCGGCTTCGATCGACGCGCTGCGCTACTTCGCCGGCTGGGCCGACAAGATCACCGGCGACACCCTGCCGGTGTCGGGACCGTTCGTGCTCGCCTACACCCTGCGCGAGCCGGTCGGGGTGGTGGCCGCCATCACGCCGTGGAACTTCCCGCTCATCCAGGCGCTGTGGAAGATCTCGGCGGCGCTCGCCTGCGGTAACACGGTGGTGCACAAGCCGGCTTCCTACACCGCGCTGACGGCGCTCAAGTTCGCCGAGCTGGCGAGCGAGGCAGGTCTGCCGCCGGGCGTCCTCAACGTCGTCCCGGGCGGCGGCGCCGCGGTCGGCAACGCCCTGGTCGAGCATCCGCTGGTCGCCAAGATCACCTTCACCGGCTCGACCGAGGTCGGGCGCGACATCATGCGCGGCGCGGCCGGCACCATCAAGCGCGTCACCCTCGAGCTGGGCGGCAAGTCGCCCAACATCGTCTTCGCCGACGCCGACCTCGACGCCGCGGTGCGGGGCGCCTACAACGGCATCTTCTATGGCAAGGGCGAGGTCTGCGCCGCGGGCTCCCGGCTGTTCGTCGAGGAAGGGGTCCACGCCGAGCTGGTCGAGCGCCTGGTCGAGCGCACGCGCCGCCTGGTCCCGGGCGATCCGCTCGACCCCAGGACGCGGCTCGGCGCGCTGGTCTCGGCCAAGCAGCGGGAGAGCGTGCTGGGCTATGTCGAAACCGGCCGGCGGGAGGGGGCGCGGGTGGCGCATGGCGGCGAGCCGGCGACGGTGGGCGGCAAGGGCTGGTTCATGCAGCCGACCGTCCTCGACGGCGTGTCCAACGACATGACGGTGGCCCGCGAGGAGATCTTCGGGCCGGTGCTGGCGGTGATCCCGTTCCACGACGTCGAGGAAGCGATCGAGCAGGCCAACGCCAACATCTACGGTCTGGCCGCCGGCGTCTGGACCCGCGACATCGGCAAGGCGCACCAGGTGGCGCGCCGGGTGCAGGCGGGAACGGTGTGGATCAACCAGTACAACTGGTACGACTCGGGCGCTCCCTTCGGCGGCTACAAGCAGAGCGGCTTCGGCCGCGAGCTGGGCAAGCAGGCGCTGGAGTCCTACACCGAGACGAAGTCGGTCTACGTCGGCAGGTAGGCCGCGGCGCGTGCCCTCCTCCTCCTCCGGCTCCTCCGGTCCCGGCGCCGCACCCGCCGCCGGGGCGGGTGGCACGGCGCAAGACGACATCGTCTTGGCGGCGCCGGTGCGCACGCCGATCGGCAAGTTCGGCGGCGCGCTGGCGGCGCTTTCGGCGGCGGATCTCGGCACCGCCGCCGCCGCCGCGGCGCTGGCGCGGGCGGGCCTGGCTCCCGGGCGCGCCGGGTTCGTCGATCAGGTCATCTTCGGCCATGCCCGGCAGGCCGGCGGCGGTCCCAACACCGCGCGCCAGATCGCCCATCGCGCCGGCGTGCCGGACGACCGTCCGGCGTTCACCGTCAACCAGGCGTGCGGCTCGGGCTTGCAGGCGGTGCTCTGCGCGGCGCGTGCGATCCGTCTCGGCGAGGCGCGGGTGGTGCTGGCGGGCGGTACCGAGAGCATGTCCAACACTCCCTACCTGCTGCCGCGGGCGCGGCGGGGCTACCGTCTCGGTCACGCCGAGATCGTCGACGGCATGTACCGCGACGGCTTCGACGATCCCCTGTCCGGCCTGGTCATGGGCGAGACTGCCGAAGAGCTCGCCGTCGAGGCGGGGGTGGACCGCGAAGCTGCCGACGCCTACGCGCTGCGCAGCCAGGAGCGTTGCGAGCGGGCGCGTGCCGGCGGCCGTTTCGCCGCCGAGATCGTGCCGGTGGAGGTGCCCGGCAAGCCGGGCGGCGGGAGCGCGGGAGCGCCGGCGCTGGCGGTGGTCGTCGATCGCGACGAGCATCCGCGCGACGGCGTGACGCTGGCGGCGCTGGCTCGCATGCCGGCGGTGTTCCGGAGCGGGGGCACGGTCACCGCCGGCAACGCTTCGGGGATCACCGACGGCGCCGCCGCCATGGTGGTCGCCTCGCGGCAGGCTGCCGTCGAGCTGGGGCTGCCGGTGATGGCGCGCCTCGTCGGCTGGGAGGTGGTCGGCGTCGAGCCGCGGATCATGGGCATCGGCCCGGTGCCGGCGGTGCGGCGGCTGCTGGCGCGCACCGGCCAGGCGCTGGCAGGGGTCGACGCGATCGAGCTCAACGAGGCGTTCGCGTCCCAGGTGCTGGCGTGCCTCGCGGGCCTCGACCTGCCGGCCAACTGCGAGCGGGTCAACCCGGACGGCGGCGCCATCGCCCTCGGCCATCCCATTGGCGCCACCGGCGCCCGCGTCCTGGTCACCCTGCTGCACGGTCTCGCGGCGCGGCAGGGCCGGCGCGGCATTGCCACCCTCTGCGTGTCGGGCGGCATGGGCCTGGCGGCGTTGGTCGAGCTCGAGGCGGCGGCGCCGTGAGCCGCGGCCTGGTGTTGGTCTCGGCCGCCAGCGTGGCGCGAGCGGAGCCCTACGTCACCGCCCTTGTGGCCGCCGGCGTGGCGCCGGAATCGATCCGCGTCGTCACCGCGGACCCGGACGACGCCCCAACAGGTACTGGCATTGCGTCGGAATCGATCCGCGTCGTAACTACGGACCCGGCCGAGGCATCTGCCGGTGCCGGCGCCGAGCCGGTTCCGGCCGTCGCGACGGCGCTCGCCGCAGGGGAAGGTGCCCGCATCGCGAACATTGCCGAGCTGGCCGACGTCGCGGCCGGCCTGGTGCTGTGCGGCGGCGAAGACGTGGACCCTCGCCGCTACGGCGAGGAGCCACTGCCGGCCGCCAACGTCGAGGTGTCGCCGCGGCGCGACGCGCTCGAATGGGCGCTGCTGACGGCAGCGCGCGCCCGGCGGGTGCCGGTCTGGGGCATCTGTCGCGGCTTTCAGGTGCTCAACGTTTTCTTCGGCGGCTCCCTCTGGCAGGACCTGCCGCTACAGCGGCCGGAGACCCCGGAGAGCACGGAGACCCGGGAGACCGCGGAAACAGGGGCTCCGAAGGCGCCGAACGCCCGGAAAGCCCAGGGGCCTCCAGAGGCCCCAACGGCTCCAGACGCCCGGGAAGTGCGGGAGATCCCGGAGGCTCCGAACGCCCGGAAGACCCAGGAGACTCCGAAGACCCTGAACGGCCGGAAGGCGTCGGAGACTCCTGAGGCCCCAAAGGCCCCGGAGACACCGAAAGAAGTGGCGCACGATCCCGGCCCGCCGAACGATCGTTTGGCCCATACGGTCCGTCTGCTCGCCCCGGGCGCTCCGCTCGGCGAACGGCTGGCGGCTGGCGGTACGACGCCGCTGGTCAACAGTCGGCACCATCAGGGCGTCCGGCGCCTCGGTGCCGGGCTGCTGGCGGTCGCGGCGGCGCCGGACGGACTGATCGAGGCGGCGATCCTGTCCGCGGACGCCGGGGGAATCGGCGGCGCCGACGACAACGGAGAGGCCAGAGAGAACGAAACGGCCAGAAAGAACGGAGAGAGCGGAGAGGCAGGAGGGAGAAAGGCAGGAGAGTACAGAGAGGCAGGAGAGAACAGAGAAGAAGGAGCAGGAGCGTACGGAGAGGCAGGAGCGTACGGAGAGGCAGGAGAGTACAGAAAGGCAGGAGGGAACAGAGAAGAAGGAGCAGGAGCGAACGGAGAGGCAGGAGAGTACAGAGAGGCAGGAGAGAACAGAGAAGAAGGAGCAGGAGCGAACGGAGTGGCAGGAGAGCATCGAGAAGGCAAAGAGTACAGAGAAGGCGGAGAAAGCGGCGCGGCCGGTGAGAACGGCGCAGGTCGCCGGGCGGCCGACGGCTGGTGGGTGCGCGGCGTCGAGTGGCATCCCGAGAACCTGCTCGCCCTGCCGGAGCAGATGGCGCTCTGGCGCGACTTCGCCGCCGCCGTAGCGAATGCCGGCAGCGGTGGCCGAGCTGGCCACGGCAACCACGGCAGCCGCGGCGCCGGCTTCGCCGACATCGCCAGCGAGCCTTGCCGGCACCTTTGAAGAGGGAGCCGCCGGCGCTCGACCCTGACGCCGCGGCGCCCCATCCGACCATGCCATCGATCGTCGCCACGCGCCACGGCCGCACCGCGACCCTGGTCCTCGACCGGCCGCCGCTCAACGTCCTCGACCTGGAGGCGCTGGCAGCCTTGCGGGAGGCGATCGGCGAGCTGGCGCGCGACGGCGAGCTCGCGGTCGTCTTCCTGCGCGGCGCCGGCGGGCGGGCCTTCTCGGCCGGCACCGCCGTCCAGGACCATGCGCCCGAGCGACTACCCGCGATGCTCGCCGCGGTCCGCGAGGCCGTCGTCGGGTTGCGCGAGGTGCCGGCGATCACCGTCGCGGCGGTCGCCGGCCATTGCCTCGGGGGCGGCATGGAGCTGGCGATGGCGTGCGACCTGGTCATCGCCACCGAGGACTCCCGCTTCGGCCAGCCCGAGGTGGACCTCGGCTGCTTCCCGCCGGTGGCGGCGGCGCTCTATCCGGCGCGCCTCGGCGCCGGCCGCACTCTGGAGCTCCTGGCCACGGGCCAGCCGCTGACGGCTGAACGGGCAGCGGAGCTGGGGCTGGTCCAGCGCCTGCTACCCGCGGGCGGCCTGGACGACGGTTGTGCGCGGCTCGCCGCGGAGCTCGGGAACAAGAGCGCGCCGGTGCTGCGTCTGATCAAGCGCGCGGTCATCGCCGGCCGCGACCTGCCGTTCGCGGAGGCGATGGCGGCCGCCGAGCGCCTCTACCTCGACGAGCTGGCCCCGCTTGCCGACATGCGCGAGGGCGTCGCCGCCTTCCTCGAAAAGCGGCGGCCCGAATGGCGGCACCGTTGAGGAGAAAATGGAAGCGGCGGCCCGAATGGCGGCACCGTTGGCGAGAAATGGCTTTCCGCGAGAGGGCAGGGGCGTCCCCTTCCCTGCCTCCCTCTCTGCGAGCGGGCGGTCGGAGGGTGGGATGGTAGGGCCGCGGAGCAAGCTGTCCGAGGACGGCGCCCGGCGACAGGGCGTTAGTGGCGCGAAGCGGCCCGCCGGGCGCCGCCCGCAGGATCAGCTTGCCTCCGTGCGCCCGGCGGGGCCTCGCCGAGGATCTCCGCTGCACCGCATTGCATGCTTCGAGGGTCGCCCGCCGGGCGGCGCCAACCAGAACCAACCGGCTTGCACCAACCGGCTTGACCGGCTGCGACCGGACAAGGAGATCGCCGATGGCTGAAACGATCCTTTTGGAGCGGGAGGGCCGGGTGGCCATCCTGACCGTCAACCGCCCCGACAAGATGAACGCCCTCAACGAGCAGGTGCGCACCGAGGCGCTGGCGGCACTGGCCGAGATCGAGCAGGACGACGGCTTCGGCGTGGTGATCATCACCGGCGCCGGCGACAAGTCGTTCATCGCCGGCGCCGACATCGGCGAGTTCGCCGGCCGCACTCCGTTCGATCAACGGTACGCCATGCGCAGCCCCCGCGTCTTCGACATCATGGCCGGCTTCCCGAAGCCGGTGATCGCCATGATCAACGGCTTCTGCCTCGGCGGCGGCTGCGAGCTGGCGCTGTCCTGCGACCTGCGCGTCGCCTCCGAGAAAGCCCGCTTCGGCCAGCCCGAGATCAACCTCGGACTGATCCCGGGCGGCGGCGGCACCCAAAGGCTGTCGCGCCTCGTCGGCCTCGGCCACGCCATGCGGCTGATCCTGACCGGCGACATGATCGGCGCCACCGAAGCCCGCGAGCTCGGGCTGGTGGAAATGGTGGTGCCGCACGACGAGCTGCGCGCCCGCACCCTCGAGCTGGCGGCGAAGATCGCGTCCAAGAGCCCGCTCACCGTGCGCATCGCCAAGGAGGCGGTGCGCGCCAGCCAGCGGCTGGCCATCGACGACGGCATCCTCTACGAACGCGACCTGTTCTGCCTCTGCTTCTCCTCCGCCGACAAGGAGGAGGGCGTCAGCGCGTTCCTCGAAAAGCGACCGGCGAAATGGCAGGGGAGGTAACCATGGACGACCTCTTGGCACTGCGGCGTGAGTTCCCGATCCTCGAGCGCACCACCTATCTGATCAACAACTCGCTGGGCGCGATGCCGCGCGGCGTCCACGACGAGCTGGCGACCTATGCCCGCGAATGGGAAGAGCGCGGCGTGCGCGCCTGGCACGAAGGCTGGTGGGAGATGTCCGCCAACACCGGCGACCTGCTGGCGCCGCTGCTTGGCGTCGGCCCCGGCGAGATCGCCATGCATCAAAACGTCTCGGTGGCGGCGGCGGTCTTCCTCTCGTGCTTCGACTACCCTGCCGAACGCAATCGCATCGTCTACACCGAGCTCAACTTCCCGAACGTGATGTACCTGATGGAGGGCGAGCGGCGCAAGGGCGCGGAAGTGGTGGTGGTGCCCTCCGACGACGGCATCGGCGTACCGACCGAGCGCCTGCTCGCCGCCATCGACGAGCACACCCGGCTGGTGCCGGTCTCCCACACCCTGTTCCGCAGCGCCTTCGTCCAGGACGCGGCCGCCATCGCCCGCCGCTGCCGCGAGGTCGGGGCGGTGCTGCTGCTCGACGTCTACCAGTCGGCCGGCGTGCTGCCGCTGGAGCTCGCGGCCTGGGGCGTCGACGCCTCGGTCGGCGGCTCGGTCAAATGGCTCTGCGGCGGTCCCGGCGCCGGCTTCCTCTGGGTTCGCCCCGACCTGGCGCGCGAGCTGCGGCCGGCCCTCACCGGCTGGCAGGCGGACGAGGAGCCGTTCGCCTTTCGCACCGGCGCCGTCCGGCTGGCCGACACCCCCTGGCGCTTCCTCAACGGCACGCCGAACATCCCGGCGCTCTATGCCTGCCGCGCCGGCTATCGCATCGTCGCCAGCGTCGGCACCAAGCGGATCCGCGAGCGCTCGCTGGCGTTGACCAGCCACCTGATGGCGGCCGCCGAGGAGGCCGGCTTCGAGGTGCGCACGCCGCGCGATCCGGCGCGGCGCGCCGGCACCGTCTCGGTGTGGCACGAGCAGGCGGAGCGTCTATGCCAGGAGATGCTGGCCCGCGAGGTCATGTGCGACTTCCGGCCGCGCGCCGGCATCCGGCTGTCGCCGCACTTCTACAACACCGAGCAGGAGTGCGACCACGCCATCGCCACGCTGGCGGAGCTGGTTCGAGGCAAGTGAAGACTGCCCGCGCCGAGGGGGCGGGGCATCGCGGGCGATGGGGGGCGAAGCGGTGACTCGAATTCGGCTGCAGGATGCACTTGGATAAGTAGGAGCAGTTTGCCTTGGCGGACCGTAGGAGGCCGAAACGTAAAGTCGCGTTATGTTCTGTGTTTGCGGAATTCGGTAGCGGGTTGGGGGTAGAGCTTGCGATTCAGAGGTTCTCTGGCGTCCGCCGCGGCAGTGTCGGCGTGCCTGGTGGCGATCGTCGCGCTGTTCGGGCGCCGGATCGAGCCGCGCCTCGAGGAGGTGCTGCTCGCCGGGCTGTGCGCGACGCTGCTCGCCTCGCTAGCCACCTGGCTGGCGGTGGAGCGCATCTCGGTGCCCTTGCGGCGGCTGGCCGAGACGATGTCCGCGATGGCCCAGACCGCGAAGCGCGGCCAGCTCGAGAGCAGTTTCCCCAGCGCCGGCGGCAACCAGGACGTACGCCTCATCGAGGAGACCTTCCGCGCCCTGCTGGTATCGCTCGAAGAATCCCAGCGGGCGCGGGAGCGCTCGTATGTCGAAGCGGTGGGAGCGGTGGTCACCGCCGCCGACGCCCGCGACCACGAGACCACCGGCCACTCCTTCCGGGTCGCCCTCTACGCCATGGCGATGGCGCGCTCGCTCGGCCTGCCGCCGGACCAGCTCAAGGCGATCGAGTGGGGCTCGCTGCTGCATGACGTCGGCAAGATGGCGGTGCCCGACGGCGTGCTGCGCAAGCCGGGGCCGCTCACCGCCAACGAGTGGCACATCATGAAGCAGCACCCCACCTGGGGCTTCGACATGCTGGCCGAGGTGAGCTTCCTGCAGCCGGCCGCCGTCGAGATCGTCTACAGCCATCACGAGCGATGGGACGGCCAGGGCTACCCGCGAGGCATCGCCGGCGAGCAGATCCCGCTGGCCGCCCGCATCTTCGCGGTGGCCGACACCTACGACGCGATCACCTCCGACCGCCCATACCGGCGCGCCCGCGGCCACGCCGCCGCCATTGCCGAGCTGCGACGGGCGGCCGGAGAGCAGCTCGATCCGGCGATGGTCGACGCCTTCCTCGGCCTCTCCGAGCTCGAGCTGCGGCAGCTCACCGACCGCTGCCGCAACGTCCATCCGGGCCTCAGCCTCCCCGACGACCTGCTCGATGCGCTGGCCAACCCGAGCGCGCCGCCGGCCGCCGAGGCGTTGCAGGGCTGACCCCGGCTGCCTCCCGCCCCGCCGCCGCCGCCGCTACGGGATCCCGTAACGCCGGCGCTTCTCCCACAGGGCTTTGCGGCTGATGCCGAGGAGGGTGGCGGCGCGCCCCTGGTGGCCCCTGGTGTAGGCGAGGGCGGCGCGGATCTGCTGCTGCTCGATCTCGAGGAGGGAACGGGGCGGGGTGGCGGCAGGTGGCGCCGGGGAGTCGGGCAGGACGAGCGCCGGCGGCGGATCGATCGCCGCGACCCCCGCCAGGATCAGGGCGCGCTCGAGGACGTTGCGCAGCTGGCGCAGGTTCCCAGGCCAGGGATGGTCGGCCATCCAGGCGCGCGCGGCCGGCGCCAGGGTCAGGCCGGGACGTCCGAAGCGCTCGCCGAGGTCGGCCATCATGTCGTCGAGCAGCACCGGCAGGTCCGCGCCGCGCCGGCGCAGGGGCGGCAGGCGGAAGGCGATCACCTCCAGGCGGTAATAGAGGTCGGCACGGAAGGCCTCTCTCGCGACCCGCTCGGTGAGGTCCTCGGGGCCGATGGCGACGAAGCGCACGTCGGCGGCGGTCTCCTCGCCGCCCAGCGGCGCGTAACGGCGCTCCGCCAGCAGCCGCAGCAGCTTGGGCTGGCTGGCGAGCGGCAGCTCCTCGACGTGGTCGAGCACCAGGGTGCCGCCGGCGGCCCGCGCCACCCGGCCCTCGCTGGCGGCGGCGGCGCCGGTGAACGCGCCGGGGCGGTAGCCGAAGAACTCGCTCTCGAACAGCGCGCTGGGCAACGCGCCCGGATCCACCTCGACCAGCGGCGCGGCCGCCCGCCGGCTGGCGGCGTGCAGCGCCCGCGCCAGGCTGGAGCGGCCGGTGCCGGGCTCGCCCAGGATCAGCACCGGCGCGTCGGTGGGCGCCGCGTTCTCGATGCCGCGCAGGCAGGCGGCAAGCGCCGGATAGTCGCGCAACAGGCGGGGCAACGACAGCGGGGCCGGAACGGACGGCGCGGACGGCGGGGTCAAGAGCGGAAGGCGGCGGTCACGTCCGGAGCGTCACCCCACAGGCGCTCGAGGGCATAGAACCGGCGGGGCTCCTCCTGGAAGACATGGACGACGAGGTCGCCGTAATCGAGCAGCACCCACTGACCGCGGTTGTAGCCTTCGACGTGCAGCGGACGGGCCTGCTCGCCGCGCAGCCGCTCCTGCACCGCATCGGCCACCGCCTGGACCTGGCGCTCGCTGGCGCCGCTGCAGATCAGGAAATAGTCGGTGAAGTCGCTCACCTTCTCGAGGTGCAAGACCTTGAGATCGATCGCCTTGCGATCCTCGGCGGCAGCGACGGCTTCGCGGACTTTGGCGGCGGTGTCGGGGCGCGGCTGGTGCTGGGCCTTCATCGATACAGGTTGTACTTGTGCACAAAGTCTACCACCAAATCCGGCATCGAGCCGGCGGGCGGGCGCTCGCCGCGGGCCAGGATCTGGCGCAGCCGGGTGGAGGACACTTCGACCGCCGGCCGATCCATCATCAGCACCCGATCGCTGCCGGCGAGCGCCGTCAGCTCGGCAAGCTCCGGCCGCGCCCGGCTGTCGCCGGCGTCCGGCGCCGTTGCAGTCCCTGGCGCGAGTTCGGCGAGGTCCCATCCCGGCCGCGACAGCACCACCAGCCGCGCCGCGGCGGCGATCTCGCGCCAGCGCACCCAGTGCGGCAGCTCGCGGAAGGAATCGCTGCCGATCAGCAGGTGCAGCTCGGCGGCTGGCAGCAGGCGCTGGAAGTGCTCGAGGGTCTCGGCGGTGTAGGCCGGGCGGTCCAGCGTCAGCTCGTAGGCCGAGGTCTCGAGGCCTTCCTCGTGCAGCAGGGCGATCTCGACCATGGCGTAGCGCGCCAGCGGCGGCGCCAGCCGGCGCCCCGGCTTGTGCGGCGGGATCGCCGTCGGCAGGTAGATCACCCGTTCCAGGCCGAGCCGGCGCCGCGCCTCCCGCACCGGGTCGAGATGGCCGCGGTGGATGGGATCGAAGCTGCCGCCGAAGAGGCCGATCTTCATGGCCGGCTCAGCCTCTGGCCGAGCGCCGCCACCAGCGCTTCGACTCCCTGGTGGGTCGCCGAGCTGAAGGCCCGCCATTCGAGCCCCCGGGCGGCGGCGGCACGCGGCAGCTCGGCCAGGCGCTCCGGCAGGGCGGCGTCGAGCTTGCTGCCGGCGATCAGCCGCGGCCGCAGCAGCAGGCCGGGATCGAAGGCGCCCAGCTCGCGCTCGACGACGGCGAGGTCGGCCTCCAGGCCGCCGGCGCCCGCCGGCGCCTCGCCGCCGGGTTGGGAGAGATCCACCAGGTGGAGCAGCACCCGGCAGCGCTCGACGTGGCGCAGGAACTGGATGCCCAGCCCGGCCCCCTGTGCCGCGCCGGCGATCAGCCCCGGCAGGTCGGCGATCACGAACGGCTGCGCCAGCGGGCCGTCGGCCACCACGCCCAGCTGCGGCACCAGCGTGGTGAAGGGATAGTCGGCGATCTTCGGGCGCGCCGCCGAGACGACGCTGATCAGCGTCGACTTGCCGGCGTTGGGCAGGCCGACGACGCCGACGTCGGCGAGCAGCTTGAGCTCCAGGCGGAGGCGTCGGTCCTCCCCTTCCTGGCCCGGCTCGAACTCGCGTGGCGCCTGGTGGGTAGGCGTCGCGAAGTGGGCGTTGCCCCGCCCACCGCGCCCGCCAGCCGCCACCAGCAGGCGCTCGCCGTCCGCAAGGATCTCGCCGAGACGGGCACCGCTGTCGCGCTCGTAGACCTCGGTGCCCAGCGGCACCGGGATCTCGAGATCGGGACCGCTGCGGCCGGTGCGGTTGGAGCCCTCGCCATGGCGCCCGCGCTCGGCGGGATAGATGGATGCGAACTGAAGATGGTAGAGGGTGTTGCGGCGCGCCTCGCCGACCAGGCGGACGCTGCCGCCGTGGCCGCCGTCGCCGCCGGACGGGCCGCCCCTCGGCACGTATTTCTCCCGCCGGAAGGCGACGCAGCCATTGCCGCCCCGCCCGCCGCGGACGTGGATGGCGGCTTGGTCGAGAAAGATCAAGGTAGGGTGCCCCGATAGGCCGGCAGAGGGCGGCGCGATGTCTGGACGGTGGGACGGTGGGGCGGCGGCAGCCGCCCCGGAGGCACCGCGGGGAAGCTACTGCGCGGCGGTGTGTTCCGGAGCCGCGTTCTCCGCGGGTACCGCGGCGGCGCCCGCTGCCGTGGCGCCAGCCGGTGCCACGGTGGCACCATCGGCCGGCATCACGTGCACGAAGGTGCCGCGCCGCCCGCGGTTCTGGAACTTCACCACGCCGCCCTGTTTGGCGAACAGGGTGTCGTCCTTGCCGCGGCCGACGTTGACGCCGGGGAAGAAGCGGGTGCCGCGCTGGCGCACGATGATCGAGCCGCCGTTCACCTGCTCGCCGCCGAAGCGCTTGACCCCGAGGTGCTGCGCGTTGGAGTCGCGGCCGTTGCGGCTCGAGCCCTGCCCCTTCTTGTGTGCCATGGTGACGTCCTCTGCTGTTGTCGTCGTTGCCTGCGGTTGCGGATCAGGGGTGCCGGGGCTACGGCAGCTGGATCTCGTCGATGCGCACCCGGTGCAGATGCTGGCGATGGCCGCGCGTTTTGCGCTGGGTGTTGCGGCGCTTGTGCTTGAACACTCGGATCTTCGGCCCCAGCGACACGCCCAGCAGCGAGGCGGTGACCAGCGCCCCCTCGACCAGCGGCGCGCCGATGTGCGGCGCCGCCTTGGCGGAGCCGGAGCCGGCCTTTTCGTCCGCCGATGCCGCCGATGCCGCCGCGACACCGCCGACCGCCAGCACTCGCTCGAAGCGCACCGCGGTGCCCTTCTCGGGGGTTTGGGGGGGCTGGACGTTCTCTCCGTCCGGGGCCTGCGACCCCAGCAGCTCGATGTCGAGCACGTCGCCGGGCTCGACGCGGTATTGCTTCCCACCAGTTTCGATGATCGCGAACATAGACGCACTCTCCAAGGGAGATCCCCCCGAACGCGGGGGACGGGAGAAGGTATCACGCGATCCCGCATCCGTCAAACTCGGCGGCGGCGCGGTGGCTCGCTGAGCCGCTACCGGCGGCGCGGTGATGTTCTCTTGCCGGCCGGCCATGCGCCCTGCTCGTCATCGATTAATCTACCTAGTTTGGAAAATTGTTGCTAGCGAATTACACTAGCCATGGCTTGTCGAGATATATCAAATGCTAGCCGATACGCCCAATAGGTATCCGCGCCTACAAGAGAGCGCCTGCCGGGTCCGGCCCGCGCCTGGCGGCGACGCGATCCGCGTTCCGAGCTCGTTCGTCGCTGGCCGGCGGTGAGTCGCAGCCGCATGGGCCCAGCGGGACTGGATCGCGGAGGCCTCCTCCGGCTGCCGCCGCAGGAGCGCCGCCCTGCTCTCGAGGCCTACCTCCGACAGTGCGCGGCGCGCGTGCTCGGAACCGCCGCGGCGAGAGTCACGGCGGGCGAGCCGCTGACCGGACGCGGCCTCGACTCGTTGTCGGCGCTGGAGCTGAAGCACCAGCTGGAGCTCGATCTCGCCGTCGACGTCTCTCTCGAGGAGCTGCTCGGCGGCGCCAGCGTCGACGACCTCGCGCACACGGTCCTCGCGAACCTCGCCGCGGTCGCCGCCGCAACCGATGCGCGGACCGCGGACGTCGGCGAGAAGGCGCCTGCCGTTGCGGATGCCTCTCCGCCTCGCCTGTCACACGGCCAGCGGGCGCTGTGGTTCCTGGACCGGCTGGCGCCGGCGGCCGCCGCCTACAACCTTGCCGCCGCGGCGCGGCTCCCCTGCGACGTCGACCTGCCCGCGCTGCGCCGGGCGTTCCGCCTGCTGCTCGAGCGGCATGCGGTGCTGCGGACGGCGCTCGCCGTCGAGGACGGCGAGCCGCGGCCGCTGGTGGTCGACAACGCGGTCCTCGACTGGCGGGACGAAGATGCCGCGGCTGCCACAGAGGTCGAGTTGCGCGAGCGACTGTCGGCGGAGGCCCACCGTCCTTTCGATCTCGCACGGTCGCCTCTGCTGCGCCTGCGCCTTTATCGTCGCGGCAACCGCGAGCCGGTGCTGCTGTTCGTCGTGCACCATGTCGCCGCCGATTTCTGGTCGCTGGCGGTGATGGTGCACGAGCTGGGCCGGCTTTACGACGCCGGCCGGGCCGGCCTGCCGCCGGCGCTGCCGCCGGTCGCCGGCACCTGGTTCGACCACGTGCGGCTGCAGGAGGAGCAGCTGGCCGGGCCTCGCGGCGCCGCCCTTTGGGCGTATTGGCAGCAGCGCCTGGCAAACGAGCCGCCGCCGCTCGAGCTGCCGGCGGACCGGCCGCGGCCGGCGGTCCGGAGCTATCGCGGCGCCTCGCTGGTCCGCAGGCTGGCGCCGAGCGCGAGCGGCGCTGCCGAGGCGCTGGCGCGCGGCACCACTCCCTTCGCGGTCGTGCTGGCGGCATTCGCCGCGCTCCTGCACCGTCATACCGGGAGCGAAGACCTCCTGGTGGGGTGTCCCGCAGCCGGCCGCGGCGGCGGTCGCTGGTCGGCGGTGGTGGGCTACTTCGTCAACCCGGTCGTCTTGCGGCTGGATCTCGGCGGCGAACCATCCTTCGCGGCGCTGCGCGAACGGGCGGCACACACCCTGGTCGGGGCCCTCGAGCACCAGGACCTCCCCTTCCCGTTGCTCGCCGAGCGACTGCACCCGGTCCGGGATCCCGCGCGCCCACCGCTGTTCCAGGTGCTGCTCGTCGTGCACCGCTCACTGCAACCCGGCGACGACGGGCTCGAGGGGTTCGCGCTGGGCCTCCCCGACAGCGAGATCATGACGGGTGGGCTGCGCCTCCGCTCGCTGGCGCTCGAGGAGCGGGCCGCCCCATTCGACCTGACGCTCACCCTGGCGCGCCCCGGCGGCCGTCTGGCCGCCGCGCTCCGCTATGACGTCGATCGCTTCGACCGCTCCAGCGTCGAGCGCCTCCTGGGGCATCTCGAGACCTTGCTCGCCGCGGCGGCGACCGATCCTGGCCGGCCGGTGGCGCAGCTCCCATTGCTGAGCCAAGCCGAGCGGCACCAGCTGCTGTGGGAATGGCATTCGGCACCGGGTGGGCCGCCCCACGCGGCCGGTCTTTACGAGCTGGTCCTGGCGCAGGCGCGCCGGACGCCGCGGGCGGTGGCGCTGGTCCATGGCTCGGTGCGACGGACCTACGCCGAGCTCTGCGCCGACGCCGCGGCGCTGGCGGCGCGGCTGCGCGGCATCGGCGTCGGTCCCGAAGTCGCCGTCGGCATCGCCATCGAGCGCAGCCCGTCGATGGTGGTGGCGATGTTGGGGACGCTGGCGGCAGGCGGCGCCTACGTCCCGCTGGACGTCGCGGCGCCGTCCCAGCGGCTGTCCTGGATCCTCGCCGAGACCGCCGCGCCGGTGGTGCTGACCCAGGAGCGGCTGCTGGCCAGACTGCCGCCGTTCGCCGGCCACACCGTCTGCGTCGACCGCGAGATCGCGGCCGAGATCGCGGCCGAGATCGCGCCGGATCTCCCGGCGACGACGCCCGGCAGCCTGGCATACGTCATCTACACCTCGGGATCGACGGGCCGGCCGAAGGGAGTGGCCATCGAGCATCGTGCGGCCGTCGCGCTGGTCGGCTGGGCCTTGCAGGCCTTTCGCCCGGGCGAGCTGGAGGGTGTGCTCGCGGCGACCTCGATCGCTTTCGACCTGTCGGTCTTCGAGATCTTCGTGCCGCTCGCCAGCGGCGGCAAGGTGATCCTTGCCGCCAACGTGCTGGAGCTGCCCTGGCTGCCGGCGGCCGCGGAGGTGACGCTGATCAACACGGTGCCGTCGGCGATGGCGGAGCTGATGCGTCTCGGGCAGCTGCCCGTCGCGCTCGCCACGGTCAACCTGGCGGGGGAGGCGCTGCCGCGCGAGCTGGCCGATGCGCTGTGCCGGCACTCCCGGGTGCGGCGCGTCCTCAACCTCTACGGCCCCTCCGAGACCACGACCTACTCGACCTGGGCGGCCATCGGGTGCGAGGACCGCCGCGCGCCGGCGATCGGGCGCCCGATCGCCGGCACCCGCGCCCAGGTCCTCGATCGCGCGCTGCAACCGGTGCCGGCAGGCGTGGCGGGCGAGCTCTTCCTGGGCGGCGACGGCGTCGCGCGCGGCTACCTGGGCCAGCCGGCGCTGACCGCCGAACGCTTCGTCCCCGATCCCTTCGCCGCGCGGCCCGGCGAGCGCCTCTATCGCACCGGCGACCTGGCCCGCCGGCGCGGCGATGGCACGCTCGAGTTCCTGGGCCGCATCGACCACCAGGTGAAGCTCCGTGGCTTCCGCATCGAGCCGGGCGAGATCGAGGCCGCGCTCCAGGAGCAGCCGGGAGTGGAGCGGGCGATGGTGATGGTGCGCGAGGACCTGCCGGGCATGCGTCGCCTGGTCGCCTACCTGGTGATGGCGCCGGGAGCCGGGCCGCCGCCCCGCTGGCGCGAGGCGCTGCGTGCGCGGCTCCCGGACTACATGATCCCGGTGGCGCTGGTGCCCCTGCCAGCGCTGCCGCTGACACCCAACGGCAAGGTGGACCGCGCGGCCCTGCCGGCGCCGCCGGCAGCAGGCGGCGAGCGGAGCGAGGGGCCGGCACTGCCCCTGCAGGGGCCGGTCGAGGAAGGGCTGGCAGCGATCTGGGAAGCGGTGCTGGGAGTGGAGCGGGTCGGCGCCGGCGACGATTTCTTTGTCCTCGGCGGGCATTCGCTGCTGGCCGCGAGGGTGGTGTCGCGGATCGCCGCCGCCTTCGGCGTCGAGCTGCCGCTGCGCGTCGTGTTCGAGGCCCCCGCCCTGCGCGGCCTGGCGGCGCGCATCGAGCAAGCGCTGCAACCGAGCGCGGGCGAGGCGCCGTCGCCATCCTCGCCGCCATCCTCCCAGGCGCTGCCGCCGGCGATCCCGCGAGCGCCGCGGAACGTCCCCCTGCCGCTCTCCTTCGCCCAGCAGCGGCTCTGGTTCGTCGAGCAGCTGGCGGACCGCCGGCCGCTCTATCTGCTGCCGCTGGCGCTGCGGGTCTGCGGCGAGTTGGCGGTGAGGCCGCTGGCGGCGGCCCTGGGAGAGGTCGTCCGCCGGCACGAGGTGCTGCGGACGGTGTTCGCCGTCGAGCGGGGGGAGCCGGTGCAGCGCATCCTGGCGGCGTCGGCGTTCCCCCTTTGCCGGATCGATCTCTCGCGGTTGCCGCGGGAGCGGCGGCAGGCGGTCACGGCGGCGCTGGTGGCGGCGGCAGCGGCGCGGCCCTTCGATCTCGACCTGGGACCGCCGCTGCGCGGCGCGCTGCTGATCCTCGGCGCGCGCGAGCACGTGCTGCAGCTGACCCTGCATCACGTCGCCGGCGACGGCTGGTCGACGCGGGTGCTGGCCGGCGAGCTGGCGTCGCTCTATGCGGCGTTCACCGCCGGCCGGCCCTCGCCGCTGCCCGAGCTGCCCATCCAGTACGCCGACTTCGCGCTCTGGCAGCGCCGCTGGCTGACCGGCGAGCGGCTCGAGGCCCTGCTGGCCTGGTGGCGGTCCCGCCTTGCCGGGTTCCCGCCGCTGCTCGAGCTGCCGCTCGATCGTCCGCGGCGGGTGCCGCGCAGTATGCGCGGCAGGCAGCTGCCGGTGAATCTCGCCGCGGCGCCGGCGTCGGCGCTCGCCGCGCTCGGCCGGCAGCGCCGCGCCCGGCCCGGCGATGCCGGGCCGCGTGGAGTGACGCTGTTCATGGTTCTCCTCGCCGCGTTTGCAGCGCTGCTGTCGCGGCTCAGCGGCGCGCAGCGCATCGTGGTGGGAGCGCCGATCGCGGGTCGGCGGCGTTCGGAGACCGAGGGGCTCATCGGCTGCTTCGTCAACACGCTGGCGCTGCCGATCGATCTGACAGGGGCCCCGAGCTTCCTGGACCTCCTGGACCGGGTGCGCGAGACGACGCTCGGGGCCTACGCGCACCAGGACCTGCCGTTCGAGGCGCTGGTGGAAGCGCTGCAGCCGGAGCGCAGCCTCGCCCACGCGCCGCTCGTGCAGGTGGTCCTGGCGCTGCAGAACGAGCCCTTCACCGCGTTCGAGCTGGCCGGCGTGCGCCTCGAGCCGCTCACCGCCGACAGCGGCGTGGCCAAGTTCGACCTGACCCTCTCCCTCACCGAGCCCGCGCCGGCCGCAGCACAGGGACCGGCCCTCTTGCCGCTCGCCGGCACGCTCGAGCACGACTGCGATCTCTTCGACGCCGCCACGGCGGGCCGACTCTGGCGCCACTTCGCGACCCTGCTCGCGGGCGCCGCGGCCGATCCCGAGCGCTCCTTCGCGGCGCTGCCGCTGCTCGCGCCCGCGGAGCGCCAGCAGCTGCGGGAGTGGAACGCGACCGCGCTCGCCGCCGCGCCGCAGGCCTCGCTCCACACCTGCGTCGCGAGGCAGGCAGCGCTCGCCCCGGATGCGGTGGCGGTGGTCTGGGACGGCCCTGGCGGGACCGCCAAAGTCCTCACCTACGGCCAGCTCGATGCCCGCGCCAATCGCCTCGCCCGCGACCTGCGCCGGCGCGGCGTGGGGCCCGGGGCACGCGTGGGCCTCTGCCTGGAGCGCTCGCCGGAGATGGTGGTCGGCCTGCTGGCCATCCTCAAGGCCGGCGCCGCCTATCTGCCGCTCGACCCTTCCTACCCGCCGGCGCGGCTCCGCTGGATGATCGAGGACGCCCGCCCGGCCGTGATGCTGACGCGGCGTCCGCTGCTGCAGAGCCTCTCCCTGGACCTCGCCGGCCACGGCGTCGAGGCGCTCTGCCCGGAACCCGAGACCGCCGAGACCGGAGAGACTGCCGAGAGCACGGCTGCCGAAACCGGCCCCGACGATCTCGCCTATGTGACCTACACCTCGGGCTCGACCGGCGCGCCGAAGGGTGTCGCCATCCCCCATCGCGCCGTGGTCCGTCTCGTCAAGCAGGCGTCCTACGCCGACTTCGGCCCCGACCGGGTCTGCTTGCAGCTGGCGCCGCTGGCCTTCGACGCCTCCACCTTCGAGATCTGGGGCGCACTGGCAAACGGCGGGCGCCTGGCGCTCTTTCCGGACCACCTGCCGAACGCCCACAGCTTGGGCGCGGCGCTGGAGCGCCACGGCGTCACCACCCTCTGGCTGACCGCCGGGCTCTTCCACCAGGTGATCGAGGATCTCCACGGCGCCCCCGGCGGCTGGCGCGGCCTGCGCGAGCTGCTCGCCGGCGGCGACGTGCTGTCGCCTTCGCACGTGCGCCGCGCGCTGTCGCTGCTGCCCGGCACCCGGCTCGTCAACGGCTATGGACCGACCGAGAACACCACCTTCACCTGCTGTCACCGGCTGAGCGCGGCTCTCGCGCCCGCCGCCGCGGACGGCGCTCCGGACGCACCGGTGCCGATCGGCAGGCCGATCGCCGGCACCTTCGTCGAGGTGTGGGATCGCCATGGCGAGCGGGTCCCGGTGGGCGTGGCCGGCGAGCTGATGGCGGGCGGCGAAGGCCTCGCCAGCGGTTATCTCGGGCGCCCGGAGCTGACCGCCGAGCGCTTCGTGCCGGCGCCCGGGGGGCGCCTGTATCGCACCGGCGACCTGGTGCGCTGGTTGGCGGACGGCACTCTCGAGCTCCTCGGCCGCCTCGACCGCCAGGTGAAGGTCCGCGGCTTCCGCGTCGAGCCGGGCGAGATCGAGGCGGCGCTCCTGGAGCAGCCCGGCCTGGCGGCGGCGGCGGTGATCATGCGCGAGGACTCGCCCGGCGAGCGCCGCCTGGTGGCGTACCTGGTGCCGGCCATCCCGGACCTGCAGCACGACGCGGTCCGCGCCGCCCTCCGCGCCCGGCTGCCCGCCTACATGGTGCCCGCGGCCCTGGTGAGCCTGGCGGCGCTGCCGCTGACGCCGGCCGGGAAGGTGGACCGCCGGGCGCTGCCGGCGCCGTCCACCACCAGTCCCCCAGGCGAGGCGGTACCCCAGGGGCCGGTGGCAGAGCTGGTGGCCGGCATCTGGTCGCAGCTGCTGCAACGGCAGGCGGTCGGCGCGGACGAGGACTTCTTCGCTCTCGGCGGCCACTCGCTGCTGGCGATGCGGGTGATGGCGCGCCTGCGTGACGCGCTGGGGGTCGAGCTCGCGGTGCGCGAGCTGTTCGAGGCGCCGACCGTGCGCGCCCTGGCGCGGCGGATCGAGGCGCGGCTGGCAGCGACGGCGGACGGAGCCGAATTGCCGCCGCTGCCGCCGCTGCGTCCGGCCTCCCGCCAGGGACCGCTGCCGCTCTCGTCCGGCCAGGAGCGCCTCTGGTTCCTCGACCAGCTCGAGCCGGGCTCCACGGCGCTGCACATCGCCATGGCCCTGCGCCTGCGGGGTCGGCTGGCGCCGCGGCACCTCGCCGCCGCGCTTGCCGAGCTGGTGCGCCGCCACGAATCGCTGCGCACCATCTTCAGCGCCGCGGGCGGCGAGCCGCACCAGGTGATCCTGCCGCCGCCGCCACCCTTCCTGCCGCAGATCGACCTCGCGGCGCTCGCGCCGCCCGGCGGCCTTGCCGAGTCATCGCGCCTCGGCGAGGCGGCGGCGCGGCGCCCCTTCGACCTGGCCCGCGGGCCGCTCCTCCGTCCCTGTCTGCTGCGGCTGGGGCCGGCAGAGCACGTGCTGCGGCTCGACCACCATCACATCGTCTCGGACGGCTGGTCGCTGGGGGTGCTGATCCGGGAGCTCACGGCGCTCTACGCGGCGTTCGTGGCCGGCCGGCCGAGCCCGCTGCCCGAGCTGCCGGTGCAGTACGCGGACTTCGCGGCCTGGCAGCGCGCCGGGCTCGCCGGCGAGCGCCTCGAGCGGCAGCTCGACTACTGGCGGCGGACGCTGGCCGGGGAGCCACCGGCCCTCGATCTACCGACCGATCGGCCGCGCCCGGCCCTGCAGACCTTCCGCGGCGGCGAGCGCCGGGCGCTGCTCGCGCCGGACCTGGCGGCGCGCCTGCACGCCCTGGGGCGCGATGAGGGAGCGACGCTGTTCATGATCCTGCTCGCCGCCATCGCGACGCTCCTGGGGCGCTGGAGCGGACAGCAGGACGTGCTGATCGGCGCTCCCATCGCCGGCCGCAGGCTGGTGGAGACGGAAGGGCTGATCGGGTTCTTTCTCAACACCCTGGTGCTGCGCACCGAGCTGGCGGGCGGGCCCTCCTTCCGGCAGCTGCTGGCGCGAGCGCGCGAGGCGACCCTCGGCGCCTTCGCGCACCAGGAGGTGCCGTTCGAGGCCGTGCTCGCCGACGTCCAGCCCGCGCGCGACCTGTCGCGGACGCCGCTCTTCCAGGTCTTCCTGAACCTGCTCAACTTGCCGCCAACCGAGGTTCGCCTTGCCGACCTCGCCATCGAGCCGCTCACCCCGCGAGAGCTGCCGGCGAAGTTCGACCTCACCTTCTACGTCGCCGATACCGCGGCGGGCCTCGCCTGCGATCTGGTGTACAACGCCGACCTTTTCGACGCCGCGAGGATCCAGGAGCTGCTCGATCAGCTGGCGCTGCTGCTCGAGCTGGCCGCGGCCCAGCCGGACGCGCCGGTCGCCGCGCTGCCGCTCGCGACGGCCCGCGCCCGCACCGTGCTGCCCGACCCCACCGCCGCCCTCGACACCTCATGGCGGGGCGCCGTGCACGACCTCTTCGCCGCCCGCGCCGCGGCCGCGCCGGAGCGCCTCGCCATCGCCGACCGCGAGGGCGGCTGGACCTACGGCGAGCTCGACGCGGCGAGCGACCGCCTGGCGCGTTGGCTGGCCGGACGCGGCATCGGCCGCGGCGAGACGGTGGCGATCTGGGCCCATCGCAGCGCACCGCTCGCCCTGGCGGTGCTCGGCGCGCTCAGGACCGGCGCCGCCTTCACCATCCTCGATCCCGCCTACCCGGCAGCGCGGCTGGCGGCGATCCTGCGCCTGGCGGCGCCGCGGGCCTGGCTGGGGCTGGCGGCGGCAGGCGCGCCGCCGCCGGCCGTGGAGAGCTGCCTGGCAGCGGCTGGCGGCGCGCGGCTGGAGCTCCCCGCCGGCGGGCGGGAGGCCGTGTTGGCATGCCTTGCCGACCTCTCGGCGCCGGCCGCGCCGGTGCGGGCGGCGGTGGGGCCGGACGACCCGGCGGTGCTCGGCTTCACCTCCGGCTCGACCGGCGTGCCGAAGGGGATCGTCGGCAGGCACGGCTCGCTTTCACACTTCCTGCCCTGGCAGTGCCGGCGCTTCGAGCTCGACGCCGGCGACCGCTTCAGCCTGCTCTCGGGCCTGGCGCACGATCCGTTGCAGCGCGACCTGTTCACCCCACTCTACCTGGGCGCGGCGATCGTCGTGCCCGACCCCGAGGACGTCGCCGTCGCCGGCAGGCTCGCGGCCTGGATGGCGCGCGCGGGCATCACCGTCGCCCACCTGACTCCGGCGATGGCGCAGCTGCTGACCGAGCCTCCGGCGGCAGGGGAAAACACCACGGTTCCCAGCCTGCGCCGGGTGCTGCTGGTGGGAGACGCGCTGACCCGGCGCGACGTGGCCCGCATCCGCGCGCTGGCGCCTGGGGCGACCTGCGTCAATCTCTACGGCTCGACCGAGACCCAGCGCGCCGTCGCCTACCACCTCGCCGCCGCCGCTCCCACCACCGCCGGCGCGAGCGCGGCGAACGCCGCGGGGGACCTGCAGGTGCTGCCGCTCGGCCGCGGCATGCCGGACGTCCAGCTGCTGGTGATCAATCCCTCGGGACTGCTGGCCGGCGTCGGCGAGCTGGGCGAGATCGCGGTGCGCAGCCCCCATCTCGCGCTCGGCTACCTCGGCGACCCGGCGCTCACCGCCGAGAAGTTTCAGGCCAACCCGTTCACCGGCGTGGCCGCCGACCGCATCTACCGCACCGGCGATCTCGCCCGCTACCTGCCGGACGGCGAGGTGGCCTTCGCCGGCCGCGCCGACCAGCAGGTGAAGATCCGCGGCTTTCGCATCGAGCCGGCCGAAATCGAGGCAGCGCTGGGCGCGGTGGCCGGCGTGCGCGAGGCGGTCGTCCTGGCGCGGCCGTGGCGCGGCGAGCTCCGCCTCGCCGCCTACATCGTGCCCGAGCACCCGGGCGCGGTCGCGCTCGGCAGCCTGCGCGAGGCCGTGCGCGAGCGCCTGCCGGCCTACATGCTGCCGGCCGCCTTCGTCCAGCTCGAGCGGCTGCCGTTGACGCCGAACGGCAAGGTCGACCGCCGCGCCCTGGCGCTTCTCGAACCCACGGAGGCGGCGGCCGGGCGCGAGCTTGCAGCGCCGCAAAACCTGCGCGAGCGGCAGATCGCCGCGCTCTGGCGGGAGCTGCTCGGGGTCGAGGCGGTCGGCGTCGACGACAATTTCTTCGACCGGGGCGGCCATTCGCTGCTGCTCGTCCGCTTGCACAGCCAGTTGCAGGAGCTGCTGGGGTGCGAGGTGCCGCTGGTCGATCTGTTCCGGCACCCGACGGTGGGCGCCCAGGCCGCGCATCTGGGCCGGCCGCCAGAGACCGCGCCGGCGGCCGTTCTCGCCCACCGCCCGGCAGCGGCTCCGGACGCCTCCGGGGCCGCGTCCGGCGACCGTCGCATCGCCGTCGTCGGCATGGCCGGCAGGTTCCCGGGCGCCGTCGATCTCGAGGCGTTCTGGCAGAACCTGCGGGCGGGCGTCGAATCGATCTCGCGCTTTTCCGCCGCCGAGCTCGCCGCGGCCGGCGTCGACCCGGCGCTCGCCGCCGACCCGCGCTTCGTGGCTGCACTGGGCGCGATCGAGGGCGAGGACCTGTTCGACGCCGAGCTGTTCGAGGTGCCGCCGCGCCAGGCGGAGATGATGGACCCGCAGTTCCGTCTCCTGCTCGAATGCGCCTGGGAAGCGCTCGACGACGCCGGCTGCGATCCGCGGCGCTGCCCCGGCCGGATCGGCGTCTACGCCGGCGCCAGCCCGTCGAGCTATTTCCTCAACAACCTGGCCACCCGGCCCGAGCTGCTGGCGGCGGTGGGGGCCTACCAGGTGGCCTTGGGCACCGGCACCGACTACCTGACCGCACAGATCTCCTACCGCCTGGGCCTCGATGGACCGAGCGTCAACGTGCAGACCGCCTGCTCGACCGCGCTGGTCGCCGTCCATCTCGCCTGCCAGTCGCTGCTCGCCGGCGACTGCGACCTCGCGCTGGCAGGAGCCAGCTCGATCAAGGTGCCGCAGCGCTCGGGCCACCTGCACGAGGAGGGCGGGATCGAATCGCCGCGCGGCCGCTGCCGCAGCTTCGACGCCGGCGCCGACGGCACCGTGCACGGCTCCGGCGCCGGCATCGTGGTGCTCAAACGGCTGGCGGATGCGGTCGCGGGTGGCGACACCATCCGCGCCGTCGTGCTGGGCTCGGCGATCAACAACGACGGCGCCCACAAGGTGGGGCTGACCGCGCCGAGCCTCACCGCGCAGCAGCGGGTGGTGGGCGCGGCGCTGGCGCGCGCCGGCATCTCCCCGGACAGCGTGAGCTACGTGGAGGCCCATGGCACCGGCACCTCGCTGGGCGACCCGATCGAGATCGACGCCCTGACCGGCGCCTTCCGCACCGGCACCGGCCGCAGCGGCTTTTGCCCGATCGGCTCGGTCAAGACCAACATCGGCCACCTCGGCGCGGCCGCCGGCATCGCCGGGTTGATCAAGACCGTGCTCGCCCTCGAACGCCGCGAGATCCCGGCCAGTCTGCACTTCGCGGTGCCGAACCCGCGGATCGACTTCGCGGCGAGCCCGTTCTACGTCAACAGCCGGCTGGCGCCCTGGCCGGCCGGCGCCGGACCGCGCCGCGCCGGCGTCAGCTCCTTCGGGCTTGCCGGCACCAACGTGCACCTGATCCTCGAGGAGGCGCCGCCGGCGCCCGGGCCCTCGGCAACGGCAGCGCCGGCGAGGGGCTGGCAGCTGCTGCCCCTGTCGGCCGCCAGCGCGCCGGCGCTGGACGCGGCGGCGCAGCGGCTGGCCGCCTGGCTGGCGCGCCACCCCGAGGCGCCGCTCGCCGACGTGGCCTGGACGCTACAGACCGGCCGCCGGCAGCTGGCGTGCCGCCGGGCCGTCGTCTGCAGGGACGGCGCGGAGGCGCGGCGGACCTTGGGCGGCGAGCTGCCGCGGCGACGGCTGGCTTCCCAACTGCCGCCGGCGGCGCTCCCGGTCGTCTTCCTGTTCCCCGGGCAGGGCGCGCAGCACCTCGACATGGGCCGCGGCCTGTACGCGGCCGAACCGCTCTTCCGCCGCGAGATCGACGCCGCCGCCGAGCGGCTGCAGCGGCCGCTGGGCCGGGACCTGCGCGAGCTGCTCTATCCGCCGGCCGAGCAGCGCGAGGCGGCGGCGCGGGCGCTGCAAGAGACCCGCTTCGCCCAGCCGGCCCTGCTCGCCGTCGAGCTGGCGCTCGCCCGGCTGTGGCTCGCCTGGGGCGTGGCGCCGCGGGCGATGCTCGGCCACAGCGTCGGGGAGTACGCGGCCGCCTGCCTGGCGGGCGTGCTGTCGCGCGAGGACGCGCTCGACCTGGTGGCGGCGCGCGGCGAGCTGATCCAGAGCCTGCCGGCGGGCGCCATGCTGGCCGTGGACCTGGCCGAGGCCGAGCTGGCGCCGCGACTCGGACCCGGGCTCGCCCTGGCCGCGGTCAATGCGCCCGATCAGTGCGTCGCCGCCGGCCCGGAGGAGGCGATTGCCGGGCTCGAGGCGCGCCTCGCCGCGCAAGCGGTCGGCTGCCGGCGCCTCGCCGCCACGCGCGCCTTCCACTCCGCCATGCTGGACCCGATCCTCGGCGCGTTCGCCGAGCGCGTGGCGCGGGTGACGCTGCACGCACCGGCGGTCCCCTACCTGTCGAGCCTGACCGGGGATTGGATCGACGCCGCGCAGGCGACCGATCCGGCCTACTGGGTGCGCCACCTGCGCGCCACCGTCCGCTTCGGCGACGCTGCCGGCCGGCTGGTCGCCGGCGCCGGCGAGGGCGGCGGCCTCCTCCTCCTCGAGATCGGGCCGGGGCGGACGCTCGGAGAGCTGGTACGGCGGCAGGCGCCGGCGGGCCCGGCGGGCCGCGGCCACGGCAGCACCGAGGTGGTCGCCGCCATGCGCCGGCCGCGCAGCACCGAGGACGACCTGGAGGTCTTGCTGCGCGCCGCCGGGCGCCTCTGGCTCGCCGGCGTCGACCTCGACTGGATCGCCTTGCACGGCGGCGGGGCCGCCGAGCGCCGCCGCCTGCCGCTGCCCGGCTATCCGTTCCAGCGCCGCCGCTACTGGATCGAGCCGGCAGGAGGATCCGCGCCCGGGCTCTTCGCCGCCGCGACGGCGCGGGCGGCCACCGCGCCGGCGGCCAGCGCGCCCGCGATCGTCGCCGCGCCGCCCGGCTCGCCGGTCCAGGCACCGCGCGACGCCACCGAGTCCCGCATCGCCGCCCTCTTCGAGACCTTGCTCGGGGTCGGCGCGGTGGGTGCGGACGACGACTTCTTCGAGCTCGGCGGCCAGTCGCTGCTCGGCACCCGGCTGCTGTCGCAGCTGCGCCACGAGCTCGGCGTCGAGATCACGCTCGAGGCGCTCTTCGCGGCACCGACCCCGGCGGCGCTGGCGCGCCGGATCGCTGCCCCGGCGGCGGCGGCGGCCGCGCCGCCGCTGGTGCCGCAGCCGCGCCCGGCGCCGCTGCCGCTGTCGTTCGCCCAGCGCCGGCTCTGGGTGCTCGAGGAGCTATGGCCCGGCACGCCGCTCTACAACGTCCCGCTCGCTCTCGAGCTGCACGGTCCGCTGTCGGAGACCGCGCTGCGGCGGGCGATGGCCGAGATCGTGCGCCGCCATGAGGCGCTGCGCACCGGCTTTGCCCTGGCAGGCGACGAACCGGCGCAGCTGGTGCGGCCGGCGGGGCGCTTCGAGCTGACGGTGATCGACCTGCGCTCGCTGCCGGCGGAGCCGGACGGCGCCCGCTGGCGCGAGGCCTTCCGGCGGGCGCGGCAGGAGGCGGCGCGGCCGTTCGATCTGACCCGCGACCAGCTGCTGCGCGGCACCCTGGTGCGGCTGACCGGAGACCGCTGCCTGGCGCTCTGCACCGTGCACCACATCGCCGCCGACGGCTGGTCGCTCGGGGTCATGGTGCGCGAGCTGGGCACGCTCTATGGGGCCTTTGCGGCCGGCCGCCCGTCGCCGCTCGGCGAGCTGGCGGTGCAGTACGCCGATTACGCGCTCTGGCAGCGGGGCTGGCTGCGCGGCGCGGCGCTCGACGGGCTGCTCGATTTCTGGCGCGGCCGCCTCGCTGCCGCGGCGCCGGTGCTCGAGCTGCCGGCTGACCGGCCGCGGCCGGCGGTGCCCGACCACGCCGGCGCGGTGGCGGCGGCGAGCTGCGGACACGACCTGGTGCGGCCGCTCCACGCGCTGGCCCGGGAGCGGCGGGCGACCCCGTTCATGGTGCTCGTCACCGCCTTCCAGGCACTGCTGCGACGCTACACCGCCCAGGACGACCAGGTGCTCGGGTTCCCGGTCGCGGGGCGCACGCAGCTGGCGACGGAGCCGCTGATCGGGCTGTTCGTCAACACCCTGGTGCTGCGCACCAGCCTCGCAGGAGACCCGAGCTTCGGCGAGGCGCTGGCGCGGGTGCGTGACGCGATGCTCGCCGCCCACGCCCACCAGGAGCTGCCGTTCGAGCTGCTGGTGGAGGCGCTCCGGCCGCGCCGTGATCTCGCCCATGCGCCGCTGTTCCAGGTCCTGGCGCTGATGGCCGAGGAGCTGCTGCCGGTGCGGCGGCTCGGCGACGACGTGACGCTCACGCCACACCCGCTGGCCAGCGGCACGGCGAAGTTCGACCTGAGCTGCCAGTGGAGCGAGGCCGCGGGCGAGGTGGCGGCAACCGTCGAATACAGCCGCGAGCTGTTCGATCGGGCAACGGTCGCGCGGCTGCTGGCGCATCTCGGCGAGCTGCTGCGCGGCGCCGTGGCGGTACCGGGGCGGCGCCTCTCCGAGCTGCCGCTGCTGACGCCGGCCGAGGCCCAGCAGCTGGCCGAATGGAACGCGACCGCGGCGGAGCTGCCTGCCGAGTCCCGGATCGACCGCTGGATCGCCGCGCAGGCGGCCCGCCGCCCGGACGCGATCGCCGTGGTCTGCGGCGCGGCGGCGCTGAGCTACCGCGCACTCTGCCTGCGGGTCGGCCGGCTGGCCGGCGCGCTGCAATCCCTGGGCGTCGGACCCGAGGTCGCGGTCGGCCTGTGCCTGGAACGCGGCATCGACCTGGTCGTCGCCCCGCTGGCGGTGCTGGCCGCCGGCGGCGCCTACCTGCCCCTCGATCCGGCCCACCCGCGCGAGCGCCTGCACCACGTCCTGCGGGACTCGGCGGCACCGCTGCTGCTCGGCCGCGGCGCCCTGCTCGGAGGCCTGGCCGGCTTCGCGCCCGGCCCGGAGGCCGGCGCCGGCGGCCCCCGCCTGGTCCTGCTCGACGACCTCGCGCCGGCCGCGGCACCGCCGCGCACCGCGCTCGCTGCGGCCGCGGCCGGCGCGCTGCCGGCCTATGTCCTTTACACCTCGGGGTCGACCGGCCGGCCGAAGGGCGTGGTGGTGAGCCACCGGTCGCTGCTCAACTTCCTGCTGGCGATGAGCCGCGACCCGGGACTCACCCCGGCGGACAGCTTCCTGGCCGTCACCACCCTGGCCTTCGACATCGCCGGCCTCGAGCTCTGGCTGCCGCTGCTGGCCGGCGCTCGCCTGGAGATCGCGCAGCAAGACGACCTGCGCGACGGCGAGAGCCTGGCCGGGCTGCTGGGGCGATCGGCAGCCACGGCCATGCAGGCGACGCCTGCCAGCTGGCGGCTGCTGCTCGACGCCGGATGGCTCCCGCCGCACGGCTTCAAGGCCCTGTGCGGCGGCGAAGCCCTGCAGCGAGAGCTGGCCGGCCGCCTGCTCGGCCTGGGCATCGCGATGTGGAATCTCTACGGCCCGACCGAGACGACGATCTGGGCGTCCGCGGCGCACGTGGCGGGCGACGGCGAGGGGGCGGTGGTCGAGCTCGGCCGCCCCCTCGCCAACACCCGCCTGACGGTCCGCGACCCCGAGCTGAACCGGCTGCCGATCGGGGTGCCCGGGGAGCTCTGGATCGGCGGCGTGCAGCTGGCCCGCGGCTATCGCGGCCGGCCGGAGCTGACGGCCGAGCGCTTCCTGCCCGATCCCGAGGCGGCGGAGCCCGGAGCGCGGCTCTACCGCACCGGGGACCTGGCGCGCCTCCGCCGCGACGGCATGGTCGATTACCTGGGCCGGATCGACCACCAGGTAAAGCTGCGCGGTTTCCGCATCGAGCTCGGCGAGATCGAGGCCGCGCTGCTGGCCCACCCGGCGGTGGCGGAGGCGGTGGCGCTGTTGCGGCACGATCCTCCCGCCGAGCCCCGTCTGGTCGCCTACGTGGTGCCGCGGGCCCCCTGGCACGCTGCGAACGCCGCGAACGACGCGAACGGCGCGAACGGCGCCGACGGCGCCGACGGCGAGAGCGCCGCCGCGGCGCGCGAGCGGCTGCCCCGCGAGCTGCGGCGCCACCTGGCCCTGAGCCTGCCCGAGTACATGGTCCCGGCGGCGTTCGCGCTGCTCGCCTCCCTACCCCACACCCCCAACGGCAAGGTCGACCGCCGGGCCCTGCCCCGGCCCGAGCGCCGCCATGCAGCCCGGAGCGCGGCGGTGGCGCCGCGCAATGCGACCGAGCGACGCCTCGCCCAGATCTGGCGCGAGCTCCTCGGCCTCGAGGCGGTCTCGGTCGACGACAACTTCTTCGAGCTGGGAGGCGACTCCATCCTGGCGATGCGCGCGGCGGCGCGCGCCCGGCAGTCCGGGCTGGCGCTCACCGCCCGGGAGATCTTCCAGCACCAGACGCTCGCCGAGCTCGCCGCCACCATCCCCGCTCAGGCGGCGGCGATCGCGCCGCCTGGCGAGCCGCCCACCGAGCCGTTGCTCTCCGAGGGCGAGCTGGCCCAGGTGTTCCATCTGCTCGAGCGCGGCACCGCCGCCAGGGCCACGCGATGACGGTGCGCGACAACGTCGAGGCGGTCTATCCGCTGTCGCCGCTCCAGGAGGGTCTGCTCTTTCATCATCTCGCCGGCGGCCGGGAAGGCGAGTACTGCGAGCAGCTCAGCTGCACTCTCGCCGGGCCCCTCGACCATGCCGCCTTCGCCGCCGCCTGGCGGCGCGTCCAGGAGCGCCACGCCGCGCTGCGCACCGCATTCCTGTGGGACGGTCTCGAGCGGCCGCTGCAGGTGGTGCAGCGCGACGTGCCGCTGCCGCTCGAGGAGGCGGACTGGCTCGCCGTACCCGCCGCCGGCCAGCCCGGGCGCCAGGCGGAGCTGCTGCTGGCGGAACGGCGGCGCGGCTTCGACCTCGGGTCCGCGCCGCTGATGCGCCTGCGGTTGATCCGCCGCGCGCCGGACCTCCACCAGCTGGTCTGGACCTACCAGCACCTGGTGCTCGACGGCTGGTCGGTGGCGATCGTCCTGGCCGAGCTGTTCCAGCTCTACGGCGTGCTCGTCGGCGGGCAGGACGTGGCGCTCGCCGGCTGCCGTCCTTTCCGCGATTACATCGCCTGGTTGCAGACGAGAGACCTCGGAGAGGCCGAGAGCAGCTGGCGGCAGCTGTTTGCCGGCTGGTCGCCGGCGCCGCCGCTGGCCGGCGACCACGATCCCGCAAGCTGGGCCGGCGGCGAGGACGATCACGGCCTGCTGCGCCTCGAGGTTCCCGACTCGGGCCGGCTCGCCGCCGTGGCGCGCTCCTGGCACCTGACGCTCAACACCCTGCTGCAGGGCGCCTGGGCGCTGCTGCTGTCGTATCACACCGGCCATCCCGAGGCGGTGTTCGGGGTCACCAGCGCCGGCCGGCCGGCGGAGCTGGCGGGGGCCGAGGCGATGGTGGGTCTGTTCGTCAACACCCTGCCGATGCGGGTCCGCGTCGACGGCGCGGCGCCGGTGCGCGGGTGGCTGCGCCGGCTGCAGGAGCTGAGCGCCGAGCAGCGCCGCTTCGAGTTCAGCCCGCTGGTCAAGGTCCAGGAGTGGAGCGGCGTCGAGCACGGCCGGCCGCTCTTCGACACCCTGCTGGCGTTCGAGAACTACCCCGTGGACCCCGCGCTCGCCCGGGGCAACGGCGACGGCGCCCTGCATGTGGTCGGCGAACCCGTCGTCTGGCAGCGCACCCACTACCCGCTGGCGCTGCAGATCCTGCCCGGCGAGACGCTGCGGCTGCGCGCCCTGTTCGACCGCCGCCGCTTCGAGCCCGCGACCATCCGCCGCCTGCTGGGGCATCTCTGCGAGCTGCTCGCCGGCCTGGCCGGCGACCCCGAGCGCCGGCTCGATGCGCTGTCGCCGCTCGCGGCCGGCGAGCGCCACCAGCTGCTCCACGAGTGGGCCGAGGCCGCGCTCACGCCACCGCCGGCGGGCTGCCTGCACGACCGGTTCGCGGCCTGGGCGGCGCGCACGCCGGACGCCGTGGCGGTGAGCGCCGGCGAGCGCCGGCTCAGCTACGCCGAGCTCGACCGCCGCGCCAATCAGCTCGCCCACCGCCTGCACCGCCTCGGCGTCCGGCCGCGCCTGCCGGTCGCGGTCTGCTGCGAGCGCGGTCCCGAGCTGGCGATCGCGATCCTGGGCGTGCTCAAGGCCGGTTGCCCGTATGTGCCGCTGGACCCGGCCTATCCCGCGGCGCGGCTGGCCTGGGTGCTGCGCGACACGCGCGCGTCGGTGATGGTGACCGTCGGCCCCCTGGCCGGCGAGCGGGCCGGCGAGCTGGCCGAGGACGGCAGCGGGCCGGCGCTGCTACGCCTGGAAGCGGACGCCGCGGCGCTGGCACGAATGCCCGGCGACGCCCCGCGCAGCGGCGCCTCGGCCGACGACCTGGCCTACGTGATCTACACCTCGGGGTCGACCGGCACGCCCAAAGGAGTGATGGTCTCGCACGCGCAGGTCCTGCGCCTGTTCGCGGCGACCGCCGGCTGGTTCGGCTTCGACCGGCACGACGTCTGGACGCTCTTCCACTCCGCCGCCTTCGATTTCTCGGTGTGGGAGCTGTGGGGGGCGCTGCTGCACGGCGGCCGCCTGGCGGTGGTCTCGTTCGACGACAGCCGCTCGCCCGCCGACCTGGCGCGCCAGATCCTTGACGAACGGGTCACGGTGCTCAACCAGACGCCGTCGGCCTTCTACCAGCTCGCCGCCCTGCCCGCGGCCGCGCTGCCGGCCGGCGCCACGGCGCTGCGCTGGGTGATCTTCGGCGGCGAGGCGCTCGACCTGGCGGTGCTGCGCCCCTGGTTCGAGCGTCACGGCGACCGGCAGCCGCGCCTGGCCAACATGTACGGCATCACCGAGACCACCGTGCACGTCACCTGGAAGCCGCTCTCGCGGGCCGACCTCGGCACCGGGCCGGCGAGCCCGATCGGCATCGCGATCCCGGATCTCTCCGTGCAGCTGCTCGATGCGCACGGCGGACCGCTGGCGATCGGGATCACGGGCGAGCTGCTGGTCGGCGGCGGCGGCGTGGCGCGCGGCTACTGGGGACGTCCGGAGCTGACCGCCGAGCGATTCGTTCCCGATCCCTGCGGCCGCGGCGCACGCCTCTACCGCAGCGGCGACCTGGCACGCCGGCGCGCCGACGGCAGCCTGGAATACCTGGGACGGTCCGACCAGCAGATCAAGATCCGCGGCTATCGCATCGAGCCCGGCGAGATCGAGGCGCGGCTCGCGGAGCACCCGGCGGTGCGGCAGTGCGTGGTGGTGGCGGTGCCCGGCGCCGACGGCGACCGGCAGCTGGTGGCCTATGCCGCCAGCCCGCAAGCGACGGCCGACGGCGCCGCCAAAGCGCTGGGGAGCGAGCTGCGCTCGTGGCTTGCCGGCCGCCTCCCGGACTACCTGGTGCCGGGCGCGGTGGTGGCGCTGGCGGCGCTGCCGCTGACGGCCACCGGCAAGGTCGACCGGCGCGCGCTGCCGGCGCCCGACCGCTCGCTCGCGCCAACCGCCGGCAGCCGGCAACCGGGCAGCGAGCTGGAAACCCGGCTGGTCGAGATCTGGCGCGCGGTGCTGGGTGTCGACCGGATCGGCGTCGACGACAACTTCTTCGCCCTCGGCGGGCATTCGGTGCTCGCCACCCGCCTGACCTCGCGGGTGCGCGAGGAACTGGCGGCGGACGTCGGCCTGCGCGCGCTGTTCGAACGGCCGACGGTGGCGGGCTTCGCCGCCGCGATCTCGCTCGCCCGGGCGACCCGCGCCGAGCAGCGGCCGTCGGCAGGCGACGCGGACGACACGGGCGCGCTGCCGGCGCTGGTGCCGCGACCCGAGCACTGGCACGAGCCCTTCCCGCTCACCGACGTGCAGCAGGCGTACTGGGTCGGGCGCCGTCCCGATCTCGACCTCGGCGGCGTCGCGGCCCACTTCTACCTGGAGCTCGACGGCGCCGATATCGACCTCGACCGCCTGGACCGCGCCTGGCGGCGGCTGATCGACCGCCATCCGATGCTGCGCGCCGTCATCCTGCCCGACGGCCGCCAGCAGGTGCTCGAGCGCGTGCCGCCGTATCGCATTGCGGTCGCCGACCTGCGCGGCGTTGCCGCTGGCGAGGCCGACGCCAGCCTCGCCGCCACCCGCGCCGAGATGTCGCACCAGGTCCTGGCCGCCGACCGCTGGCCGCTCTTCGAGCTGCGGGCCTCGCTGTGCGCCGGCGGCCGGGTCCGGCTGCATGCCAGTTTGGACACCTTGATCGTCGACGGCTGGAGCTTCCAGCTGCTGGGCGCGGAGCTCTCCAGGCTCTACGCCGAACCGGCGGCGGCGCTGCCGGAGATCCGGGTCAGCTTCCGGGATTACGTCCTGGCGGAGGCCGCCCTGCGCGAGGGCGCGGCCTACCGCCGCTCCCTCGACTACTGGCGCGAGCGCCTGCCGGCGCTGCCGCCCGCGCCCGAGCTGCCGCTTGCCGTCCGCCCCCAGGACCTGCGGCGACCGCTGTTCGAACACCGGTCGCATCGCCTGGCCGCCGCCAGCTGGCGGGCGCTGCGCGAGCACGGCCGCGGCGCCGGCCTGTCTGCGTCGGCGGTGCTGCTCGCCGCCTTCTCCGAGGTTCTCGCGGCCTGGTGCCGGCAGCCACGCTTCACCCTCAACCTCACGCTGTTCAACCGCCTGCCGCTGCATCCCCAGGTCGACAGCATCCTGGGCGATTTCACCTCTCTGACCCTGCTCGAGGTCGACGCCGGCGCCGCCGTCTCCTTCGCGGCGATGGCCCAGCGGCTGCAGGAGCGCCTCTGGACCGATCTCGATCACCGTCAGGTGGGCGGGGTCTGGGTGCAGCGCGAGCTGGCCCGGCGCGGGGGAGGCCGGGCCGGCGGCATGCCGGTGGTGTTCACCAGCGTCCTCAACCTGCGCCAGGCGGAGGACCCGGAGGACGCCGGCCGGTCTCAGGCGCAGCCGCCTCCTCTGCCGGTGACCATGGTGTACTCGATCAGCCAGACGCCGCAGGTCTGGCTCGACCACCAGGTCGCCGAGGCCGGCGGCGAGCTGGCGCTGACCTGGGACGCCCCCGCCGGCCTGTTTCCTCCCGGCCTGCTCGACGCCATGTTCGGCGCCTACGCGGCACGCCTCGAGCAGCTCGCCGGCGACCGGGAAAGCTGGCAGGCGCCGCTGCCCTGCCTGCTGCCGGCCGAGCAGCGCGCCCTGCTCGCCGTCCGGGCGGCGGCTCCCGAGGCCCCGGCCACGACGCTGCACGAGCTGTTCCTGACCCGCGCCGCGGCGGCGCCGTCGGCGGCGGCGGTGATCGCCGCCGGGCGCACCCTGAGTTACGGCGAGCTCGAGCAGCGGTCGCGCCGCCTCGCCCGCCTGCTGCAGCAGCTGGGCGCGCGGCCCGGCGCGCTGGTGGCGGTGGCGATGGAGAAGGGCTGGGAGCAGTCGGTCGCCGTCCTCGGCGTGCTGCGCGCCGGCGCCGCCTACCTGCCGGTCGAGCCCGCGTTGCCGGCGGAGCGCCGTGCCTGGCTGCTGGCGCACGGGCGCGTCGAGATCGTGCTCACCCAGGCCCGGCTGCGCGAGGGCCTGTCGCTGCCTGCCGAGCTGCAGGTGGTCGCCGTCGACGAGCTGGCGCCGCACGGCGACGCGGGTGCGGCGCCGGCGGCGCTGGCCGGCCCCGCCGACCTTGCCTATGTCCTCTTCACCTCCGGTTCGACCGGCGTGCCCAAGGGGGTGATGATCGAGCACCGTAGCGCGGCGAACACCCTGGTGGACCTCAACCGGCGCTTCGGCGTCGGGGCCGAGGACCGCGTTCTCGCCCTGTCGTCGCTCAGCTTCGACCTGTCCGTCTACGACCTGCTGGGGGCGCTCGCGGCGGGCGCCACCGTGATCGTCCCCGAACCGTGGGCCGATCGCGATCCGTCGCGCTGGCACGAGCTGATGCTGCGCGAGCGGATCTCGCTGTGGAACTCGGTGCCGACGCTGATGGAGATGCTGGTCGAGTATCTGGCAGGACAGGGCGAGCGCATCGCCCCGTCCCTGCGCCTGGTGCTGCTCAGCGGCGACTGGATCCCGGTCACCCTGCCCGATCGGGTGCGCCGCCTGGCGCCCGACGCCGCCGTCGTCGGCATGGGCGGCGCCACCGAGGCCTCGATCTGGTCGATTCTCCATCCGATAGGCGACGTCGATCCGGGGTGGCGGAGCATCCCCTACGGCCGGGCGCTGGAGAACCAGACGGTCCAGATCCTCGACCACCGCCTCGAGCTGCGCCCGTTCTGGGTGCCCGGCGAGATCTACATCGGCGGCAGCGGGCTGGCCCGGGGCTACTGGCACGACGAGGAGAAGACCCGCGCCGCCTTCCTGGTCCATCCCCGGACCGGCGAGCGGCTCTATCGCACCGGCGACCTCGGACGCTACCTGCCGGACGGCGCCATCGAGTTCCTCGGCCGCGAGGACAGCCAGGTCAAGATCCAGGGCCACCGCATCGAGCTCGGCGAGATCGAGGCGGCGCTTGCCCAGCACCCGGCGGTCCAGGCGGCGGTGGCGGCGGTGTGGGAGAGCGAGCCGCGACAGCGCCGGCTGGTCGCCTATGTGGTCCCGGCGGCGGCACCGGCTGCCGCCACCGCCGGGCTGCTGGCCGATCTCGCGCTGAAGCTCGGCCAGCCGGGACTGCGGCGCGAGCCGGAGCGGCCGGCGGTCGCCTTGCCCGGCGGCGCCTGGGCGCCCGAGCACCTCCCGGAGGGGGCCGAGGAGCGCCGCAGCCATCGGCACTTTGGCCGCCAGCCGCTGCCGCTCGAGCGCCTCGGCACCCTGCTCGGCTGCCTCGCCAGCGCCGCCGCGCCCGGCCAGCCGCTGCCCCGCTACCGCTACGGCTCGGCGGGGTCGCTCTACACGGTCCAGCTCTACCTGTGGGTGCCGCCCGGCCGGGTGGCAGGGCTGGCGAGCGGGACCTACTATCACGACCCGAGCGCCCACCGGCTGGTGAGCCTGGCCGATGCGGCGCTGGCAGCGGACCTGCACGCCCCGGCCAACCGCGCCATGTTCGAGGAATCGGCCTTCTCCTTGTTCCTGGTCGGCAAGCTCGACGCCGGCCGCTCGCTCTATGGCGAGCGCGGCCGGCACTACGCGGTGCTCGAGGCCGGACTCATGACCCAGTTGCTCGAGATGTCGGCGCCGGCCGCCGGGATCGGCCTCTGCCAGATCGGCGACCTCGACTTCGACCGCGTCCGCCCCTGGCTGGCGCTCGACGCCGACCACGAGCTCCTCCACGCCCTGACCGGCGGCCCGCTCGACGGCCAGGCGCCGGCCGCGCCGCCGCCGGACGGCACGGACGGCAAGCTGGCCGCCGAGCTGGAGCGGTTCCTGCGCGGCAAGCTGCCGGAGCCGATGGTGCCGCGGTTTTTCGTCTTCCTGCCGCGACTGCCGCTGACCGCCAACGGCAAGGTGGACCGCCAGGTGCTGCCGGCCCCGCAGCTGCCGGCGGTGGCGGCCGGCGGCGGCCCGCAGGCGCCGCGCTCGGATCTCGAGCAGCAGGTCGCCGCGGTGGTCTGCGAGGTGCTGGGACGAGGACAGATCGGCGTCGAGGACAACTTGTTCGATCTCGGCGGCACCTCGGTGCACCTGGTCCGGGTGTACGGCCGCCTGCGCGAGCTGGCCGGCCGCGAGCTACCGCTGGTCGAGATGTTCAACCATCCGACCGTCCGCGCCATGGCGTCCTATCTGCTGGCGGACCCTGGCGCGGCGGCGACCGGCGCCGCCGGCGGAGACGCGGCGGGCACGCGCCGCGGCCACGCCCGCGAACGGCGGCGCGCCGGCCATCCGGACGGCGGGCAGGGCGGGAGTGGCGCTGGCGGCGGCGGGGAGGGGACGTCATGAGCCCGGCGCCAAGGGCCATCAGCGGTCTCGAGGTCGCCATCATCGGCATGGACGGACGCTTCCCGGGCGCCCGTGATCTCGATGGCTTCTGGCGCAACCTGCGCGACGGCCGCGAGGCGGTCCACTTCTTCTCGCCGCGCGAGCTGGCGGAGGCCGGCGTCGACCCGGCGCTCATCGCGGATCCCGCGTTCGTCCCGGCCGCCCCCCTGCTCGAGGACATCGACAGCTTCGACGCCGCCTTCTTCGGCTACACGCCGCGCGAAGCGGAGCAGATGGACCCTCAGCACCGCATCTTCCTCGAATGCTGCTGGGCGGCCCTCGAGAACGCCGGCTACGATCCGCAGCGCGCCGGCGGACCGGTCGGCGTCTACGCCGGCACCGGCTCGAGCGAGTACCTGCTGCTGCACGTGCTGCCCGATCCGGCGTCGCGGACCGCCCTCAACTATCTGCAGACGACGCTGGGCAACGACAAGGACTACCTGAGCACGCGCGTCTCCTACCGGCTCGGGCTCGAAGGCCCGAGCCTGACCGTGCAGACCGCCTGCTCGACCTCGCTGGTCGCCGTCCATCTCGCCTGTCAGGCACTGCGCGACGGCGAATGCGATCTCGCCCTGGCCGGCGGGGTGGCGATCTCGCTCGCCACCAGCCGCGGCTACCTCTTCTACCGGGACGGCATCCTGTCGCCCGACGGCCACTGCCGCGCCTTCGACGAGCGTGCGGCGGGTACCGTCTTCGGCAGCGGCGTGGGGGCGGTGGTGCTCAAGCGGCTCGACGACGCGGTCGCCGACGGCGACCCGATCCGGGCGGTCGTCCTGGGCTCCGCGGTCAACAACGACGGCGGCGCCAAGGTCGGCTTCACCGCCCCGCTGGCGGCAGGGCAGGCCAAGGTTCTCCGCGCCGCCCTGGCACAGGCGGCGGTCGAGCCGGCGACGATCGCCTATGTGGAATGCCACGGCACCGGCACCGCGCTCGGCGACCCGATCGAGGTCGAGGCCCTGAAGCGGGGGTACGCCGCGCCCGGCCGGCGGGAGGCGACCTGCGCGCTGGGCTCGCTCAAGTCCGCCGTCGGCCACCTCAATACCGCCGCCGGAGTGGCCGGCCTGATCAAGACCGTGCTGGCCCTCGAGCACGGGCAGATCCCGCCGACCCTGCACGTCGAGCGCCCCAGCCGGGAGCTCGGGCTCGACGGCTCGCCGTTCTACGTCAACACCCGGCTCGCCCCCTGGCCGGCCGGGGACGCGCCGCGGCGGGCCGGCGTGAGCTCGTTCGGTCTCGGCGGCACCAATGCCCACCTGGTGATCGAGGAAGCTCCCGCGGCGGCGCCGCGGCCGGCCGGCCGGCCCTGGCACCTGCTGACCCTCTCCGCCCGCACCCCGGCCGCGCTGGCGGCGGCGACCGCGCGGCTGGCGACCCGGCTGGCCGCGGACGCGGAGCTCGACCTCGCCGATGCGGCGTTCACTCTGCAAGCGGGCCGCCGGCGCTTCGGCCAGCGGCAGATCCTGGTAGCGCGCGACCGCGGCGACGCGGCCGGGGCACTGGCGCGGAGCGATAAGCAGCGGCTGCTCGGGCGCGCCGAGGAGCGGACCGGGCGCGAGGTGGTGTTCCTGTTTCCCGGCCAGGGTGCGCAGCACGTCGCCATGGGAGCCGGGCTCTACCGCACCGAGCCGACGTTCCGGCAGCATCTCGACCACTGCGCCGAGCTGCTCGTCCAGCCTCTCGGCTGCGACCTGCGGCGGCTGCTCTACCCTCCCGACGAGGCCTCGCGCCCGGCGGCGGCGAGCGCTCTCGCCGAGACCCGCTTCGCCCAGCCGGCGCTCTTCGCGGTCGAGTACGCGCTGGCCCGGCTGTGGATGGAATGGGGCGTGCGGCCGGTGGCGATGCTCGGCCACAGCGTGGGCGAGCTGACCGCGGCGGCACTCGCCGGCGTGTTTTCCCTGGCCGACGCCCTCGCGCTGGTGGCGGCGCGAGGCCGGCTGATGCAGGAGCAGCCCCCCGGGGCGATGCTCGCCGTGCCGTCCGCCGCCGCCGACCTCCTGACGCGCCTGCCGCGCGAGCTGTCGATCGCCGCGGTCAACGGCCCGGCGCAGACCGTGATCTCGGGGCCGGCGGCGGCCGTGGACGACTTCGCCGCGGCGCTCGCCGGAGAAGGGGTCGCGGTGCGGCGCCTGCCGGGAGCGCACGGCTTCCACTCGGCCCTGATGGACGCCGCCGTCGCTCCCTTCGCGGCGGCGGTCGCGGGCTGCGCCCGGGCCGCGCCGGGCCTACCCTTCCTGTCCAACCCGAGCGGCCGCTGGATCACCGCCGAGGAAGCCGTCGATGCCGCCTATTGGGGACGCCAGCTGCGCCAGACCGTGCGGTTTTCCGCCGGCGCCGCCGAGCTCTTCAGGCACCCCGCTCGCATCCTCCTGGAGGTGGGGCCGGGCCGCACCCTGACCTCCCTTGTCCGGCGTCACACCGGCAGGCCGGAGGACCAGCTGGCGCTCGCTTCGCTGCCGCACCCGCGCGAGGCGGTCGAGGACGAGCTGCGGCTGGCCGAGACGCTCGGCCGCCTCTGGCTCGCCGGCGCCGACCCGGACTGGGGCGGGTTGCACCGCCACGCGCCGCGCCGGCGCGTCCGCCTGCCGTCCTATCCCTTCGAGCGCCAGCGTTTCTGGATCGGGCCGCCGCCCGGCCTCGGCGCGCTGACCGCGGGCCAGGCCGAGCCCGAACCGGCGGCAGCCGCCGGCATGCCCGCCGCCGTCGCCCGGCCGCACCCCGCCGGCCACCGCCGCCCCGATCTCGAGATCGCCTTCCGCCCACCCGCGGGCGAGCTGGAGGAGGCCGTCGCCGCCGTCTGGCAGGAGCTGTTCGGCATCGACGCGATCGGCGCCGACGACGACTTCCTCGAGCTGGGCGGTCACTCGCTGCTGGCCGCCCAGGTGGCGGCGCGGCTCGCGCGCGCGCTGGGGGTGGAGCTGCCGGTGAGCGCGCTGTTCGCGGCGCCGACCGTGGCGCGCCTGGCCCGTCACCTCGACGAAACGCGGGACCGGCCGGTGCAGGTCTTGCCGGCGCTCGTCCCCGATCCCGAGCACCGCCACGACCCCTTCCCGCTCACCGAGGTCCAGGAGGCGTACTGGGTGGGACGGAGCGGCACCTTTGCCCTCGGCAACGTCGCCACCCACGTCTATACCGAGCTCGAGGGTCACGACCTCGACCTCGAGCGCTTCGCCGCCGCCTGCCGCGGGCTGATCGCTCGTCACGACATGCTGCGCGCGGTGATCCTGCCCGACGGGCGCCAGCAGGTGCTGCGCGAGGTGCCGGCCTGGCAGCTCACCGTGCTCGACCTGAGCGGGCAGCCGGCAGAGCAGGTCGACGCCGAGCTGCAGCGGGTGCGCGGCGAGCTGTCGCACCAGGTGCTGCCGGGCGATCGCTGGCCGCTGTTCGAGATCCGCGCCACGCGGCTGCCGGCGGCGCGGGTGCGCCTGCACCTCAGCTTCGACTTCCTGCTGGCCGACGCCTGGAGCATCCACCTGCTGAGCCGCGAGCTGGCCCAGCTCTACGCTTCCCCGGCGGCGGCGCTGCCGCCGCTCGCGCTGACCTTCCGCGACTACGTGCTCGGCGAGGCCGGGCTGCGCGGCTCGGCGGCGCACGGCGAGGCCCTCGCCTACTGGCGGCGGCGGCTTGCCGACCTGCCCGACGGCCCCGACCTGCCGCTGGCCAGGGACCCGCGGGAGCTCGAGCGGCCGCGGTTCCATCGCCGCGCCGCCGGCCTCGACCAGGCCGCCTGGGGGCGGCTCAAGGCGCGCGCCGCCGCGGCAGGGATCACTCCCACCGTCTGCCTGCTGGCCGCCTTCGCCGAGGTGCTGGGGACCTGGAGCCGGTCGCCGCGCTTCCTGCTGACGCTCACCCAGTTTCGCCGGCTGGACCTTCATCCGCAGGTCCACCAGGTGGTCGGCGACTTCACCTCCCTCACCCTGCTCGAGGTCGACCGCCGCCGGCCGGAGACCTTCCAGGAGCGCGCCCGGCGCCTGCAGGCCCAGCTGCTCGCCGACCTCGATCAACTGCTGGTGAGCGGTGTCCGGGTGCTGCGCGAGCACGCCCAGGCCAGCGGCGGCAAGCATCTGCGCGTGCCGGTCGTGTTCACCAGCACTCTCGGTCTGACCGCGGCGGGCGGCGACGGCGACGCCATCGACGCCGAGGCGGCGCCCGGACCCGCGCTGGCCGAGGTGTTCACGGTCAGCCAGACACCGCAGGTCTGGCTCGACCACCAGGT
>DATGHG010000162.1:0-45168 GCA_035308185.1 Thermoanaerobaculia bacterium | reverse complement strand
TCCCGGCACACCGCCGGTTTCCGCACCCGGCGCGCGGCCGGTTTCCGCACCCGGGGCGCGGCCGGTAGCCGCACCCGGTGCACCGGCGGTTTCCGTAGCCGGCGCACCGCCGGTTTCCGCACCCGGGGCGCGGCCGGTTTCCGCACCCGGGGCGCGGCCGGTAGCCGCACCCGGTGCACCGGCGGTTTCCGCAGCCGGCGCACCGCCGGTCTCCGCAGCCGGCGCACAGCCGGCGTCCGGCCCCGTGGCGCCGGCGGACGTTGCCACACCGCGAGAGCTGGTCTCGATCGGCCTGGGAGGGCTTTGGATCGGCCCGGAACCGCGCCGTCCACAGCTGCCGCGGCCCGCTATGGAGCCGCGGCACCCGGAGCGCCCGTTGCAGCCTGAGAGCTCCGTGCAACCCGAGGCGCAGGAGGACATCCCGCGCGTTCACTACCTGTTCACGCGCCGCCAGCGTGCCGACGACCTGGCGAATTTCGCCCGCCAATATGCGCCGTTCCGCCTGGTCGAGAACGGCCCACCCGGCGCCCGCGGCGGCGAGCTTGTCTTTCTCGGTCACGGCACCACGGTGGCGAGCGCCGCGGAGCGGCGAATGGTCTTCGAATGGGCTCGTGCGGTCACCGTCGAAGCCGGCGGCGACGGCAGCTCGGTGCCCTACGGCTTGGCCCTCGCCTGGCACCGCGGCGCCTCTGGCAGCGGCATATGCGACGACCTCGTGGTGTATCTGAGCGGCGAGGTGCGAGCCGGCTCCTGCGGTCAGGGTAGCGAAGTCAGCGGCCGCCTGCAGGGTGACCGCCTCGAACGCCTCTATGGCTGGGTCGACGGTCTGGCGGCCTTCCAGCAGGCCGGCGAGCAGGGCGTGCGCGCCGACGAGCTGCTCGAGCGGCTCATCTTCGCCGGGCGCGGGCCGCGCCGGGCCTCAGGACCCGAGATCGCCGCCATCGCGGCCTTCGCCGGCGCGCTCCACCGCGAGCTGGCGGGGATCGTCGGCGCACCCCCAGCCCACGGCTCGCCAGCGGTCCCCGCCGCGCCGACCGCTGCCGCGTCGCCGGGCGTGCCGGCCGCGCCGCCGGCCGCCGCCGCGTCGCCGGTCGTACCCGCCGCGCCTCCGGCCGCTGCCGCGTCGCCGGCCGCCGCCGCTTCGCCTGTCGTGCCCGCCGCGCCGCCGGCCGCCGCTGCGTCGCCGGTCGCCGCCGCCGCGTCGCCGGTCGCGCCGGCCGCGCCGCCGCCAGGACGCAGCCTATCGCCCGCTGCCGGCGGCCGGCAGTGAGCTCCTCTGGCAGAGATCTGGCGGCGGGGTGACGCGCCTGAAGGGTAGTAGCGGAAGATTCCTGGGAATCTCGCCGAGAGGGATCCCGAGCGAGTATGCCTTCATCAAAACGTAGTGCAGCGGCGTGGCAGTGAGACCGAGACAGCCGAGGCCAAGATCGCGATAGAAGCGCATCGCCAGGGCCGACGAGAATCGCAGGTCGGCCCTGAGTGAGTCGAGGGAGCGGCGAAAGCTCTGGCAGGCGGATTTGCCTTCTTTGAGCTCGGCGGTGACTGCCGCCGCGGCCATCTGGCCGCTGCTGATCGCATAGTAGATGCCTTCACCCAGCAAGGGCTCGCAGAGGCCCGCGGCGTCGCCGACCAGGAAAATTCTTTTGCGGTCCGGTGCGTGCCGCCATCCGCCGAGACCCAGCGGATGACCGACCACGTGCTCGCAGTCGGCCGCGAGCGCTTTCTGTTTCACATAAGCGCGTAGCTGGCCAGGCATGATGCCGAAGCGGGCGTCGTAGGTGTAGAGTCCAACGTTGTAGTGATCGCCTTTGGGGAAGATCCAGCCGTAGCCCCTGGGCACCATCCCGAAGTCGAAGATCATGGCCGGATCGACGGCGTGACCCTTGACCTGGGCCTCGATCGCGAAGCCGAATTGGACCTGCTCGTTCGCGTCGATGAGGTGCCTGACGGAGCTGTTGGCGCCGTCGGCGCCAATCAGGAATTTGGCCCTGATGGATCCTGACTCCAGTTTGACGGTAACCGACTCGTCGTCGCTGGTGATTTCCAGCAGGCGATCGATCTTTTGCATCGTCGCGCCCGCGGCGATGGTCTGGTGCAGCACGAAGTCATCCAGCTCCTCGCGCACGGTCATCGCCCCCACCGGGTAGCGCGAGCGCAGGCGCTTGCTCTTGGTGAATTCACGCGCGGCAACGAAGTCGGTCACCACGACCCTGATGACCGGCGCAATGGAAAAGCGGAGCGCCTTGACGGCCTTGGTGGTCAGGGCGCCGCCGCAGGGTTTGGTGCGGGGGAAGTTGCGTTTCTCGAGGATCAGCGCCTCGACTCCGGACTTTGCGAGGTCGTAGGCTGCGGCGCAGCCGGCCGGGCCCGCGCCGACGACGATGACATCTACCTCTCTAGGCATGTTCAAGCCTGACTCCTGGTTGCAGGTAGTCGATGAAGAACCACTCGGTAATTCGTAGGGCGGCCTCGAAGCTGATCGTGTAGGCGCTATAGTCGAGCGCCCACTTGTGCTTCTTGCCCTCGTTTGGTGAATCCCCGAGGTCGACGACGATGGTCATCAAGACCAGGATTCCCTTTGGCACGTTGAGTGTCTTGTTCTTCAAGTCTGACAGGCGCGTGCGGATATCTCGATCATAGGGCGCTTCCTCGATCTCGCGTTCGTAGACGAGATTGATCAACCGTTCGATGATCAGGCGGTTCTTGACCAGGGCCAGCGTTGGGTCGTGAGAGAAGACCGAGAGCGACGCACGATAGTCCGCTGAATCGAGTCCCTGCGTATGGAGGGATTCGAGGAGGGCCTCGATGCGTTCGAGCTTTCTGGTAAGAAATCCCAGGTCCTCGGAAGCGCTCGGTGCGGCGGAATCGTCGAGAGTGAAGATCGATAAGCGATCGAAGTGGCCATTGCGCCTGGCATCCTCTTCTCGGATGAAGCGCTGGTAGATCTCCCACGCGGTATCGCCGGCGGCCTCCCGGACCTTCTCGGGCTCACGGGTGATCAACTCGGCGACCTCGCCGCCGAGCTTGTTGATGTAAATGGTGATTCGCGATCCCAGGAGGCGAAGCAACGGATGGAGGAGCCGGACGTTCTTGGGCAGGGCCGCGAGACCCGTGCCCCGGTAGGAGATCCACAGGTCGTCGACCCGCGTGTATTCCATCACCGTTCTGGCTCTGAACGGGCAGCCGAGTGCGCGGCCATCGGTGAAGAAGGCGAAGCGGCCGCGGCGGACGCCGATTTCGGCACGCTCCAAGGACCATCTGCCGCGGCCGCCAAACCCGGATGCCTCCCAGTGACCACAACAATCCCAGGCGTCCCAGGCCGCGACTCCCGGCATCTGGTCGGTTACGCTGCGCAATGAGCGGATATGCTGTGGCGCAAAAGCGAAGAGCACCTCCCAGTTGCTCCACAGAAAGGCGATCGACGCTGACGACGCTCTGACGGTGAACCCGGAAGAAACCTCGAAGGTGACGACGTTGCCAGTATCAAGTTTACGCAGCATCGCTGGGTCGGGTCTCGATCACGCCGCGCGGGCAATTCAGGCCAGCTCGTAGAGTCGCGGAAAACAGGTGGCCAGGTTAGCACCGCGGCATACTACCAGTCAAGCCGGCGAGAGTGCCGTCGCCGCGTACGGCGGCATGGTGCCGTCGAATTTGTCGTGCTGTAGAATACGCCGGCCGGTGCGTGAGGTTACGCCGTACCGATGCCGGGGAGCAGGTGACCGCGAATGACGATGAGCACGGGTGGAGATCGGTTGCCGACACTGCCACATCTGATGATCGGGCGCGAGGCTGCTGAAGAGCAGCTGGCCGCAAGAGTCGCCATGGGCAGGACGCTACAGCAGAAACCCGTCCGCAACTCGGCTCAGCTGGCGGCGGCGCGGGCCCTGTTCCAGAGTTGGTCAGCGTTCAACGTCGAGCTTCTCGTTCGGCTCTTCAGCGACGCGGCCATGGCGGTCGAATACGAGTCGCGATCGGCCGGCGGCGCCAATGCACTCAATCCGACGTTGCGTGAGGAAATCGATGCTTTCTATAGAATGGTGGCAGAGCGAATCAACCGGTTGGAATCGATTCGTGAGCGTCTGACTCTGGTGCCCGGGGACCCGGCGCTTGCCGGCCGCGCTGCGATGCCTGCCACGACGCGTGCCGCCGGCATGCCGAGCGCCGAGGTGTTCATCGTTCACGGTCATGACCAAGCACCGCGAGAGACGGTCGCTCGGTTCCTCGAAAAGCTCGGCTTGCAACCGGTCATTCTCCATGAGCGACCAAACCAGGGACGCACCATCCTGGAGAAATTCGAGGCCCATTCCAAGGTGAGTTTCGCCGTCGTCCTGCTGACCCCGGACGACACCTGCGTGTCGGCGACACAGCCCAGGAAGCGCTCCAAGCGGGCCCGACAGAACGTGATCTTCGAGCTCGGCTACTTCTTTGCGGCCCTGGGACGTGAACGAGTGGCCGCGCTCTATGTGGAGGGAGTCGAGTTGCCCTCCGACGTGAGCGGACTGACCTATCTGAGGCTCGATGGCACGGACGGGTGGAAGCTGCCGCTGGCCACGGAGCTGCACGCCGCCGGCCTGCCAGTCGATTTGAATCGCGTGGTCTCGCGCTAGCCAGAGCGCGTGCTACTTGGCCAGCAGCCCGCGGTAGCCGCGCGAGATCAGCGCCGCCACGTCGGCCAGCACCCGCGGCAGCGCCAGGCCGCCGGGGCAGGCCAGGTAGCGCGGCTCCCAGATCGGGTCGAACTTCTCCTTGTACTGGTGCAGCCCCTGGAAGTTGTAGAAGTGCTCGCCGTGGCGGAACACCAGGGTCCCCAGGCGGCTCCACAGCGGCGCGATCGCCCGCCCCTCGAGCCCCGACAGCGGCGCCATGCCGAGGTTGAACCAGCGGTAGCCGTTGGCCCGCCCCCACAGCATCAGCTCGACCAGCAGGTAATCCATCACCACCGAAGGCGCCTCGGCGACGTGCCGCATCAGATCGATCGACAGCTCCTCCCGGTTGCCGCCCAGCCAGAGGTTGGCGAAGGCGATGATGCCCTGCTCGCCGCGCACCAGCGCCAGCGGCAGCCGCTCGAGATAGCCGGGATCGAAGAAACCGAGCGAGAACCCCTTCTCGCGGGTGTTCTTCTCCTTGAGCCAAGCTTCCGACAGCGCCTCGATCTCCGGCATCAACGCCGCCACCTGCGCCGCCGGGACGATCTCGAAGCGGCCGCCGAGCTCCTCGGTCTTGCGCTGCGCCCAGCGCAGCTTCTTGCGGCCGGCGCCGGCCAGCGAGAAATCCGCCAGCGGCACCCGCGCCTCCTCGCCCAGCTTGATCAGCGACAGGCCCAGGTCGACATAGAGGTGCAGCCGCTTCTCGTTGACCTGGTAGAACGAGCACCAGCCGCCATGCTGATCGCACAGCTCGCGGAAGCGCCAGGCCAGCTCGGCGCCCTCGGCCTCCGGGCCGACCGGATCGCCCATCGACACCCAGCTGCGTCCCTCGACCCCGAACATCAGCATCGCGCTGCGGCTGTCGTTGAACAGCAGCTGCTTGTCGCCGAGCAGCGCCAGGTGCGCATAGGTGCGCGGCGCGGCGGCGGCGACGGTGCAGGCGTCCTCGAGGTCGCGCTCGGCGGGCCATTGCGGCCGGTGCACGGCCGGACGCAGCAGCCGCCACAGCGCCACCCCGAGCGCCGCCGCCACCACCCCCACCGAAGCCCGCAGGAAGCGCGGCGCATTGCCGCGCAGGGTGAACATCCACCACAGCTCGCGCGAATACTGCATATTTTGATACGAGAAGATCCCCAGCCACAGGGAACCCGCGACCACGATGGCGGTGGCGGCGATCCATGGCGGGGTGAACGACTCGTTGGTGAGCGCCGCCTTGCGGTAGAAATGACGCCGGCAGGGGAGCAGGGCGGCGAGCATCAGCGACAGCGCGATCGCCTCCTCGTAATCGAGCCCCTTGAGCAGCGACACCACGACGCCGGTCGCCAGCAGGCCCACGGTCAGCTGGTAGGCGGCGTCGAGGCGCCGCTGCAGGCCGAGCGCCAGCAGCAGCAGGCCGACGCCGACCAGGCTGCCGACGAAATGCGACAGCTCGATGACCGGCAGCGGCAGCAGCGCGCTCAGCCAGTCGAGCCGGGAACGCACCGCCGGCGTGGCTCCCGACACCAGCAGGATGGCGCCGCCCAGGAAGGTGGTCAGCGACAGCACCTGCGGCACCACCACCGAGACCCGCGAGCCGATGCCGCGGGCCACCCGCAGCACCTGGCGATGGCGCAGGCGGGTCTCGTATCCGGCCAGCGCCAGGCTGGCGACCAGCAGCGGCGCGAAGTAATAGATGCCGCGGAACGCCACCAGCGCGCCCAGGATCTGCGGCACCGGCATGGTGGGCTCGAGACGGGCGAGCAGGTAGAGGATGCTGGCCTCGAGCACGCCGAGGCCGCCCGGCACCTGGCTGGCGACGCCGGCCAGCTGCGCCAGCAGGAAGACCGCCAGCAGCCGCGGGAAATCCAGGGTGCGATGGTCCGGCAGCAACGCGTACAGGGCGGCCGCCGCCAGCCCCCAGTCGAGGCAGGAGAGGGCGATCTGGCAGAGCGCCATGCGCAGGCCCGGCAGCGGCAGCTCGATGCCGCGCACCACCAGCGGCCGGCGGCGGCTGGCGGCGAGCGCCACGTAGGCGACGATCAGGCCCAGGAACAGGAAGCCGAGCGGCCGCGAGGTGGCGAGGTCGAAGTAGAAACCGTGCGGCAGCGGCAGCGGCTCGATCGAGAAGGCGACGCCGCTCAGGGTGATGAAGCCCAGCCAGAAGGTCAGGAAGCAGAACACCACGACCCGCGTCACCTGGGTGGCGGTCAATCCCCATCCCGAGTAGAGCCGGGCCCGCACCGGCGTGCCGGTGAGCAGCGAAAAACCGAGGCTGTTGCTGAAGGCATAGCCGGCGAACGACGCGACCGCGATCTTGCGATAGGGCAGGGGATCGCGGATGTTGCGGAAGGCCAGCGTGTCGTAGCCGGTCATCGCCGCGTAGCCGAGGGCGGTGCAGAGCAGCGCCAGCAGCACGCGGCTGCGCGGCAGGGTGCGCAGGAACAGCATCACGTCGCGGTAGTGGAAGCCGGCGAGCTGGTCGTGCAGCAGCCAGAGGGCGCAGGCGAACAGCAGCACGGTGACGAAAGGCGCCGCCTTGCGCAGCAACTCCCAGGGAATCGCCGAGCGCCGCGGGCCGTCCGGCAGCTGCGGCGCCAGACTTTCGGGCGCCTCGGTGGTTGCCTTGCTCATGCGAGCGCCGGCGCTAGCCGGCGAGATGGACCAGGAGCTGGCGGTGGTTGGCGAAACGGCGATGCTCCCACAGGAAGATCCCCTGCCAGCGGCCAAGGCCGAGCGCGCCGTCGAGCACCGGGATCGACAGCGAGGTGGCGGTGAGCGCCGCCTTGACGTGCGCGGGCATGTCGTCCGGACCTTCCTGGGTATGGGTATACAGCGGATCGCCCTCCGGCACCAGCCGGTTGAGCCAGCGCTCGAGGTCTCGCCGCGCCGCGGGGTCGGCGTTCTCCTGGATCACCAGGCTGGCCGAGGTGTGCTGCAGGAACAGCGTGCACAGCCCCTCCCGCACGCCGCTGCCGGTCACCACCGCATGCACCTCGGCGGTGATCTCGTGCAACCCCTTGCCGGGCACGGCGATCGACAGCGCCCGGATCATGGCGGCTGTTCCAGACCACCGACGATCCAGGTCGCCAACTGCTCGCGCTCTTCCTCGGACAGCGGCATGCCGGCGCTCTCGCACAGGCCGAGCACGTTCTTGACGAAGGCGTTCGCCAGGTCGAGCGGCTGAGTGCCGTCGCCGGCGGCGAAGCGGTAGCCGGCCGAGGTGATGCCGCGCAGGATGAAATTGACGCTGGTGCGGGCGACCGGCGTTCCTTCCTCGATGCAGCGGTCGCGCACCGCCTTGGAGGTGCGGGTGAGGAAATAGCCCTCCTCGTTGATCTCCTCGGCGATCTCGCGGAAGACCAGGGCGTACTCGTCGGGCGCCAGGTAGGGCGTATCGGTGATCCGATGGATGCGGTGGGCGAGCGAGGTCAGCTCGGGGTCGCCGATCTCGAGGTCCTCGGACTGGTCGAGCGGCGTCTGGTGGAGGTCGGGGTCGAAGAGGTAGCCCGGCCGCGTCGCCGAGACGGCGAAGCCAAGCTGCCCGCTGCCGGACAGCAGGTCGCGGAAAGTGCCGGCGCCGTACCAGCGCGAGGCCGCCAGACCCTCGCCGAAGCGGTCCATGGCCGCGTGCGCCGCCCGCGCCATCGGCACCGGCGAGTCGGAGCTCGCCACCAGCCCGCGCACGAACTCGACGAGGACTTCGATCTGCCGCTGCCGCTCGAGGTCGGCGGCGGTGGGTGCCGGCGCCGTCGGCGGGTCGCCGCCGTCGCCGGCCGCCGCCACTCCGGCCGCCACGGCGCCGGCAGCCGTCTCGGGCGAGGCGGCATCCGGACCCGCCGCGCCAGGGCTGGCGCCGGCGGCGCCGGCCGTCACCCGCGGCGTCTCGCCGCCGCCCGGCAGGGGGCGGAGGCGCACGCGCCAGGGGTCGCCGTCGACCATCTCGAGGTCGCCGCGAGTGCGGATCACCGCATCCGAGAGGCCGCGCAGGCTGTAGAAACCGAGCCAGTTGCTGTTGGGCGTGAACTGCGGAAAATCGCGGTAGACCCCCGGCAGATCGGTCGCCAGCAGCTCGCCGGCGGCGCTGACGCGGCCGTGCACCCGGTCGGCGATGGTGCGCAGCAGCTGCGGGGAGGCGGGTCCCGGGCCCGCCGGGCTGCCGCCCGGCGCCAGGCCGCCATTGGCGCCGCCCGCGCCGGTCGCGCCCTCCACCCGCGGCGAGCCGCCGCCGGCGGTCACGACCAGGGAACCGGCGCCGAGCGCCGGCCCGCCCCCCCCGCCGCTCGCCGGAGCGCCGAGCGCCGCGCCCTCGCCGCCTCCCGGGTCGTCCCCCGGCGGCACGGCGCAGACCCGCACTCGCCAGGGGTCGCCCTCGACCATCTCGAGGTCGCGGCGCGCGTGCACCACCGCGCTGGTCATGCCGCGCAGGCTGTAGAAGCCGAGCCAGTTGCTGTCGGGCGTGAACTCGGCGAACTCGCGGAAGATGCCGGGCAGGTCGGTGGCCACCAGCTCGCCGTCGGCGCCGGCGCGCTCGTGGACCTTGGCGGCGATGCGCTGCAACAGCTCGCTGTCGGCCCCCGGCCGCACCGGGCTGCCCTCGCCGATGCCGATCGCCTCCTCGAGGAAGGTGTCCTGGTCGATGAGCAGGTCGCAGGCCGCCTTGTAGGCAGCGGAAGCCGGGCCGGCGGCGAGCACCACGCTGCGGCGGTCGTGGCGCGACAGGCGCAGCAGGACCGGAGTGAAGTCGGCGTCTCCCGAGAGGATCATGAACTCCTCGAAGCGGGTGACGTGTCCGAGGGCGTCCATGATGTCCATCACCATCTGGATATCGGCGCTGGTCTTGCCGCCGCGGGTCAGCGGCGGGCAGTCCACCACTTCGAAGGCCGAGCGGATGAAGTAAGGGCGGAAGCGGCTGAATTGCGAGGGGTTGAGGTAGCAGCGGCGCGACAGGATCTTGCGCCCCGCCCGCGAGTCGTTGGGCAGGTCCTGTTGCAGCCAGCGCAACCAGCGCCCGGGATGGGTGGCGAACTGCTCGGCGGCGCGCGGATCCTCGTTCTGCAACCCGAGGTAAATGTTGTCGAAATCGACAAACAGGGCGGAGCGCACGTGCGCCGGATGCGGTAACTCCGTCATCGAAACCTCCATGGTGACCGCGGGATAGGTCGGCGACAGCACTGCCAAGGATCGAATCGCCCTTCGCAGGCGCGTCGATCTTACATCACCGCCGCCAGCTCTGCATGCACGCCGGAGGCCAGGGATGCCGGCCCGGGCGGCGACCGGGAGCGCGTGTTAGCATACGGCGCGCCGCCGGCCGGTGGGCGTTTCTCCAAGGTCAACCGAAACCTGGTCCGTGCCGTCGCGGTAGTGCAGGTTCGGTGTCCCAGGCGGGACACGACGCGGCGGCACGCTCAAGGAGGCCCGCGATGCACCCCAACGCCCAGATCGTCACCCGCTTCTATACCTCCTTCCAGGAGCGCGATGCCGCCGGCATGGCGGCCTGCTACCACCCGCGGGCGCGCTTCTCGGACCCGGTCTTCCCCGACCTCGACGCGGCGGCGGCCGGCGCCATGTGGGCGATGCTGTGCGAGCGCGGCAAGGACCTGCAGGTGGAGCTCGGCACGGTGGTGGCCAACGATCGGGTCGGATCGGCTCACTGGGAGGCCTGGTACACCTTCAGCGGCACCGGCCGTGCCGTCCACAACCGCATCGACGCCCGCTTCAGCTTCGAGGACGGCATGATCCTTGAACATCGAGACAGCTTCGACCTGTGGGCGTGGTCGGCGCAGGCGCTCGGTGCCAAGGGCCGGCTGCTGGGCTGGACCCCCCTGGTCAAGGGAGCCGTGCAGCGTCAGGCCGCCGCCGCCCTGGCGAGCTTCCGGGCGAAGCGGGCCGCCGGGGCAGCGGCCGCGGCGGTTCCCTAGTCTTTTCGCCGGCGCTCGGCGTTCCTGGACGCAGCCGCGGCGGCGACCGTATGAGATACCGGCCAGGAGCGAAACCTCACCATGAGCGAGCATCTCCGAGACCCTGAGCTGGACAGGCTGATTCACGAGCTGAACCGTGGCCGCGCCGACGCCATCGCTGCCGAGTCGGCCGAGGAGGCAGGCACTATCGCCGGCACCGCCGGCACTGCCGGCGGTGCCGCGGGCTTGGCCGAGGAAGCCGCCTTCGAGCCCTTTCCGATCGCCGCCTCGCCGGCGCCTCCCCGTGCCACCCCGGTGCCGGCGCCGGCGGCCACGCCACCGCGGCGGACCCGCCCGGACCTCGACGAGGCAGCGGCTTGGCGCGAGCTGCTTCCCGAGCCGCCGGCGCGGGCCAGTCTCGAGGCCGGGGAGGCGCTCGCCGGGCTGCTGGCGGAAGCCATCCGCCGCGGCGCCAGCGATCTGCTGCTGCTGCCGGGTCAGCCGCCGGTGTTCCGGGTGGACGGCCGCCTCAAACGCGGCGAGGCCGAGGCGCTGGACGGCAACGATCTCGCGCGCCTGTTCGAGGCGCAGCTGGGCAGCACCGTGCGGCGGGAGATCGAGGAGCGCGGGGCCGCGGACTTCTCCTTGAGCCTGCCGGCGGCGGCGGCGCCGCGCGGGCCGTCGGCGGCCCGCGGCGAGGGCGGCGCGGCGACGGCCTGGCGGTTCCGGGTCAACCTCCATCGCCAGCACGGCCAGCTGGCGGCGGCGTTGCGCACCCTGCCGCGCGAGGTGCCGACGCTGGCCAGCCTGAACCTGCCGGTCGCATTCGCCGAGCTGGTCAAGCCCAGCCGCGGCCTGGTGCTGGTGTGCGGCCCCACCGGGTCCGGCAAATCCTCGACGCTGGCGGCGCTGATCGGCGAGATCAACCGCGGGCGCACGGTCCACATCATCACCATCGAGGATCCGGTGGAGTACGAGCACCGCTCGAACCGCTCGCTGATCGAGCACGTCGAGGTCGGTCGCGACGCCCGCTCGTTCAGCGAGGCGCTGCGGGCGGCGTTGCGCCAGGACCCGGACGTGATCCTGGTCGGCGAAATGCGCGACCTCGAGACCATGGCGACGGCGATCAGCGCCGCCGAGACCGGCCACCTGGTCCTCGCCACCCTGCACTCGAACGACGCGGTGCAGTCGGTGCACCGCATCGTCGACGTCTTTCCGCCCACCCAGCAGGCGCAGATCCGCCAGCAGCTGGCGCTGTCGCTGCATGCCATCGTCGCGCAGCAGCTGGTGCCACGCGCCGACGGCCGCGGCCGCATCCCGGCGATCGAGCTGATGCTCGCCACCTTCCCGGTGCGCCATCACATCCGCAGCGACCGGCTCGAAAAGCTCTACAACGAGATCACCCTCGGCAAGCGCCAGGGCATGAGCTCGTTCGAGGAATCGCTGGCGCAGCTGGTCCGTGAAGGCAAGATCGAGCTCGAAGAAGCCCGCGTCCGCGCCAGCCACCCCGAGGAGTTCGACACCCGCCTGCGCGGCTGAGGGGCGGATCGGGTGGCGAATCAGGCGAGGATCTGCCGCACGCAGGCGAGGGTCGACGGCATCGGGCTCTGCCACAGCCAGGAGACGTCGATCCAGAACCAGGGCAGCACCGCCGACGCCAGGCGGCCCGCCGTCACCCTGCCGAGGCGATAGCGGTCCGGGGCCGCGGCTTCTTTCGAGCCAAGGGAGCCAAGGGGGTCGAGCGCCGCGATCTCCGCGGTCAACACCTCCACCTGCACCGATTGCACCCAGGGATCGACGACCCAGATCTCGGGGATGCCGGCCTCGCGGTAACGCGGCAACTTGAGGCGCAGGGCGCGCCTGACGTCGTCTGGCGAGGCGACCTCGATCACCAGGTCGGCGGGGCCTGCCAGGCGCTGGGGACCGATCCGGCGGCGGTTCTGGTCGAGCACCACCATGATATCGGGCTCCGGCGACCATTTCGGGTCGAGGCGCATCGGATAGTGGAAGCCCTGCGCCACGGCGCCCCCGCGCTCGTCGAGGGCAATGCGCAGCAGGGTATGGAGGAACAGGCAGATGTCCTCGTGCTGAAACGAGACCGGCTCACGGATGACCAGCTGGCCGCCCAGGTATTGATAGGGGCTGTCTTCCCCCTCCTGCTCGTAGAACTCGTCCTCGGTCAGGGTGAGGCCGTCGCGCGTCAAGAGGGTGTCTTCCATGCGTGAAAGGATATCAAGAGAGGTGCTTTTCGGCAATAAAGAGCCGATCCTGGCGTTGGCTCTGATCGCTGAGCGCTCAGGCCTCTATGTCTCCAGACGGAAACGGGTCTCGGCGATGCGATAGAGGCGTCGCCAGACCAGGCGGTTGGTGACCACCACGATGCTGGCCAGCACGACGGTGGCGATCAGCAGACGATTGAAGTCGCCGGCGTCGGCCGCGGCGCTGATCAGCGAGCCCAGGCCGGTGGCCTGCAGGGTGCGCCCCTTGAAGTGGAAGTACTCGGCGACGATGCTGGCGTTCCAGGCGCCGCCGGCGGCGGTCACCATGCCGGTCACCAGATAGGGGAAGATTCCCGGCAGGATCAGCAGCCGCCAGCGATCGAGCCGCCCGAAGCGGAAGACGCGCGCGACCTCCTTGAGGTCGCTGGGGATGCCCATGGCGCCGGCGATGACGTTGAACAGGATGTACCACTGCGTGCCGAGCAGCATCAGCACCAGCGGCGCCACCCCCAGGCCGCCGTTGGGGCCGATCAGGAACATCAGCACCACCGGGAACAGCGCCGTGGCCGGCACCGAGGCGGCGACCTGCACGATCGGCTGCGCGATGCGCGCCAGGCGCGGGCTCGAGCCGATGGCGACTCCTGCCGGGATCGCCCAGGCGGCGCCGAGCGCCAGCGCGCAGAACACCCGCAGGAGAGTGGCGCCGGTGCCGCGCAGGATGTCGCTCGCGGTGCCGCGGTCGAGCGAAGCGAACTGCACGGCGACGTGCACCAGCGCCCAGGCGGCGGCGGCGATCAGCGCCGCGCCCAGCAGCCAACCCAGCCAGCCGGCCCAGCGCGAGGGTTGCCGCGGGCGGTGCTGCTCGGCGCGCCGGCAAAACGCCTGATTCAGCCGCTCGCCGAGCGGCGTCACCGCGTGCAGCCGCAGCCAGGCGAGCGTGGGGGAGCGCTGCACCAGGTCGAGCACCGCCGATTGCGGCGCGTCGGTGCCCTCGACCTGCTCGAACTTGAACTTGTCGGCCCAGGCGATGACCGGCCGCCAGATCAGCTGGTCGATCAGCACGATGACGCTCACCATCGCCAGCAGGCCCCACAGGATGGCGGCGGTGTTGCCGTCGCTCGCCGCCGTCTGCAGGTAGGAGCCGAGCCCAGGCAACCGGAAGTCGGTCTTGCCGAGCGGGAACATCTCGCACACCATCAGGAAGAACCAGCCGGTGGCGACCGAGACCATCGAGTTCCAGACCAGCCCCAGCGCCGAGAACGGCAGCTCGAGCCGGATCAGCCGCTGCCAGGCGTTGAAGCGGTAGATCCGCGCCGCCTCGCGCAACTCGGTGGGGATGGCCTTGAGCGAGGCGTAGAAGCTGAAGGCGATGTTCCACACCTGGCCGGTGAAGATCAGCAGGATGGCGCCCAGCTCGACGCCGATCTGCGAGTGCGGGAAGAGCGCGATCATCGCCAGCATCACGCCGGGCAGGAACGACAGCACCGGGATCGACTGCATGATGTCGAGCAGCGGGATCATCAGCCGCTCCGCCTTCGGGTAGTAGGCCGCGACGTAGCCGTAGACCAGCGAGAAGCCGATCGACAGCACGTAGGCGACCGCCATGCGCAGCAGCGAGTAGGCGGTGTAGCCGGGCAGCGCCGACGGGTGCACCGAGATGACGACGTTGGGCGTGAACGGGCCGAGCCAGGTGCGGGCCAGCGTCAAGATGCCGTAGAACAGCGCCAGACCGAAGCCGACCATCAGCAGGTCGGCCCAGGAGGCTCCCGGGCGCCGCTCCTCGAAGATCGACGCCGCGGCGGGCCCGGGAGTCGGCTTGATCATCTCGGCGTCCCGCGCGCGGCTCAGCCGGCGGTGAGGTGCAGGCGGCCGCTCTTGGCGTCGTAGTCGAACACCTCGGCGTAGCGGCCCCAGTGGATGGCGGTCTGCAACTGGGCCTCGGCCTCGGCGGCGCTGAAGTGCTCGTCCAGGATGTCGGAGAAGAAATCGTCCGGCAGCGTGCCGTCGGCCTTGGCGCGCAACGAGTTGTAGATCTGCCTGAGCAGGGTGACGTGCTGCAGCGCCGCCTCGCGGAACAGGTTCTTGCGGTCCTGGATGTCGGCCTCGGCGAAGGTCTTGCCCTGCTCGGTGATCTCGACGTCGCCCTCCTGCACCCGGATGAAGCCGAGCAGCGAGCAACCCTCGATGATCGGCAGCAGGTCGCTGACCTCCATCACCAGCTCGTCGGCCAGGCTGTAGAGGTCGTCCTTGCCGCCGCGGTCGATGAGGATCTCGAGCAGGCCGGCGATGCCGCCGGGGCGGGCGTGCGGGATCATCTGGTAGGCCGCGGTGCGCGCCGCCGCCGCCTGCCTGGCGCCGGGTCCGGCGGGCGGCGCGTGTTCGACGTCGGGCTGCGTCAGCACCTTGTAGATGTGGTCGACGAACTCCAGGAAGCGCCGCGACTTGCGGTCGCGCGGCCGCGGCAGATCCACCTCGAAGTCGGCGCGGATGCGGCCGGGGTTGCGGCCCAGCACCACCACCCGGTCGGCCAGCAGCACCGCCTCCTCGATGTTGTGGGTCACCAGGAAGATGGCGCGGGCCGGCATCTTGCGGCTGGTCCACAGCTCGAGCAGCTCGCCGCGCAGGTTCTCGGCGGTCAGCACGTCGAGGGCGGAGAAGGGCTCGTCCATGAACAGCACGTCGGGCTCCACCACCAGCGCGCGCGCGAAGCCGACGCGCTGCTTCATGCCGCCGGAGAGCTCCTTGGGATAGGCGGTCTCGAAGCCGTCGAGGCCGACCGTATCGAGGATCTTGAGCGCCCGCTTGCGGCGGTCGACCTCGCCGACGCCGCGCGCCGCCAGCGGCGCCTCGACGTTCTCGAGCACCGTCAGCCAGGGGAAGAGGGCGAAGTTCTGGAAGACGATCGAAACGTTGGCCTGCTGCTCGGCGGCCGGGCCGCGGTGCCACTGCACCTCTCCCGCCGACGGCGGCACCAGGCCGGTCAGCATGCGCAGCAGCGTCGATTTGCCCGAACCCGAAGGGCCGAGCAGCGCGAAGATCTTCTCGGGGTAGATCGCCAGGTTGGTGGGCGAGATCACCTCGATGCGGTTGCCCTCGGGCTGGACGTAGTACTTCTCGATCTCGTGCGTCTCGACGATCGGTTCCGCGGCCGGCATCCTGTCCTCGCGTCGGGAGTCATGCGCCAGGCGGGCGCAATTTGGCGGCTGAGCTTTGCACGCCACTCTCCGGCAGTCAATGGAGGCGGCGCCGGCGCCGCGCGTGCTCAGGCGTCGTAGCGCAAGGCGACGTTGGGCTCGACGTCCATGGCCCGCTGGCCGGGCACGAAGCAGGCAAGCAGGGCCACCAGCGCCAGGCCGGCCGCCACGATGGTGAACACCGACGGGTCGCCGGGCAGCACCGGGAAGACGACGTCGGCCAGCAGCAGCGCCGCGCCGAACGCCACCGGCAGGCCGAGCACCAGGCCGAGCCCCAGCTGCAGGACCCCCTGGCGCATCAGCATGCCCAGGACGTCGCCGCGGCGCGCGCCGAGGGCCATGCGCAGGCCGATCTCCTGGGTGCGGCGCTCGACCGAGAAGGCGATGACGCCGTAGATGCCGACCGCCGCGAGGACCAGGGCGCTGACGCCGAAGACGGCGAACACCGAGGCGAACAGATCGGCGAAGAAGCGGTCCTCGGCGACCCCCTGCTCCATGGTCTTGACGAAATAGATCGGCGTGTCCTTGTCGAGCGCCGCGACCTCGGTGCGCACCATCGCGGTGAGCGACAGCGGCGGCCGGTTGGTGCGGAGGACGTAGCTCAGGCGCTCGGTACCGACCTGCGCCAGCGGCAGGAAGATGCCCTCGCGCTTCTTGTCCCCGAAGCCGTAGAGGCGCATGTCCGGCACCACGCCGACCACCGTCCGCCAGCCGCTGTCGTGCTCCGACTTGGGCAGGCGCAGGCGCCTGCCGAGCGCATCCTGGCCGGGCCACAGCTTGCGCGCCAGGCTCAGGTTGACGATCGCCACCGGCTGCGACCCGAGGGTGTCGAGGCGCTCGAACTCGCGGCCGGCCAGCGGCTTGACGTCGAGGGTGGCGAAGAGGCCGGCGGAGACGACGTCGCTGTGGGCCATCGGGTAGTCGCCGTCGGTCGCGTAGGCGCGGCCCTCGACGGCGAGCGCCGCGGTATCGCCGCCGAGGCTGGGCAACGAGGTGGTGGCGCCCACCGCCTGGGCCTCCGGCCTCTCCTGCAGCCGTTCGAGCAGCCGCTGGTAGAAGGCGGCGCGGTCGGCCGGCCGCGGGTAGTTGGCCTCGAACAGCGGCACCCGCACGGTGAGCAGGCCGGCGGTCCGGAACCCGAGCGGGACGGTGCGGGCGAGGATGATGCTCTTGACCATCAGGCCGGCGGCGACCAGCAGCGAGCAGGAGAGCGCCAGCTCGGCCACCACCACCATCCGGCTCAGCCACCCCAGGCGCAGGCTGGTCGAGCCACGCCCCTCGTCCTTGAGCACCTCGTTGAGCTGGGTCCGCGAGACCTTGAGCGCCGGCACCAGCCCGGAGATCGCCGCCGCCGCCAGGGTCGCGACGAGCGCGAACAGCAGCGCCGGCAGGTCGATGGCGATGTGGATCCAGCCCGGCGGCTCCTTGGCGACGAGCGCCGCATTGAACAGCGCGACGCCTTCCCAGGCCAGGCCCAGGCCGGCCGTCGCCCCCAGCAGGGCGAGGATCATGCTCTCGGTGAGGATCTGTCCGATCACCCGGCCGCGCCCCGCCCCCAGCGCGGTGCGGATCGCCATCTCGCGGGTGCGCTGGCTGGCGCGGGACATGATCAGGCTGGCGACGTTGATGCAGGCGATCAGCAGCACGCTGCAGACGGCGCCGAGCATGGTGTAGAACATCAGGCGGACCGCCTTGCCCAGGAAACGGTCGACGATCGGTTGCACGTGGGCGCCGAAGCCGCGGTTGGTGCGCGGGTACTCGGTGGCCAGGGCCTGCGCGATCGCCGCCATCTCGGCGTCCGCCCGGTCCGCCGTCACCCCCGGCCGCAGCCGGCCGATGACGCCGAAGGGCTCGCCCTTGCCGCGCTCGGTCTTGCCGGGGTCCAGCAGCAGCGGCGTCCAGAGCTTCTCGGTGAAGGGGAAGCGGAAGCTTGGCGGCATGATGCCGACGACGGTGCTCTGCCGGCCGTTGACCCGCACCGCTCGTCCGAGGATCTGGCGGTCGCCGTTGTAGTGGTCTTGCCACAATCGGTAGGAGAGCAGCACCACGGGCGCGGCGCCCGGGTGGTCCTCGCCGGGCAGGAAGCCGCGCCCGAGCAGCGGCTTGACCCGCAGCAGGCCGAGCGTGTTGGCGGTCAGCTCGGCGCCGTCCAGCCGCTCCGGTTTGTCGTCGCCGCTCACCGTCACGGTGCCGTTGCTGAAGCCCGCCAGCCCCTCGAACGAGGTCTGGCGCCGGCACCAGTCGAGGTAGTCGTGCACCTCGACCGGCTGGTCGACGAGGTCGCGGGCGGGGTTCTGGCTATCGATGCTCATCACCCGGTCGGCCTGCGGGAACGGCAGGCCGCGCCACATGACGCCGTAGACGATGCTGAAGACGGCGGTGGTGAGCCCGATGCCGAGGCTGAGCGCGATCGCCGCCGCCGCGGTATGCCCCGGGGCCTTGGCCAGCATGCGCCCGCCGTATCGGATGTCGCGCCAGAACGAAGCCATCGGATCCTCCTCCCGGTTGCCGGTGCCACTCACACTACGCCGGCGCCCGTGAAAATGTTCCATGGGCCGCCGCCGGGCGCGTGGCGCGGCCGCGTGCCCGGCGGCGGCGGTGGCGGCGGACAGGGGGACTCAGCGATCGAAGGCGATGACCGCGGTGCGCTGGCCGGCGACGCGGGTGGTGAGGACGCTGGCGCCGTCGATGCGTCGCTCGGCCTCGACCGGCGAGCGGGCGAGCAGGGCGCGGGTGGCCGCGGCATCCTGCGGCTCGACGACGTAGAGCTCGGTGGTGCGAATCAGGAAAAGCAGGTAGAGCGCTGCCGGGTCGCTGCCGGCCGTGGGCGGGAAGAGCGCGACGTAGGCGTTGCCGCGACCGACCCAGGCGGCGATTGCGGCCGCCTCCGCGGCGGCGCGCGCCAGGCTTGCGGCGCCGGTGCCGTCGGCGTCAGCGGCAGCCGCCGGTCCCGGCATTTCCTCCCGCCGGCCCCTGTCGGGTTTGTCAGTCGCCGCCCCTTCCGCCGGCGGCGTCGCCGCGGGAAGGTCGCTCCCGGCGGGTCGCCATGGCAGCGGGTCGAGCGGCCTGCCGCCGGGCGTGACCACCAGCCAGCTGCCGGCGATCCCGGATAGCGCGACGGTGTAGACGGTGTAGTCGGCGGTGAGCTGGATCGGCGGCGACGCGGCGAGCAGCTCCCGGTAGGGAGCGAGCACGGACCTGGGCACGAAGCGCACGGGCTTGCGCAGGGCGTTCGACAGCCGGGTGATGGTGCGGTAGCGGCCGCCGCCGTCCTGCGGTCGATCGTAGAGGTAGAGCGCGGCGCTCGCGCCGGCGAATCGCCCGGGGTCGGGGCGGATCTCGCCGCGCGGCCGTACGGCCCAGGCGCCGGCGGCGCGGCCGAAGGTGCTCCATGCCGCCAGCTCGGCGGGAGTGAAGAGCGCCACCGCGACCGGCGGCGGTGGCACGGTGGCGGCGGGGGTGGCGGCGGCGGGTGCGCCCGAGGGACCGGTGGGCACGACGAGATGGGCGGCGAGCGGCGGCAGCGGGCTGAGCGCTGCCCAGCTGCCGTCGCGGGCGGGCTCGGGGAGCGGCAGCGCCGCGCCGCCGATCGCCAACGCCGCCGCGGCGGCGAAGCCGGCAGTGCGGAGGCGCCTGGGCTGTGGCCCGCCGCCGCCCGGCGATCCGGCCTGGACCGGTGTCCGTGCTGTCCGGCCGGCGGTGTCGGCGCCATCGGCCGCACCGGCTGGGTCGCCGCGGCTCGAGCCGGGCGCGGCCAGCGCCGCCAGCGCCTCGGCGATCAGCAGCCCGGCCGGCCAGACGGCGTAGACCATGAAGCGCTTGGCGTTCCAGAGGTAGCAGAAGACGATGAAGCCGGCGAGGCTCGCGAACAGCAGCACCGCGAAGAGGCTGGCGGCAGCGCCCGGGGAGTCGCGCTCGCGCCAGGCGCGCCGGACGGCAAGGACGATGCCGGCGGCGAGCAGCAGGCAGGCCGGCAGGCCGAGCAGCGAGGCCAGGCTGAAGAGGTAGAAGCGCACCGTCGACAGGTGGAAGCCGAACAGGTGCCAGGGGTCCTTGAGCGACTCGCCGTAAGCCGCCAGGCCGAAGCGGCGCACCAGCATCCAGGCGCACTGACAGGCGGCAGCCAGCGCCGCCCCGATCCAGGGCCAGCGGCTCGCCAGGTCGCGGCGGCGGCGTGCCCAGAGCGTCGCACCCGCCGCCAGCGGCAGCAGCAGGGCGGCCGGCTGGACGAGGCCGCCGAGCCCGGCCAGGAGCCCGCTCCAGGCGTAGCGCCGCGGGCGCTCGCCGGCGGTCAGGAAGGCGCGCGCGCTCCACAGGATCAGGCAGGCGCAGGGAACGTCGGCCATGAGGTCGAGAGCGAGCCCTTGCAGCGAGAAATCGGCCAGCAGCAGCAGCGCGGCGGCGAACGCCGCGGCCGCCGGGAACAGCCGCGCCGCCAGGTCGTGAAACCCCAGCACCGCCGCCAGCCAGCAGGCGAGACCGGCAACCGGCCACCAGCGCAGCAGGCCGAGCCGGTCGAGCAGCGCCAGCGCCAGCGGCAACAGCGGCGGGCGCCCGGAGTAGCGCACGTCGCTGCCCGCGAAGCGCAGGCCGTTCGCGATCCAGTCGTGCGAGTCGCCGTCGACGAACGGGTAGTCGAGGTTGAGGTCGGGATAGACCAGGTGCGGGGCGAGCGCCGCGAACGCCGCCAGGCACAGCGCCGCGAGCAGCCAGCGCAGCCGCCGGTCGAGCGCCGCGGACGAGGCGGCGACGGCCGCCGCGCCGCTCATCGGGCCGCGGGCTCCGGCCGGATGCGGTACACCCGGTCGCCGCCGCCGGCGTACACCAGGTCGGCCTGGCCGGTGGCCTCCCAGCGCGCCAGTTCGAGCTGCTGCCAATGCTCGAGCTCGGAGCGGTGGATCACCAGGTGGGTGACGCCCCAGCGCCGCAGGCGCGCCATGGTCTCGGGGTCGGGGGCCGGCCAGCAGCACCGCTCGCGCAGCCAGGAGGTGGCCAGCGGCTCATGGGCGCTGAAGCCGTTGACCAGCGGCTTCCAGTGCAGCGTCGCGTAGTACATGTAGGAGATGTCCACCAGGCTGCCGACCGACGTCGAGGTGTCGGCGAGCGGGATCTCGAGCACCGCCTGGACGTCCGGCTGATCGGCGATCCACTGCACGACGTCCGGGAAGTCGTCCTCGTCCTCGATCTCCTGCCAGGTGAAGCGGCGCGGGCAGACCTCGAGCAGCAGCAGCGCCGCGACCAGCGCCAGCGCCGCGGCGCGGCGGCGGCGCCCCGGTGCCGTGCGCCCCGCGGCCGTCGTCGGCCGCCCCGGATCGGCCGCCGGCGCGGCGCTGCCGCCGAGGCGGCGGTCAAGGGCGGCGGCGGCGAGCCAGACGATGGCCAGGGAGGTGAAGACGTCGAACCGCGCCGGCACGCGGATCGCGGCGAGCCCCGGGAGCAGCCGCGCCAGCGGGCCGAAGAGGATCGGGAACGACAGCGCGGCGGTGACGGCGCCGGCCGCCAGCAGCCCGCGCGGCCAGGGATCGATCGCCCCCCAGCGCAGCGGCCAGCCACCGGTCCAGCGCCGCCGCAGGAGCAGCCAGCCGCCCACGCCCAGGACGACCAGCAGCAGCGGCATGGTGTAGTTGCGGGTCACCCACCCGGGCAGGCCGGTGAGCTGGGACACGCCGCTGATCTTCATGTTCCAGGTGCGGGCTTCGGCCGCCAGCCAGCCGACCGCGGCCAGCGCCAGCAGCCCGGCCAGGGCCAGGCGCCGCCCCGTCGTCAGCCGAGGCGGCGCCGGCGGCACCGGCGTCGCAACCGCGGTGCCACCCGCCGGAGCTGCCGCCGCCTCCGCCGCCATGTCGCCTCTCGTGGGGTCCTCGCCGGCGTGCGCGCCGGTCCGGTATCGCCGCCACAGGTCGCGAGCGCCCAGCACCGCCAGGCCCGCCGCCAGCCAGCCCGGGAAGAGGGCGTTCTCGGGGCGCCGCAGGGAGTACGGCAGGAGCTGCGCATAGAGACTGGCGTGCGCCGGCGTCAGGTAGGACAGCGCCGTGGCGCCCCAGGTGCGGATCACGCTGGATCCCCAGTGCAGGCCGGAGCCGCGCGCCACCGTCGCGTACTTCCCGAACAGGGCGCCGGCGGCGGCGGCGGCGATCGCCGCGGTGGCGCCCAGCACCGGCAGCGCCGCACGCCAGCGGCCGCCGCGCCACAGCTCGGGCAGCCGGTTGGCGAGCAACACGGCGAGCGGGAAATGAATCATGTAGGCCAGGTAGCAGCCCAGGAACAGCGCCGCACGGCGGCGGCCGGGGCTCGCCAGCAGCCGGTCGAAGCTCCACAGGGTCACCGGGATGAGCTGCATGAGCAGGACCTGCAGGTGCGACAGCTCGCTCCAGCGGAAGGGCGAGAAGGCGTACATGACGCCGCCGAGCCACGCCGCCGCCCAGCCGAGGCCGGAGCGGCGCAGCACGAAGCAGGTGGCCAGTCCGGTGGCGGCGAACGACGACCAGAGGAGCAGGTTGTAGGCCACGATCCAGCGCGGCATGTCCTCGGGCATCAGCGCGGTGAAGGCCGCCGCCGCCAGTCCGGGGCCGAGCAGGTGGTCGGAGTAGGCCAGCACACCCTTCGCGGGGTAGAAGAAGGGTGCGTCCCAGAAGCCCGCGAAGCCGCGATGCGCCTCGTGGGCGACCCACTTGAGGATGTAGAGGACGAACAGCGGATCGCCGAGATCGGGCGCGATGTGGGTGCCCAGGTAGCGCCAGATCGGGCGCAGGTAGAGCCCGGCGAGCCCGGCGTAGGCGGCGAGCGCCGCGGCCAGGCCGCAGACCTCGTGCCGGTTCGCCGCCTGGCGCCAGGCCCCGCCGGCCGCGGGCCGGCCGGCCGCGGCGGCGCGCAATCAGCCGCCGGGCCCGCGGGGGGCCGGCGCGGTCGCGATCCGGCGTCGCAGGTCGGGAGCCAGCGGGTCGAGGTCGGCGGCGGGGATGGTCTCGAACGGTCCGAGCAGCTTGGCGAGGTCCGGACCGAAGGCGGCGGCGTTGCCGACCAGCACCACCACCATGCTCTCGGGATGGATGCGGCCGGCGCCGAAACGCTGGATCTCCGCCGGGGTCACCGCGCTGATGCGATCGCGATAGCTGTCCAGGAAACCGCGGCTGAGACCGTAGCCGAGCGCGGTGAGCACGCGGCTGGCGACCGCGCCGCCGCTCTCGATCTCGAGGGGAAACGCGCCGTTGAGGAAAGTCTTGGCCTCGTCGAGCTCGACCGCCGGCACCGGCGCCCTGCCCATGGCGGCGATCTCGTCGAGGGCGACACGCAGCGCCTCGACCGTCGAAGCCGTCTTGGTCGAGGTGCGGACGGCGAAGCTGCCGCTGACCAGCTGCTCGCCGAAGCCGCTGTAGGCGCCGTAGGCCAGGCCGCGCTTGATGCGGATCTCGCGGAACAGGCGGCCGGAGGAACCGCCGCCGAGCACGGTGCCGTAGACGGTGGCGGTGAAGTAATCCGGATCGGTATAGGCCAGCGCCGCCTGGCCGATCCGGATCTGGGTCTGGACGGCGTCCGGCTTGTCGATCACCACCACGCGGCGCCGCGGGTAGGCGGGCAGGTCGAGGGCGGGGGGACGCGGCGCCGCGCCCTTCGCCCAGCCGCCAAAGACGCGCTCGACGGCGGCCAGCGCCGTTGCCGGCCGGAAATCCCCCACCACCGCCAGGATGGCGCCATTCGGCAGGTAGTGATCGCGGTGGAAGGCCACCAGGTCGTCGCGGGTCAGGCCGCGCAGCGACTCCGGAGTGCCTGCCGACGGCAGGCCGTAGGGAAAAGCGCCGAACACCAGCCGCTGCAGGGAGACCTCGGCGAGGTAGCCCGGATCCGCCCGTTGCAGCTCGAGGTTGCTCAGGCTCTGGCGCCGCCAGCGTTCGATCTCCCCTTCGGGGAAGTTGGGGTGCAGCACCACGTCGGCGAGCAGCTCGAGGGCGAGATCGAGCTGGTCGGAGGTGACCGCCGCCGAAACCGAGGTGAAGTCGGGGCCGGAGCCGGCATCGAGGCTGCCGCCCACGCCGTCGATGGCGGCGGCGATCTGCTGCGCGGAGCGGGTGGCGGTTCCCTGGGTGAGCAGGTCGGCGACGGCGCCCGCCAGGCCGGCCTTGGCGGCGGGCTCGTAGAGCTTGCCCGCCGGCACCAGCAGCCGCAGGCTCACCGCCGGTTCGCCGTGGCGCTCGATCTGGATCAGGCGCAGGCCGTTCGGGAGAGTCTGATCGGAGAAGGCCGGGAAGCGCAGCTCTTGCATCGGTCCCGGCGGCGGCGGGGTGGAAGCGGTGGCCGCGCGCAGCGGTGCGGAGGCGAGCGCCATCGCGAGCACGGCGGCAGCTCCGATGGCGGCAGCTCCGATGGCGGGCTTCACCGTGCACCTCCCGGAGCCGCCGGCGGCGGCGGGGCAGGGGCCCGGGCGTCGGGCGGATGGGCCGGCGGCGGGGCGGCACCGGCGGGACGCATCGCCGCCGGCAGCATGAAGACGGTGGTGCGGTTCTGCGGCGTGAGATACCGCATGGCGACCCGCTGGACGTCGGCGGCGGTGACCTGCTCGAATTGCCCGAGCTCGTGGTTGACCCGCGACAGGTCGCCGGCGATGACCGCGGCCTCGCCGATGGCGTCGGCCTTGTCCTTGACCTTCTCGCGGTCGAAGACCAGGCGCGCGACGATCTGATTCTTCGCCTTCTCGAGCTCGCCCGCGGTCACCGGCGCGGTGCGCAGCCGCTCGATCTCCTCCTGCAACGCGGCCTCGCCCGCCTCCGGTTTCTGGCCCTGCTGCAGGTAGGCGTAGAAGAAGAACACGCCGGGGTCCTCGAGCGCGAAGGCCTGGCCGCCGGCGGCCACCGCGATCTGCCGCTCGTAGACCAGGTTGCGGTAGAGCCGCGAGCTCTCGCCCTCGGACAGGATGCGGCTCGCCACCTGCAGCGGGTAGAGGTCGGGGTCCTTCGCCGCCGGCACGTGGAAGGTGAGGATGACGACCGGCAGCGGCGCCTTGGCGTCATAGGCCACCTCCCGCCGCTCCGCGGTCTGCGCCGGCTCCGGAGCCACCGCGCGCGACAGCGGCGGCCCATGCGGGATGGGACCGAAATAGGCCTCGATCCACTTCATGGTGCGGGCGGGATCGAGGTCGCCGGTGATCACCAGCGTGGCGTTGTTGGGCACGTACCAGGTGCGGTAGAACTCGCGCACGTCGGCGAGGGTGGCGGCGTCGAGGTCGGCGATGCTGCCGATCGGCAGGTAGTGGTAGGGATGAGTGGTGAAGGTCTTGGCGAAGACGATCTCGGCCAGCCGGCCGAACGGCGGATCGTCGATGCGCAGCCGCCGCTCCTCCTCGACCACCTGGCGCTCGGCGCGGAAATTCGCCTCGGAGACGTCGAGCGTCTGCATGCGATCGGCTTCCATCCACAGGATGCGTTCGAGGTAGTTGCTGGGGATGGTCTCGAAGAAAAGCGTGCGGTCCCAGCTGGTGGAGGCGTTGTCGCGGCCGCCGATCGACTCGATGAAATGGCTGTGCTCTTCGGGCCCGACGTGGGCCGAGCCCTTGAACATCAGGTGCTCGAAGAGATGGGCGAAGCCGCTGCGCCCCTGGCGCTCGTTCTTGCCGCCGACGTGGTACCAGAGCTGGACGCAGGCCACCGGCACGGTGTGGTCTTCGAGCAGCAGCACGCGCAGGCCGTTGGCCAGCTGGTGGTCCTGGACGTCCAGCGCCGGGGGCGTGACGGTGATCGCCGCCGCGGCCGCCGGCGGCGGCAGGGCGGACAGGGCGGCCACGATGGCCAGGACGGCGATGAGGGCGGTGACGGCGGTGTTCGGCGGCAGGGCGCGGGCGGTTCGCATCCGGCGGGATCTCCCCTCGAAGGCGGCGAGCCTAACACGTCGAGTTGCCGGGGGCCGGTGGGGCGCGGTAGGGTACGCGGCATGAGAACCCGCATCTTGCGCCTGCTCGCCTGCTCCGCCTTCGCTTGGTCGCTGCCCTGGTCGGGGAGTGCGGCGGCTGCCGAGACCTCCATACCGGCACCTGCCGACGTGGCGGCGCCGCCGGCCGACGCAGCGGTCACGGCTTCGGGGCTGGCTTCGAAGGTGTTGCAGCCCGGCGCCGGCTCCGACCACCCGCTGGCCACCGACAAGGTGAAGGTCCACTACACGGGATGGACCACCGACGGCAAGATGTTCGACTCCTCGGTCGCCCGCGGTCGGCCGGCGGTGTTCGAGCTCGACAAGGTCATCGCCGGCTGGACCGAGGGGGTGCAGCTGATGGTCGAGGGCGAGAAGCGGCGCCTCTGGATCCCCGAGAAGCTGGCCTATCGCGGCATGGCCGGCAAGCCCGCCGGCATGCTGGTCTTCGACGTCGAGCTGCTCGACGTCCTGCATCTGCCGGACCCGCCCCCGGACGTCGCGGCGCCGCCGGCCGACGCCCAGCACTCGCCGTCGGGGCTGGCCTGGAAGGTGCTGACGCCCGGCAATGGCACCCGCCATGCCTCCGCCACCGGCATCGTGCTGGCCCACTACACGGGCTGGACCACCGACGGCAAGATGTTCGATTCCTCGATCCCGAAAGGCGTGCCCAGCCTTTTCCGGCTCGACCGGGTGATCCCCGGCTGGACCGAAGGCATCCCGTTGATGGTGGAAGGCGAGACCCGGCGCTTCTGGATCCCCAAGAAGCTGGCCTATCGCGGCGCCGAAGGCAAGCCCGACGGCATGCTGGTCTTCGACGTCAAGCTGGTGAAGATTACGAAGCCTTAGTTGGCGTCGCCTGCTGGAGGGCCTGCAACGACGTGGACGGCGAACCCTTGGGCACGACCGACCCGCCGCGCTGCCACTGGGCGAGCAGCGACCCGCTCTATCTCGCCTACCACGACCGGCAGTGGGGCGTGCCGGTCCACGACGATCGCGAGCTGTTCGAGATGCTGCTGCTCGAAGGCGCCCAGGCCGGCCTGTCGTGGCTCACCATCCTGCGCCGCCGCGAGGAGTACCGGCGGGTGTTCTCCGGCTTCGACCCGCGCCGGCTGGCGCGCTGGGGCGAGGAGCGGATCGCCCGCGCCCTCGCCGACCCGGGCATCATCCGCAACCGCCTCAAGGTCGCGGCGGCGGTCCGCAACGCCCGCGCCTTCCTCGCCCTGGTGCAAGAGCACGGCAGCTTCGACCGGTTCCTCTGGCAACGGGCCGGCGGCGCGCCGCGCCAGAACCGCTGGCGGACCCCGGCCGAGGTGCCGGCCGAGACCGCCGAGTCGCGGGACCTGAGCCGCGAGCTCAAGGCGCGCGGCTTCACCTTCGTGGGGCCGACCATCTGCTACGCCTACATGCAAGCCGTGGGCGTGGTCAACGACCACCTGGTGACCTGCTTCCGGCATCGCGAGGTCGCCCGGCTGCCGCCGCCGAGGGTCGATGAGTGAGCCGCCGCCGGCGCCGCGGTCCCCGGCGGCCGAGGACTTCCTGGCCAGGCTCGAGCCGGCGGAGCGCACGCAGTTGCTGGGGCTCGACAGCCCGGCCGCCATCCAGGCGTTCCTCGACGACATCCCGTACAGCGCCGACCCCTTCTACCGCTGCCCGCGGCGGGTGCTGCGCGACCGCCGGGCTCACTGCTTCGACGGCGCGCTGCTGGCGGCGGCAGCGCTGCGCTGCCTGGGCCTGCCACCGCTCGTCGTCGACCTCTACGCCGAACGCGACGACGACCACATGTTGGCGGTCTGGCAGCGTGACGGCTGCTGGGGGGCCCTGGCCAAGTCCAACTTCGTCGGCCTGCGCTACCGCGAAGCCGTCTACCAGAGCCTGCGCGAGCTGGTCATGTCCTACTTCGAGGACTTCTACAATGTGCTGGGCGAGAAGACCCTGCGCGGTTTCACCGTGCCGCTCGATCTCGCCCAGCTGGACGACCTCGACTGGATGGTCGACGACGCCGGCCTCGAGGCCGTGGCCGAGCGCTTCGACACCCTCGACCGCACACCGGTGCTGACGCCGGGGATGCTCGCCGGCCTCTCCCCGATGGACTCCCGCTCCTTCGCGGCGGGGATGCTGGGAACCGACGCCGCCGGCCTCTATCGCCCCGAGCCTGGCTGAACCTGCCGGACGGGTACCAACCGTACACGTCATTCCTACCGGACGGAATTCGCTGCCGGAGCGCGATCTGCCGCCGGAAGGCAGCCGTGTGACAGCTTCTTGACAGTGCCGAGGCGCTCTCCTACTCTACGTTCTAATAAGTACTGTCACGCTGATGCAGGAAAGTGCACTGCCGCTTGAGTCGCGGGCATCGCTCGAGAAAGGACATGCAAAATGGCGGGTCTTTGGTTGCGGAAGGGTTGCTTTTCCCTCGCTCTTGCCGCCGTGGTGCTCGCGTTCGCGGCGGCGGCTTCGCCGGCGGCGGCGCAGCTGCAGTTCAGCTCCGCGGACGGCAGCAGCTCCCTCAAGCTTGGAGTGCTGGGCCAGCTCCAGGCGCAGGACATCCAGAACAACTCGGCCACGCAGTCGGAGGATGACCTCTACATCCGGCGGCTGCGGCTGATCGGGCTGTTCAAATACGGCGACAAGCTATCGGTGTACTTCGACACCGACAACCCCAACCTCGGCAAGGGCAATGCCGACGGCACCAAGAACATCAATACCTCGATGTACATCCAGGACTTCGTCGTCACCTACGCATTCGCTCACGAGTTCCAGCTCGAGGGCGGCGAGATCTTCATTGCCGACAGCTACAACCACAACACGTCGGTCGGCCAGCTGATGCCGCTCGATTTCGGCCCCTTCACATTCACCGAGACCACCGCCATCCAGGCCAACGTTGGGCGAGACTTCGGCGCCCAGGTGCGCGGCTACCTGGCCAACGACCACCTCGAATACCGTCTCGGCATGTTCCAGGGCAACCGCGGCGACAACGAGGCCAACGCTTTCCGCTACGCCGGCCGTCTGTCGCTGTGGGTGCTCGGCGCCCAGACCGGCCTCTTCTATCGCGGCACCTCGTTGGGCAAGACGCAGAGCATGGAGTTCGGCGGCAGCTTCGACCGCCAGAAGGAGTACTCCGCCTACACCGGCGACTTCTTCTGGGACCAGCCGGTGGGCAACGGCGACGGCTTCACGCTGCAGGCCGATTACACGAAATGGGACGGCGGCACCTTCCTGCTCGCAATCCCCAAGCAGAGCACCTTGCTGGTCGAGGCCGGGTACTACCTCGCTGCCCTCAAGATCCAGCCGTTTGTTCAGTACAGCACGGATGACTTTGCCAACCACAGCCATCCGGACCAGAAGCGCCCCACCTTCGGGCTGGGTTATTTCCCGCACGGTCACAATTCCGACGTGAAGTTGGCTTATACTCGCCTCCAGGGAACCGGACAGGTCAGCCGTAACCAGTACCAGCTTCAATACCAGATCTTCATCTGGTAGGTACCTGTTGCTCTTTCGAGAGGAGGAGGAATGCCAAAGTCGACGCACGAGATGCTCGAATCCGCCGAGTTCAAGCAGCTGGTCCGCGGCAAGTGGACGATCGCGATCATCCTGACCTTCCTGCTGTTCGTCGTGTACTACGGCTTCATCCTGCTGGTCGCCGCCAACAAGCCCTTCCTGGCGCAGAAGGTCGGCGAATACACCACGATCGGCATCCCGATCGGCGTTGGCGTCATCGTGGCCGCCTGGGTCCTCACCGGCATCTACGTCTCCTGGGCGAACCGCGTCCAGGACGCCGAGGTGAGCCGCCTGGTGGACGACCTCAAGAAGTGACCGCAAAGGGGCCGACATGCAAAGCGCAATAGGCACTCCGACCTCATCCGCCATCATCTTCTTCTTCGTCATCGTTGCGATCACGCTGTCCATCACCTACTGGGCCGCCAAGCGGACGCGCTCGACCAAGGAGTTCTATGCCGCCGGGCGCACCGTCAGCTCCCTGCAGAACGGCCTGGCGCTCTCCGGCGACTACATGAGCGCGGCGTCGTTCCTCGGCATCGCCGGCATGGTGGCGCTCAAGGGCTATGACGGCATGATCTACGCCACCGGCTGGCTGGTCGGCTGGCCGGCGCTGATGTTCCTGATCGCCGAGCCGCTGCGCAACCTCGGCAAGTACACCTTCGCCGACGTGGTGGCCTTCCGACTGCGCCAGACGCCGGTGCGCATCGCCTCGGCGATCGGCGGCATCCTCACCGTCCTGCTTTACACCATCGCCCAGATGGTGGGCGCCGGCAGCCTGATCAAGCTGATGTTCGGCATCGACTACGTCTATGCCGAGCTGATCGTCGGCGCGGTGATGCTGGCCTACGTGCTGTTCGGCGGCATGATCGCCACCACCTGGGTGCAGATCGTCAAGGCGGTGCTGCTGCTGGGCGGCGTCACCGTGATGACCCTGATGGTGCTCGCCAAGTTCGGCTGGAGCCCCGGCGGCCTGTACCAGGCGGTGTCGCAGCAGCTCGGCCAGAAGGCGCTGGAGCCGGGCGGCCTGGTGACCGGCAAGCTCGACGCCATCTCGCTGGGCCTCGCCCTGATGTTCGGGTTGCTCGGTCTGCCGCACATCCTGATGCGTTTCTACACCGTGCCCGACGCCAAGTCGGCGCGCAAGTCGGTGCTCTTCGCCACCGGCTTCATCGGCTACTTCTACATCATCATCCCGATCGTCGGCTTCGGCGCCTCGGTGCTGGTCGGCCGCGACCTGATCACCAAGATCGACAAGGGCGGCAACATGGCGGCGCCGCTGCTCGCCGAGGTGCTGGGCGGCACGCCGTTCCTCGGCTTCATCGCGGCGGTGGCCTTCGCCACCATCCTCGCCGTGGTCGCCGGGCTCACCCTGGCCGGCGCCTCGGCGCTGTCGCACGACATCTACGTCAACGTGGTGAAGAAGGGCGTCGCCAACGAGCAGGAGCAGGTGCGGGTGGCGAAGATCTCGACGGTGGTGTTCGGCATCCTCGCCATCCTGCTCGGGGTGCTGTTCAAGGGCCAGAACGTCGCCTTCATGGTCGGCCTGGCGTTCGCCGTGGCCTGCAGCGCCAACTTCCCGGCGCTGCTGATGTCGATCGTCTGGAAGCGCTTCACCACCGCCGGCGCGGTGTGGTCGATCCTGACCGGCGCCTTCCTGTCGGTCTTGCTGATCATCATCAGCCCGACGGTGTGGGTGGACCTGCTGCACAAGAAAGAGGCGATCTTCCCGATCAAGAACCCGGCCATCGTGTCGATGACCGCCGCGTTCGTGGTCGGCATCCTGGTCTCGCTGGCCAGCCGCGAGGCGACCGCCGAGGCCAAGTTCGAGGACGAGAAGCTCCGCACCTACTTGGCGGTCGGCGCCGAGTAGGCTGGCGGCACCCCGTCAGCGGCGCCTTTCTCGACGGCGCCGGGGGAGCTGTAGCCAGGGCAGGTGTCTGGCGGCTCTCCCGGCGCATGCCGCCCCGCCGGCGCCCCGGCTTTTCCCCGGCTACAGTGCCCGCAGGACCGCGGCGGCGCCGCTGCCCGTCACCTCGCCCGGGAGGTCGGTCTCCAGGCTGCGGATCACCCCATCCTCGACGATCGCCGCGTAGCGCTGGGAACGGATGCCCATGCCGGCGGACCGGAGGTCCAACTCGAGCCCCATGGCGTGCGCCAGCTCGCCGTTGCCGTCCGCGAGCAGCTCGATCTTCGAGCCGGCGCCGTGCTCGCGCCCCCAGGCCCGCAGCACGTGGATGTCGTTGACCGCGGTGCAGGCCACGACGTCGACGCCGCGGGCCTTGATCTGGTCCACCAGCTCTACGAAGCCTGGCAGGTGCTTGGTGGAGCAGGTCCCGGTGTAGGCCCCTGGCACCCCGAACAGGACCACCTTCTTGCCCCGGCAGAGCTCGGCGGTCGAAACCTCCCGGATGCCATCGTCGGTGATCGTCTTGAGCTTCACGTCCGGAATCCTTTCGCCGACTGCGATCGCCATCTCGATCCCCCCAACGTCCACTGTGCAGGCCCGCGGGCGTCATGCCCGGCCCGTGCCCATCCTAACGCGGCGAGCCCGGCCGGAGCTTCCTGGGGCAGGCAGATTCCCTATACTTCGCCGCATGTGCGCGCATCGGCAGGCGCCGCCGCCCCCCGATCCCGAAGCCGGGCGGTGGCGCGGCCGGGCGGTGGCGCGGCGCTTCGTGTCGCCTGACGGCATGACCGTGCTGGTCGGGCGCACCGCCGCCGACAACGAGGTGGTGAGCTTGCAGCTGGGTGCGCCGCGCGACTTCTGGCTGCACGTTGCCGGCGAGTCGGGGTCGCACGTGGTGGTGCGCAATCCGGCAGGGCTCGATCGGCTGCCGCGCGAGACCGAGCAGTTCGCGGCAGCGCTGGCGGCTCGGTATTCCAAGGCGCGCCGCGGCGGCAGGGTGGCGGTGCATCTGACGACCTGCGGCGAGGTGAGCAAGCCGCGCGGCCTGCCGCCGGGTCAGGTGGTCCTGGGGCGCTATCGCACCGTGCATGCGGCGCCGTGGAGCGGGCCCGAGGAAGAGGCGGAGCCGCCAGGGTCGGCTCCGCCGGCCGGCCGGCGCGGCGGCTGAGCGGTTTGGGAAGCGGCGGCTGAGCCGCCGGGAAGCGGTGGCTGAGCCGCCGGGAAGCGGTGGGTGGCCCTGCCGGCGTCATCGAGCCAGGCCGCGGCCAGGGCCGAGGCGTGGCTCACGAAAAGCTGCGCTCAGACGGGTTCGTCTTCGAGGGGGGGAGTCACTTCTTCGGGCAGAGCCGGAAGCTTGACCTCGCGCACGGCCTCGCTCCAGTCGATGGTCGGATCGTCGAGCGGGTTGTCGACCCGCGTCGCGGGGACCTTCTTCTGTTCGCGTCGCTCCTGCCGCTTCGCCAGTTTTTCCTGCGCCTGCTGCATCCGCGCACGCTCGCGCTGCCGCCGGGCCATCGATGCCTGATTGGATGCCATCCACCGCTCTCCTGTCGTTCTCCCGCGACCCGCAGACCGTGCTCCGGCGACCTCGCGGCGAGTCTTGCAGTCGCCATATCTTACCAGACCGCACGCCCTGTCAGGCGTGTCTTGTCACCAGGGGCGGGGAGTGGCGCTACGGCTTCGGCTACGGTTTCGACGGTGGGGGCTTGAGGACGGCGGCGACCGGCAGCGAGCGGGCGCCATTGCTGCCGACGGCGCGCAGGGCGAAGAAGTGGTTGTCCGTCGAGATGCCCTCGAGCACCGCGTCGCCGGCAGTCGCCGGCACCGCCTGGTAGACCGACCAGCGCGGGTCGGTGGTCTCGCGCCAGAGCACCTCGAAGCCGGCGCGCTCCGGGTCCGCTGCCGCCGCCTGCCAGGCGAGATGGGCGTTCGGCGTCACGCCTCCCGAGATGGTGACCTCGCGCGGCGCCGCCGGCGCCAGCGCCAGCTGCCGCAGCGCTTCGGCGTTGATCCTGGCGACGTCGCCCAGGAAGGAGAAATCGAGGAACTTCACCAGGTCGCCGTACTGGCGGCCGCCCTCGAGGCGCGGCGTCTGGTGCTCGTGGGCGTAGTCCTCGAGCGGCTCGGTGAAGCGCACCGCCGGCAGGCCGGCCTCGACGAAGGGACGGTGATCGCCGCCGCGCCCCAGGCGGTCGAGGCGGAAGATCAGCCGCACCGCGTCGCGGCCGGCGATCTCCTCGACCGTCCGCGCCAGGTCGCGTGACGGCGAATCGACGCCGTCCGGGCCGCCGCCCGAGAACAGCCGCACCCGGTGCGGCGCTCCCGGCGCGAAGTCGGCGCCGACGATGTCGTTGTCGAGGAAGCCGCCGACGGTGTAGCCGTGTTCCTTCAGGTACTCGCGCAACCGGGTGCCGCCGAGCAGGCCCTGCTCCTCGCCGGAGACGGCGGCGAACAGCAGCGTTGCCCGGTAGCGTTTGGCGGGATCGCCGGCAAGCAGGCGGGCGCTCTCGACCGCCACCGCCACGCCGGAGGCGTCGTCGTCGGCGCCGGGCGCGTCGGCGACGGGATCCATCACCGAGCTCGGCATCGAATCGAAGTGCCCCGAGACCAGGAACACGGTCTTGGCCAGCGCCTCGTCGCTGCCGGGCAGCAGCGCCAGCACGTTCTCGAGATGGGCGGGCTTGCCGCCGGTGCGCGCGTTCTCGGCCTCGAAGCGATCGACGCTCACTTGCAGGCGGCCGCCGCCGGCGCGGGCAATGGCTTCGAAGCGGGCCAGCACCCGATCGCGGCCGCAGCCGATCCCGCGCCGCGGATCGGTCCACGACGACAGCGACAGGCGCGTGCCGCAGGCGGCCAACTCCTCGACGGTCGCGCGCAACCCGGCCTCGTCGATGGCAGCGCGGGCGATGGCGCCGGCGGGAGCCGGCGGCGCTGCCAGGCGGCCGGCCGGGCGGCCCGCCGGCGGCTCGGCCGGATCGTGCAGCGGCGCCGCGACCGGGCCGGTGCCGGCCGCCGTGGCCGCCATGGCCGCCGCGGTGGCCGCGGCGAGCAGCGCCAGCAGCGCCAGCGCCGGCACGAACCGCGCCGGCAGCAACCGCGCCGGCAGCAACCGCGCCGGCACCAACTGCGCCGGCACCAACCGCGCCGGCAGCAATCGCCACGCCCGCCCGGAGCGGCCGCGGTGGCTCGCGGCCGCCACGGGCGGCTCGCGCCGCCGCCGTGGTGCCCGCGTCACGGCGTCACCCCGGCGCCCCTGGCGCCCGGCATCGCAGCGGTGCCGGTCGCCGGGATGCCGGCGTTTTCAGCCATCGAGGTGAGGGCGATGAACTCGGGGTCCGCCTTGAGCGCGGTGAAGACGATGTCCTCGCGCGCTTCCTTCATCTCCTTGGCGCGCACCGCGTCGAAGCGCTCGTACTCGTAGAAGTGCCGCCGCAGCAGCGCCAGCGCCTGGTCGCGGTGACCGAGCAGGCAGTGGATCGCCGCCAGGTTATAGGAGGCGGCGAGCAGGTCCTCGTTGGCGTGCGCCACCCGCAGCGCCTCGTCGCGGCGGCCGTCCTCGGCGGTGAAGGCGGCGACGAAGATCTGGGTGTAGGGGTCGTCGGGATCGAGGGCCAGCGCCTTCTCGGCGAAGCCCTGGGCCTTTTCGACCTGGCCCTCCGAGTTCCAGTAGACCGCCAGGTTGCGGTAGGCGAGCGGCAGCGGGTAGGTGGCGATCGACTGCTCGATCAGCGACAGGCCGCGCGCGAAGTCGCCGTCGTGGATGGTCATCTTGCCCAGCCCGTGCAGCGCCACCGCCCGCGACAGCGGGTCGGCGGGCATGGCGAGGAGCTGCTCGAAGGTGCGGCGCGCCGCCGCCCAATCGCCGGTGTGGTGGCGGTCCAGCTCGCCCAGGTAGCGCAGCGGCACCGGATCCGCCGGATCGAGGCGGTGGGCGCGCGCGTACTGGGTGCGGGCGGCCAGGTACCTGCCGGCGTCCTCGGCCGCCAGGCCGGCGTTCATGATCCGTTCGATGCGCCGGTCCGCGGCGACGGTCAGCTGGGGAGTCTGCAGGGTCGCCGCGGTCTCCGGCTGGCCCGGCGAGGCCAGGCGTCCGACGCTGTCCGCGGGCACCGGGCGGCCGAGCTTCTTGAGCGCCTCGGCGGCCTGCTGCGGGATCTTGCCCGGCACCAGGCAGCGCTCCGCCCAAACCTGTTGATAGATGGCGGCGGCGCCCTCGACGTCGCCGCGCTTCTGCTTGTCGCGCGCAGCGTCGAGCTGGCGGCCGAGAGCCGCCTCGCGGCCCTTGAGCTCGCCCTTGACCAGCTTCTCGACCGGCGCCGGCTTGAGCTGCGGACCGGCGGCGGCGGCGACCCGGCCGAGCTCCTTGCCGCCGGCTTCGGCCAGCACCACGTAGGGGCCGGCGGCGCCGGGGAAGCGGCCGCGCAGCTGGGTGTTGTCGGACGGCACCAGCACCAGGCTGACGCAGCGCGCCGTCAGCAGGGTGAGCTCCCGCGACACCTGCATCTCGGAAGCCTTCGCCTCCTGCTGCGAGGTGGGGAACCAGTAGACCACCAGGTTGTCGACCGGCGCGCCGGCGGGAGCGGCAAGCGGCGGCGGAGCCTCTTCGCCGGTGTGCACCACGCTCCATGGCACCGGGTAGGTCGGGGCCGGCGTGGACCCGCCGCGGTCGCCCATGCCGGCGCCGCTGCCGCCGCCGCGGCGGACGCCGCCCATGCCGCCGCCGCCGCCGCCGCCGCAGGTCGCGGCCAGCGGCGCCGCCAGCAGTGCCGGCAACAGGAACAGGGCGAAGAGGAGTCGAAGCGTGCGGGTCATGGAGCGCTCTCCTTGGAAATGTCGGCGGCAGCCGGGTCGCGTGGCGCCGCCGAGTATAGCGGAGCGCCCCGCCGCGTAGGCTGCCGTCGGGTTCGCCGGCGCCCGGGGGCGCGCCGGTACAAGCGCCGGAGGCGCGCCGGATCAATCGCCCGGCGGCGCGCCGGGTCAAGCGCCCCGGCGGCGCGCCGGATCAGATTTCGCGGGCTCGACCCGACAGTGAGTCCCGCCGGCCGGCCGGGGGGTTCAGGCCGGCCCGGGGGGGACGGATCGCGTGAGCTTGGTGCCGGTCTCCGTGAGCCTGGTGCCGGTTTCCGTGTGCCTGGTCCGGTTTCGTCTCACTCCTCGGGTTGCAGCAGCTCCTGCGACGGATCGAGGCGGTCCCAGAGCGCGCCGCCGGCGCGCACCAGCAAGCCGACCTCGACGAGCAGCGGCAGCGCGGCGAGCAGCGCCAGCGCCGGCGCCTGCCAGGCCGCCGGCCGCAGGCCCAGCCGGCTGCCGGCGAGCAGCGCCGCCGCCACCAGCAGCAGGGCAGGCACCAGCCCGGCGGCGATGGCCAGGGACTGGCCGAGCAGCAGCAGCAGGCGCTGGCCGGCCAGCCCTGAGCCGGCGCGGGCGCGCGGGCCGAGCGTCACCCAGCCGGGCAGCATCAGGGCGGCGACGTTCTGCAGCGCGGTCGACAGCAGGATGATCGGGAGGCCGGCGAGCAGCGCCGCGCCGCCGAGCGCCACGATCGCGCCGAGAGGGCTGCCGCCCGGGAGCCCCGGCCAGGGCTCGGACCGCATCGCCAGGTGGAGATAGTCCTCCCGGCCGAGGCGAGCGCCGGCCGCGAGCGCCGCGCCAAGCACCAGGCAGAAGCCGGCGAGCGTCCAGCTGCATGCGGTGGTGGCCGGCGCCAGCAGCTCGGCGGCCACCAGGCGCCAGCCGGGCACCGGCCAGGGCCGCAGGATCTCGACCTGCAGCAGGTCGGCACGCAGGTCGTGGCGGAGGTTGAGGCCGGCGAACGGCGGGATCATCACCATCAGCATGAAGCCGGCGCCGGCCACCGGCGCGAGGTAGGCCATGGGCGCGCCGAGCGCCGCTCCCGACGCCCATGCCGCGAGCCCGGCGAGCGCCGCCAGGGCGGCGCGGTGCGCCAGCGGGCGGCGGCTGGGGATGAGCAGGTTCTTCCAGTAGATCGCCGCCTCGGGCATGCCGCTCGGCGCCAGCGGGAACGGCTCGCGACGGCGGGCGCGGGCGGTGGACGCCGCCAGCTCCGGCCGCCGTCGCCGGCGGTCCGCCTGGCGCCGCGCCCGTTGCAGCACGGCGTCCTCGAAGCGCGCCCGCGAGCGCACCACCCACTCGTAATGGGCCGTCACCAGGACCAGCAGGAAGGCGACGTCGGCAAGCCCTCGCGGCGCGCCGAGGCCGCTGAGCCCGCCGCTCGCGAGGCCGGCGGCGCCGCCGGGCTGCCGGAAGCCGGGTCCGAGGCTGCCCAGGAGCGCGGTCGCGAGCCAGCGAAACGGCGCCAGCAGCCCCCACAGCAGGGGAGGCGGTGAGGCGCCCAGGTGGCGGATGGCGTCCCCGAGCGCCGCCAGACCGCCGCCGGCGTCCGCCGCTGCCACCGCGCCCGCGGCGGCGGCGGTCGCCGCCTTGCCGGCCTCGGTGGCGGCGGTCAGGGGCGCTGCCAGGGCGGCGCGCAGCGCCAGGGCGACCGCCACCCACCAGGCGCCGCCGGCTGCGAGCGCGATCCCGGCGCGGCGTCGCGCCACGGCTGGCGCCAGCTCGCGCAGCCGCGCTTTCCACAGGTTCACCCCCTGGATATGGAGGTTGATCAGGGCGAGCAGTCCCCAGGTGGTGAGCAGGCGCACCAACCGTGTGGCGGGGGTGCCGTAGCCGCGGAGCAGGGTCACCACCAGGGCGCCGAGCAGTAACCCGGCCTGCTGGCGCCAGACCGCCAGCTCGATCAGCTGGCGTCGGGCCAGCGGCGCCGGCAGCAGCAGGTCGAGGTCGGCTTCGCCGAGGCGCAGCGCCGGTTTCGACGAGGCGAGCGCCCAGATCAGCGTCAGCGCCGCGGCGAGGACCAGCGCCGCCGCCATCGCCACCAGCCGGCCCGTGCCGCCGGCGAGCCCGCCGATGCCTGCTGCCGGAGTGGACGCCCCGGCGGCGGCTCCCGGTCCGAAGGCGCCGCGCGCCTGGCGGGACCAGTTGAGGTAGCTGGGCAGCACCATGAACCCGAAGTAGGCAACCGATGCCAGGAAAGCCAGCAGGTAGCGCGGCTGCCGCAGCCGCCGCGCCCGCCGCACCAGGGAGCCGCGGAAGCCCCGCCAGACGAGCTCGACCAGCGCGCCGTTCACCTCGGCTCGTTCCCCGGGCTGCCGGGCGCCGGGGCGGCGTCCGCCTCGGCTCCCTCGGTGGCGCGCAGGAAGATCTCCTCGAGGTCGGCGTCGGCGGCGAGGCCGGGGAGGGCGGCGCGGATCTCGGCCAGGGTGCCGGCGAGCACCTGGCGCCCGTGTTGGACGATCACCACCCGGCCGCAGATCTCCTGCACCAGCGCCAGCAGGTGGGAGGAGACCAGCACCGCGGCGCCTGCCCGGGCCTGCTCGACGATGGTCCGCTTCATGCGCCGGATGGCGCCGGGATCGAGGCCGGTCAACGGCTCGTCCAGGATCAGGGCGTCGGGGCGGTGGAGCAGCGCCAGCGCGATCATCAGCTTCTGCTTCATGCCGCGCGACAGCTCGGCGGGGAAGGCGTCGGGGCGGTCGGCCAGCTCCATGGCCGCCAGCAGCTGGCGCGACCGTTCGGCAGCGTCGGCCACGCCGTAGATGCGCCCGATCACCTTCATGTGGTCGGCGACGGTCAGGTTCTCGAACAGGCGCGGCTCGTCGGGCACGAAGGCCAGCCGGCGCCGCGCCTCGATCGGCTGCGTCTCGAGGTCGTAGCCGGCGACCGCGATCCGCCCCGACGTCGGCGGCAGGATCCCGGCCAGGCAGCGCAGGGTCGTGGTCTTGCCGGCGCCGTTCGGCCCCACCAGCCCGACGATCTCGCCGCCGGCGACGGCAAGCGAGAGACCATCGACTGCCGCGAAGCCGTCATAGGTCTTGACCAGATCTCGGATCTCGATCATCGCGCGCTCCGCCCCGCCATGGGTGCGAAGTCTATGGTCTCGGCAGTCCTGGGCCGAAATTGGGCGCCTGGCCCCGCCGAGGATTTCCCCGTTCCCGGCCAGACCACGCCGAGGTGGGCAGGGCGGAGAACGGCAGAGGACGCGCCACGGCACGGGGGGCGTGGCGGGTGGCGGGGCGCGGAGGGCCGGTCCGCCGCGAGGCGCAGCCAGCCGGCTGGAATCCGGCGCGGGGTGAGTCCGGTATGCTGCCGATCGTGCCTGCCAGCGAGCGACGGACCGGGAGCGACGGCGGCGGCGCCAGGCCGGCGCCGGATGCGCCGCGGGCCGTCGACGGCGCTGTCGACGGCGCCGGCCGGGTGCGGGCGGCGGCCGCCGCCGCGCCGAGCGGCTCGCGGCATGGAACCTGCTCCGGCGCGGGAGCGGGATACGCCCTGGGGCGGTTCGTCATCCGGCACTACCGCTCGAGCGCGCTGCTGGTGCTGGCGGTGATGGCCTGCAACGTCTTCGTCGGGCTCGGCACCGCCAACGTCAACGACTTCGACGAGGCGCGGTACGGCGTCTCGGCCTTCGAGATGCAGCAGCACCGCGCCCCGGTGGTGACCACCTATGCCGGCCAGAGGGAGGTCTGGGCGCTCAAGCCGCCGCTTGGCTACTGGCTGATGGCGCTGTCGATGGCGCTCTTCGGCGGCTCGGCGCTGGCGATGCGCCTGCCCTCCGCGCTCTGCGCGCTGGTCGCGGTCGGGGTCACCATGCGCTGGGCCAGGCGCTGGTTCGACCGCCGGCTGGCGATCCTCGCCGGCCTGGTCCTGGCCACCACGTTCGGCTTCATCAGCCACCACGGGGCGCGCAGCGGCGACTTCGACGCCGATCTCACGCTCATCCTGTTGCTGGCGGCGGTGGGGCTGCCCGGGCTCGGCGAGTCGCCCTGGCAGGTGGTGCGGTTGGCGGCGCTGCTCGCCTGCGGCTTCCTGCTCAAGAGCTTCGCCATCGCGCCGATGGTGCTGATCGCGGCCGGCTACCTGGTGTGGACCGGCGCCTGGCGCCGGCAGCGCCTGCTGCCCTGGCTGGCGGCCGGCGCCCTCTTCGCGGCGATCGTCGGCGCCTGGGTGCTGGCCCGCTGGCAGGCCGAGGGCTCGCCGGACTTCTTCCTGCGGATGCTGCGCGAGGACGTCCTGCAGCGCTCGACCTCCATCGTCGACAAGAGCACCTCGTCGCCGATCGGCTACGTCACGGGGCTGTTCGACCGCTTCGCACCCTGGCCGCTGCTGCTGCTGGCTGCCGCCGGCATGGCGTGGTGGAGGCGCGGCGCCGGTAGCGCGCGACGGCGGCCGCGCCGCGAGGTGGCGGCGCTGCTCGCCCTCTGGGCCGGCGTGCCGCTGGTCTTCTACTCGCTGGTCCGCACGCAGCACCACTGGTACCTGGACCCGACCTATCCGGCGCTGGCGATGCTGGCGGCGGGCAGCGCGCTGCTGCTGGTGGAGCGGTCACCCCTGCGCCTGCGGGCCTTGGCGCTGTTCGGCCTGGTGGTGCTGCCGCTGGCGTTCTGCGAGGCGCGCCTGGTGGCGCGGGTGCTGCTCAAGCCGCCGTCCGCCGACCAGCGCTTCCTCCGCGCGCTGGCGCCGGCGGTTAGCGGCTGCGGCGAGCTCCGCACCACCTGCAGGCTGGTCTGGTCGGAGCGCTTCATCCTCGAGGTGGTGGACGGCTTCGAGGTGGTCGAGCCGGCCGCCGCGGGGACGGTGGCGTCCCCTGTCCCCGCGGCTGCATGCCTGCTGGTGGGCAAGAGCGCCTGGCGCCGCCCGCCCGCGCCGGCGGCGGACCGGTTGCCGGCGCCGGACCGCCTGCTGGCCGGCAGCGACGGCTATGCGCTCTACCGGGCAGCCGGCGCCGCTATTTCGCCCGCCAGGCAACCTGTGATGGGGCAGTGATACGATCGTGCAAAGGTGATGGAACGAGCGACGCAATGAGCGAGGTCGAGCAGATCGAGACGCGCATTCAAGGCCTTTCCCCGGAGGATCTCGCGAGGTTCCGGAGGTGGTTCCTGGATTTCGACGCCCACGTTTGGGACCAGCAGATCGAGGACGACTCGCGGTCCGGAAGGCTGGATGGCCTCGTAGCCGAGTCCGTGGCCGATTATGAGGCTGGCAAGGCGCGCGATCTTTGAAGCATTTGGCCTCGCTTCTCCTTTCTCAAGTCCGATCCTCGTCACCCCTCGCTGCACCGTGCGCTCGCCACGGAGGCGAGGACGGGACCTATTGGATCTGGATCGGAACGCATGGCGACTACGACAAGATCATCGGGTGACGGCGCAGAGACCGCAGGCAAGCTGCCGTTTCTCTATCTGAGCTCAGCCGAGGTAGAAGCGCTGCTGCCGATGGGTGAGTGCATCGCGCTGATGGAGGGCGCGTTGCGCGAGCTGGCGCTGGGCGGGGCGGTGCAGCCGTTGCGCAGCGTCATGCGCCTCGAGGGGCGCCCGGGGCTGCTGGGCTTTATGCCGGGCCAGATCCGCGTACCTGGCGCCGGCGCCGCCGGGGAGCCGCCCGCCGCCGAGCCCGGTAGCCCCACCGCCGGCACCGCCAGAAGCATCGCCGGGATCAAGGTGGTGAGCATCTTCCCGGGCAACCGCGAGCGCGGCGACGAGTCCCATTTCGGCGTGGTGCTGCTGTTCGAGACCGAGACCGGCAGGCCCATCGCCAGCGTCGATGCTGCTGCCATCACCACCATCCGCACCGCGGCGGTGAGCGCCCTGGCGACCCGGCTGCTGGCGCGTGCGGAGGCCGGCGAGCTGGCGCTGCTCGGCGCCGGCGTCCAGGCGCGCAGCCACCTCGCCGCCATGCGCGAGGTGCGGGAGCTGCGCCGGGTGCGGGTGTGGAGCCGGCGGTCGGAGAGCGCGCGGCGGTTCGCCGCCGAGGAGAGCGCCCGCCACGGGCTGGCGGTCGAGGCGGCGCCCTCGGCCGCGGCGGCGGTCGCCGGGGCCGACCTGGTGTGCACGGTCACCTCCGCGCGCGAGCCGGTGCTCGCCGGAGCCTGGCTGTCGCCGGGCGCGCACGTCAACGCCGTCGGCTCGAGCATCGCCGCGGCGCGCGAGCTCGACAGCGCGGCGGTCTCCCGCAGCCGCCTGTTCGTCGACCGCCGCGAATCGACGGTGAACGAGTCCGGCGACTACCTTTTCCCACTGCGCGAAGGCGCCATCGCCCCCGACCACATCCAGGGCGAGATCGGCGACCTGCTGCTCGGGCGCGTCGCCGGCCGGCGCGGCGCCGACGAGATCACGCTGTTCAAGTCGCTAGGCCTCGCCGTCGAGGACCTGGCCGCCGCCGACCACGCCTACCGCCGAGCCCTGGCGCAGAGCCGCGGAATCCGCCTCGATTCCGGCGCGGACCCGGCGCCGGAGCGGACGCCGGCCGATGGGAGCGCTAAATGACCACCGTCGGTGCCGCCGGCCCCAGCCGCGAGCTGCGAGCCCCCACCCTCGAAGAGATCCGTGCCGCGCGCGAGCGCCTCGACGGCCTCGCCTTGCGGACGCCGCTGCTGCGCCTCCAATGGGAGCCTCCTGCCAGTGCCGGCCGGCCGGCCGCTGCCGAGCCGCCGCCGGCCGAGATCTATATCAAGCTCGAGAACCTGCAACCGATCGGTTCGTTCAAGCTGCGCGGCGCCGCCAATGCCATGCTACAGGCTGGCGCCGAACGCCTGGCCGACGGGGTGTACACGGCGAGCGCCGGCAACATGGCGCAGGGGGTCGCCTGGAGCGCGCGGCGGCTCGGTGTCGCCGCCACCGCCGTGGTGCCCGACCATGCGCCGGCGACCAAGCTGGCCGCCATCGAGCGCCTCGGCGGCACCGTGTTGAAAGTGCCGTTCGAGACCTGGTGGCAGGTCATCGCCGAGCATCACTACCCGGGGCAGCCGGGCCTCTTCATCCATCCGGTGAGCGACACCGCGGTGATGGCCGGCAACGGCACCATCGGCCTCGAGATCGCCGAGCAGCTGCCCGGCGTCGACGTGGTGCTGGTGCCGTTTGGCGGCGGCGGCCTGTCCTGCGGCATCGCCGCCGCGCTACGCGAGCTGCGCCCGGCCGCCGAGGTCTTCGGTTGCGAGGTGACGACCGCATCGCCGCTCGCCGCTTCGTTCGAGGCCGGCGAGGCGCGGGCCATCGACTACCAGCCCAGCTTCGTCGACGGCATCGGCGGCAAGGCCCTGCTGCCCGAGATGTGGCCGCTCGCCAGCCGCCTGCTGGCCGGCTCCCGCGTCGTGCCGCTGGCCGCGGTGGCCGCCGCCGTGCGGCTGCTCGCGGAGCGCCACCGGGTGATCGCCGAAGGTGCCGGCGCCACCGCGGTCGCCGTCGCCATGGCGCTGGCCACCGCCGGCGAGCTGCCGGGCAAGAAGATCGTCTGCCTCGTCTCCGGCGGCAACATCGACGGCGCCAAGCTGGCGACCATCCTGGCCGGCGGCGTGCCGTGAGCACGGATCCTGACCAGGACCAGCCACGCCCCAAGCCGGCGCCGGTGCCGGCGGACCCCGAGTTTGCGGCGCGGGTGCGCGCCAGCTTCGCGCGCCAGCGCTTCATGGCCACGATCGGCTCGCGCCTGACACGGGTCGAGCCCGGCGAGGTGGAGATCGAGCTGCCCTGCCGCGAGGACCTCACGCAGCAGCACGGCTACCTGCACGCGGGAGTGGTGGCGGCAGTCGCCGACACCGCCTGCGGCTATGCCGCCTTCACCCTCATGCCCGCCGATGCGGCGGTGCTCAGCGTCGAGTTCAAGATCAACTTGGTCGCCCCCGCCGCCGGCGAGCGCCTGCTCGCCCGGGCCCGGGTGCTCCGTCCGGGCCGCACTCTCACCACCTGTGCCGCCGATGTCGTCGCCGTCGGTGCCGGCAGCCACGAAACCCTGGTCGCCTCGATGCTGGCGACCATCATGACCCTCCGCGACCGCCCCGGGCTGACTGGCTGAAATCGAGAGCGCCGTGAACGAAGATCCGAAAACCAACCTAGGACTCACCGACAGCCCTCTCTAGCCCTCGCAGTTCAAGATCGGTGCGACCTGTCGCTCTCGGGTCTCTCGGCAATCTTGCTCTTCCGGCCCCCTGCCACCGAGCGCACGGCGCACCTGGCCCACGAGCTTCGCCTCCGGGCCGGCCGCGAGAGAGCAGCAGGCCAAGCAACTCGGCATCCGAGAGCGCGGCTTCAGGACGGGATCGATACCAGGTTGGAGACCATCCACGAAGGCCGTTACCTTGGAAGCCAGGTAAAAACACCGGCAGGACCTCGTTTCCCCATGGCCCTGACAGCCTCCTGCGTGGCTTGTTCCAGGTAGAGGTCCCCGCAAGGTCCAGGAGCGTCAGAGCGGCGTCCAGGCCCGCTGCTTGGTCGAGGGGCGCGCGAGAGGTGTCGCGCAGCGCCTGCTCGGCCCGGCCCCTCTCGCCTTGCGCACGGTCGATCCGTGCCGCCACCCGGCGCAGCCGCAAGCGGTCGAGGCCGTTGCCATGCCGGTCTGCGAGCTAGGCCGCTAGCGGTCGCAATTCCAGCACCTACCGCGGCTATCTCAAGCGCGCCGGTGAGCACCTCGGCAAGATAGCGCTGGACCGCCTGACCGCCGAGGAGCTGGCGTCGTACCGCGCCGAGGTCCTGGCAGCGCGCGGTTTCAGGGCGAGCCAGGTGCTCATGGCAGCGCGACTCTTCTTGGGTTGGGCGGCGGAGCGGGGCCTGCTGCGGTTGTCGCCAGAGGCGATTCGGGAAAGCCTGCGACCGCCGAGTGCGCAGGCGGGCATGACGCAACTGGCCCCGCGTGCCTGGCCGCCGGCGCGGACCGCCGCCGGCGGCGTTCACGCTCGATGCCTTCGGGTATCCCTCGGGGTCCGCCGGGATCTCGCTCGTGGTCGCCGAGATGCGCGCCCTGCGCGAGGCCTTGAGGAACGCGAATCCGGGGCGCTGGGCGGGCCTGCTGCGAGGCACGGCACATCCCGGCCATCGCCGACACCGAGCCGAGGGTGGAGCCGAGGAGCTCGCACCTGCCGCGGTGCTC
>DATGHG010000161.1:0-2687 GCA_035308185.1 Thermoanaerobaculia bacterium | reverse complement strand
ACCAGGTAGCGCCCGGGGTTGGTGATCTGGCCGCCGCCAACGGTCACCGCGAACTTGTCGTCGTGGAACCAGACGCGGTCGTAGAGCATGTAGCCGAGGAAATACTGCGACGGCACGCCGGGAGAGCTGGTGGCGCAGTGGACGCCGCCGCCGCTCTCGCAGCCGGCGTCGAAGGTGAACGAGAGGGCGGACTTGTCGATGAGCTGGCCGGGATGGTCGTAGTACTTCAGCTCGATGCTGTCGTCGCTGTGCCAGCGCGTGCGGTTGGGGTTGCCCAGGGTGTCGGTGCCGACGCCGTAGCTGTTGGAGAGCACGGAGAGCGAGCTGTTCGGCCGCCAGAGCACCTGCATGCCGAGGCCCGGCTTGCTGTTGAACTTGCCATACGACTGCCAGCCGTTGATGTACCAGGGCTCGATCTTCAGGTGATCGCTCGGGAAGAACTGGACCCGCAGCCCGTTGAAGAACCAGGGCGTGTTCGAGGAGACGTAGGACGGCTGGTAGGCCCAGTTGTCGAAGTTGTAATAGCTGAACAGGCCGACGTAGGACATGAAGATGCCGGCTTCGAGATTGATGCCGTTCATCACGTCCCAGTGGTAGCCACCGTAGGCCTCGGAGAGGTAGCGGTAGGCGTCGGCCAGGTCCCACTGGCCGCGTCCCGGGCTGGCGTCGTTGCGCGGCGTCATCGTCGAGTACATGCCGAACTGGGTCATCAGCCGGCCGATGACGTTGTCGTAATGGAAGTCCCCGCCGATGCCCAGCTGCTGGAGCTGGATCTCGTTCGTCCGGCCGCTCTCGCTGCTGCCGACCAGGGTGTTGTCCTTGGGGTGGTTGAAGTCGTTGATCTCGCTCACGTCCACCCTGAACTCGCCGGTGAACACCTTGGTGTCGATCGGCGATTCGGTGGTGCGGGCGTTGCCGTTGAGCCAGGTGAAGTCGCCGAAGGCGAAGGGTTCCGGGGCCTTCGGCTTGGCGGTCGCGGCGGCGTTCGGCGTCGCGGGAACCGGCGCCGTCACCACCGTGGTCGGGGCGGGGGGAGGCTGGATCTGGGCCATCACCGTCAGGTCCCGGTAAGGGGGCGCCTGCGGCGTCAGGGAAACCGTCTGGCCCACCGCCTGCGGCTGGCCGGGCGCGGCCTGTGGCTGCGCCGCCGCGGCCTGCGGCAGCGAGGCCGGACCGCTCGCGGCAGTCTGGCCGGCGGCCGGCGGCTGCTGAGCCAACGCCGGCGGCTGCTGGGCCAGGGCCTGCGCCTGCTGCGCCAGCGCCAGGGCACGGGCCAGCTGCGCCTGGGCCTCGGCCAGTTGCGCCTGCGCCTGTGCCAGCTGCGCCTGCGCCTGCTCAAGCGGCGTGGGCTTGCGGGGCGGTGGAGCGCCGTCGACCGGCGGTGCCGGCGTGGCCGGGGCGCCCGTCGCGGCAGGCGCGGACGATGGCTCGGCGAGCAGTCCGGGCGCGACGGCCAGCACGAGTGCCAGGGTGAGCCAGGCCGCCACCGGGCGGCGGGCGGAATTTGGCTGGGAGGAAACGCGTGTCATGGTGACTCCTTCCCCGCACGGCGGGGCCGAGGCTTCATCAAGATTGCTCAGAATTTCTCCGGCCGGAGCATGGCGTAGACGAGGTACACCAGCAGGGCCGAGGCGATCAGGGCGCTCAGCAGGTACTCCCAGTTCATGGCAGTCTCCTCAGATCTTTTCGCAGAACCGCACGTACCAGAGCGCCAGCGCGAAGAACAGGACGGTGACGACGATTGCGATCAGGTCCAGCATGGGTTCGGACTCCTCGTCGAAAGCGGCGCCGCCGCTCAGGCCGTCGGCCCCGGTACCCCTCTGGGCACCGCGGGCGCCGCGGGCGCCGCCGGCAGCGTGAAGTTGAACGTCGCGCCGCCGCCGTGGCCGTTGTCGTGACTCTCCACGCCGATCGTGCCGCCGTGGGCCTGCACGATCTCCCTGGCAATGGCGAGCCCCAGGCCGGCGCCTCCCTGGCTGCCCGGAACCTGGGTGAAGCGGTCGAAGATGCGCCCCAAGTACTCGTCCGGGATGCCGGGACCGGAGTCGGCGACCGAGAAGCGCACCTGATCGCCTGCCGGCTCGGCAGCAACCGTGACGGTACCGCCGGCCGGCGTGTGCTGTAGCGCGTTCTGCAGCAGGTTGCCGAGCACCAGCGGCGCGCGCGCCGGATCGGCCATCACCTGCGGCGCCCCGGGCGCGATCGCCACCGCGAGCTCGATGCCCTGGTCGGCAAAGGCCGAGCGCAGCGGCGCGAGCGAGGTTTCGACCAGGTCGCGCGCCGGCACCGGCTCGCAGCGCAGCAGCTGGCGTCCCGATTCGTAGCGGGCGATTTCGAGCAGGTTGACGAGGATGGTGCGCAACCGCTCGGCGTCGTCACGGGCCGCCACCAGCAGCTCGGTCTGCGGCGCCGTCAGGGTGCCGAGCTGCTCCTCGAGCAGCACGTGCAGCGCCATCTGCAGCGAGGTGAGCGGGGTGCGCAGCTCGTGCGAGACGGTCGAGAGCATGCCGGTCGTGAGCTCGTCGATCCGGCGCAGGTTGGTGACGTCCGAGAGGATCAGGGTGACGCCGACCAGCTGGCCGTCGGCGCCGCGCAGCGCCACCGCGTGCGGCAGGTAGAAGCGCTCCTGGCCCTCGTGGAAGATCTGCCGCGCCGCCTCGTAGCCGCGGTCGGGCAGCGTGCCGGAG
>DATGHG010000160.1:0-21664 GCA_035308185.1 Thermoanaerobaculia bacterium | reverse complement strand
CCGAGACCATCGTGCTCGCCCCCGGCATCGTGCCGAACCCGTTGACCGCCGACCTGCCGCTGGCCCGCGACCGCCAGGGACACCTGTTGGTGGACGCGGCGATGCGCTGCCGGGACCGCCCCGAAGTCTGGGCGCTGGGCGACTGCGCGCGGATCCCCGACCCGGCAGGCCAGCCCTACCCCTATCTCGCGCAGCACGCCATCCGGGAGGCCCGCCGGCTGGCCGGCAACATCGCCGCGGTCCTCGACGGCAAACCGCCGCGCCCGTTCGTCTACCAGACGCTCGGGATCATGGCCTCGCTGGGGGCGGCGCGCGGCCTGGGCTCGGTGCTCGGCGTACCGTTGCGCGGGTTCATCGCCTGGTGGGCGCGGCGCACCTACTACCTGCTGCAGATGCCGCGCTTCAGCCGGCGCGTGCGGATCGTCGCGGACTGGACGCTCGCCCTGTGCTTCCGGCCCGACATCGTCAAGTTCGACCTCGCCAGCGAGGCCGCCCAGCTGGCGCGGGACCACGCCGCGGGCGCCCGCCCCGACGACGCTCCAAGGCGTAACTAGCATAGCTACAGCCGGATAGGCGTAAACCGGCGCTTGTCGGCCGAAACCGCTGCGTGCAGGCGGCGCGCTTTCCCCCGCGGCCGGCACCTTGATTGGTAAGGGTGACCTGTCTCATCGGGCGTTACAGCTAGCCAAACCGGGCGTAGGGCCCGGTCTGACCGTAGCCGCTGGCGCGGGCTCGGGCCGCGGCTGTGCGTTGCCGGATGAGTCCACACCAGGAAAGGGGCAACCATGGAGAGGAAGCGGTCGAGCAGAAAACGCCTGATGGCGCGCGGGCTGGCGCTCTCGGGGGTGCTGGCGGTGCCGGTGCTGTACGCCATTGCCGCCACGGAAGCGCCGGCCGGGTTCGACAACCAGACCAACGGCTTCGAGGCGCAGGCCAACATGGACGCGGACCGCGCGACCTTCGACGAGATCGAGCAGGTCGCGGACGGCCTCGGTCCCAACTACAACGCGCAGTCCTGCCGCGAGTGCCATCAGAACCCGGTGAGCGGCGCCATCAGCCAGATCACCGAGCTGCGGGCGGGATCGACCAGCGGCCACACCTTCACGCCTCACATCGGCGGGTCGCTGATCTTCTCCCGCGCCATCGACCCGCAGATCCAGGTGCGGGCCCTGGGCACCGACACCACGGCAACCTTCCGCACCAGCCTGAACATTGCCGGCGACGGCTTCATCGAGGCGCTCCCCGACAGCGCCTTCACCGCCATCCAGTCGCAGCAGGCGCAATACGGCATGAAGGGCACCACCATCACCGTGCCGGTCCTCGAGGCGCCCGGAGTCAACCGCATCGGCCGCTTCGGCTGGAAGGATCAGCACGCCAGCCTGCTCTCCTTCGCGTCGGACGCCTACCTGAACGAGATGGGGATCACCAACCCGCTCAATCCCACCGAGAACACCTCCAACGGCGTCGATGTCACGTTCCTCAACACCCAGAACGGCGTCCCCGCCATCCAGGACCCGGCCACGCCTCAGGATCCTTTCGGCCATGACATCGACGCCTTCACCCGCTTCATGCGGTCGCTCAAGGTGCCACCGCGCGACACGGTGCTGGCGGCGACCTCGGATGCGATCGCCGGCGGGCAGATCTTCAACGCCATCGGCTGCAACATCTGTCACATCACGTCGATGACCACCGCGCCGGCGGGCACCTCGTTCAACGGCGGCCAGTTCATCGTTCCGGCGGCGCTGGGCAGCATCACCTTCCACCCCTACAGCGACTTCATGCTGCACGACGTCGGCACCGGCGACGGCATCGTCCAGAACGGGCCGCAGTCGACGGCCAACCTGATGCGCACGGCGCCACTGTGGGGAATTCGCACCCGCAACCGCCTGATGCATGACGGCGAGGAGATCACCCGCAACGATGCCATCCTGCGCCACACCAATCAGGCCGAACCGGTGATCGAAAACTACATCTTCCTGACCAACCAGCAGCAGAACCAGCTCATCACCTTCCTCAACTCCCTGTAGCGCCTCTCCAGGACCGGCCGGGATCCGTCTCCCGGCCGGTCCGCCGGCGCGGCGCTGCCGCACCCGCCACGCGCCGGGGATCGGGCCGCGGCGAGCGCCCGCGGCGGCCGGCCAGCCCCGGCCAGCCCCAGCTACCCCTACCCAATGCTGCCGCCGGTCGAGCGGCCGCTGACCACCATGTGATCGCGCCGGTTCCGCGACCAGCAGCTCTCCTGATGCTCGGTACAGACCGGACGCTCCGAGCCATAGCTCAAGGTGCGCATCCGCTGGGCGGCGACGCCCAGCGAGGAGAGGTAGCTCTTCACCGCATTGGCGCGGCGCTCGCCGAGCGCGAGGTTGTATTCCGCGGTGCCGCGCTCGTCGCAGTTGCCTTCGATCATCAGGTCGAAGTGGTCGGTCGCGGCTCCGGTTGTCGCCATTCGCGACACTCCCGGCAGGTCGTAGGTGCGCAGCAGGTTGGCATTGCGCTGTAGCCTGTCGCGGGCATCGCTCTTGAGCTCGCTCTTGTCGAAGTCGAAGTAGACGTCCGGGCTGAAACCCCGGCGATGCAGCTCGCCGTTGACCACCTGCATGTCGGTCGAGAGCATGGGGTCGGCGGGCGGCGGGGCGGCGGGAGTGCGGGCCGGGCGCACCTCGGTCGCCGGCGGCGGCGCATCGTGACGCGATCTAATCGTGCTGCGATACTCACTGATGCGGCTCCGGGTGCTCCTTCGCCGAGCCCCGCTCGCGAAGGTTCTCCTCCTCGTAGATCCGCACCCGCGCCCGCATGACGCCGGCTCGGCCAAGATAGCCGAGAAGGCGGCGATGGTCGTGGCGATCGACGATCGGCAACCGGCCGATGTCGTGCCCCAGCATGCGGGACACGGCGTCGCGGATCAGCTCGTCGGGGTAGCCGACGACGAGGTCCCGCGTGCCGGCCGCCAGCACGGTCGCCTCTCGCCCGCCCTCGGCCTCCATGGCCCGCATCAGGTCGCTGCGGGTGATGATTCCCACCAGCTCGCCGCCCTCGTCGACGATGGGGATGCCCTGACGGCCGGTCAGGGCCGGGTCGCCGGCGGCGATCCGGGCGGACAGGTCGGCCACCGTCATCGTCGCCGGGATGGTGACCACGCCGCGGTCCATGACCTCGCCGACGCGGTGCACCTCGAACGGATCGACGCTGTACTCGCGCACCAGGTGATGACCGTGCCTGGCGACCTTCTCGGTGAGGATCGAGCGCCGCAGCAGCAGCACCGTCGCGCCGTGCGCGACCACCGCGCCGACCAGCAGCGCCGGCAGCAGGTTCCAGTCGTGGGTGAGCTCGACGGTGAAGAGGATCGCGGTCAACGGCGACCGCATGGTGCCGCCCATCATCGCCGCCATGCTGACCGTGGCCCAGAGCCCGGCGTCGCCGACCGGGATGAGCGAGGATTCCAGCGCCCCCAGCGCGCCGCCCATGATGAGCAGCGGTGCGAGCACGCCTCCCGAGGTCCCCGACCCCAGGGCGACCGACCAGACCACCGCCTTGAGGATCAGCAGCGACACCGCCGAGAAGCCGGCGAGATGGCCGGCGAGGAGGTCCTGGATGGTGTCGTAGCCCACCCCCAGCACCCGCGGGTCGAGCAGGCCGCCGAGGCCCACCGCCAGGCCGCCTAGAATTGGCCACCACATCCAGTGCACTGGCAGCTTGGTGAACAGGTCCTCGAAGGCGTAGACCAGGGTGGTCAACAGCCCCGACGCCAGGCCGGCCGCCAGGCCGACGGCGACCGCGATCGCCAGCGTCCCGACCCCCAGCGGGGCATGGCCCGGCACCGGGAAGATCGGGCCGGCGCCGAGCAGCGGCACCCGCAGGACCGCGGCGATGACCGAGGCGACGGCCACCGGGATGAAGCTGCGCGGCTTCCACTCGAAGAGCAGCAGCTCGACCGCCAGCAGCACCGCCGCCAGCGGCGTGGCGAAGATGGCGGCCATGCCGGCCGCGGCGCCGGCGACCAGCAGGGTCTTGCGCTCCGCCGAGGAGAGGTGGAAGAGCTGGGCGATCAGCGAGCCGACGGCGCCGCCCGTCATGATGATCGGGCCCTCGGCGCCGAACGGGCCGCCGGTGCCGATGGAGATGGCCGAGGAGATCGGTTTGAGCACGGCCACTCGCGGCTCGACACGGCTGCGGCCGATGAGGATCGCCTCCAGCGCTTCCGGGATGCCATGGCCGCGGATCTTCTCGGAGCCGTAGCGCGCCATGAGGCCGATGACCAGCCCGCCGACGACCGGGATCAGCACCGCCCAGAAACCCAGCCGGTTTCCCGCCGGCGACACGAAGTGCGACGAGAAGGTCTGGTAGTAGGCGAGGTTGGTGATCACCGCGATCAGCCAGACCAGCGCGTAGGCGACCAGCGCGGCTGCCACGCCGATCGCCACCGCCATCCCGGAGAGCACCAGGACCCGGCGGTCGGTGCTGAAGTCCGCCAGCTCGTCGCGGGGAAGAAGTGGTGGCGCGGTGGTCGCGGTGGTGGGTCCCCGGCCGCCAGGCCGGGTGGGGTGGGAAGGGTCTTCGTCGATCTCCGTCATCCAGGTCACCTCCGGCGCAGGCCAATCCGCCGGTCCCGATGGTATCAACCGGCGCCGGAGCATCCCTCGAACCAGTCGCACGCCAGCTGCCGAGATCAGCGGGGAGGCGGCCAATCCCGGCGCTCGCAGGCGCGGATGCGGTCGTCGGTGAGCGGCACCGGGCGCGGGTCCACCCGCACCTGGCCGCCGCCCAGCAGGACGACGTTGGGCAGGAAGCAGTCCAGATAGCCCGGAGGGGCCTGACGCTCGTGCGCCATCATCCAGCGGTGGCGGCGGCCGGGCGGCAGTGGGGTGTGCGCGATGACGCGATCGTTGAGGCCCAGACTGTCGATGATCGCCACGTGCGGCAGCACCCAACCCACGACGCCGACGCCCGGCGCCACCAGCACCGGCCGGCCGCTCCACGGGATCCGGGCGCCCTCCTGCCGCGCCGGCAGCTGCGCGGTCACCCAGTCGTGAAACACCTTGTGCTCCTGGTGGCGCGCACCCACCGCGTGCGCGATCAACGCGGCCTGCCAGCCGTCCCAGGCCGCCACGACGGACCGCAGCGGCGGCGGGAAGTCGGGCGCCAGCGGCCAGCGCAGCAGGCGGGTCTGGTCGCGGGTCGCGAGCTCTCGCGTCCGCCACCAGTGCAGCCAGGGCAGCGGATACGAGGCGAGCAGGAAAATGCCGAGCAGGGCCGCGCCGGCGGCGGCGCCGAGGCCCGCGGCGTCGAGGAGCGCCACCGCCGAGACGAACAGCAGCGGGATCAGGTAGCTGAAAACGCGGTACTCGAAATGATCGCCGCCGACGATCAGCGTGTAGTAGGAGACATGCGCCAGCACCACCGCCGGCACCAGCCAGCGGGCCAGCCGGCCGGCGGCCCACCAGCGCTCCCGCCGCCAGGCCGCCGCCGCGGCCAGGATCGCCAGTAGCAGCCAGACCCAGGCGCCGTTCTCGACCACGAACGAGGCGAGGTATCGCCAACCCATCGCCGGCCACGGCGCCGGGACCTTGGCGTAGTAAGTGTTCGGCGCCCACTCGCCGTAGGTCCGGCGGCGCCAGAGCAGATGCGCGGCGACGGCGAGCAGCGGGCTGGCGGCGAGCAGGCGCGCCGGCCGCCACGGCCTGCCGGCCTGGCGCACGCTCGCCAGCGCCAGCACGGCGGTGACCGGCACCGTCAACAGCCCGTCCGGCCGCGCCAGCGCCGCCAGCGCCGAGGCGCCGGACAGGCGCAGCAGCCAGGCCGGGCTCTCCTCGCCGCCGAGCAGCCCCAGGGCTTCGAACGCCCACCAGGTGAAGCAGAGGTTGAACAGCTGCGTCTCGAGCCCCGAGCTCAACCAGGTGAGGAAGGTGCGGTTGGTGCAGATGCCGAGGAGCGCCAGAGCCGAGAGCAGCGTCCGGGCGCGCTCCAGCCGCGGCGAGAGGCGCAGCCGTCCCAGCGCCCGCCAGACGATGGCGAGGGTGGCGAGCCCGCAGAGCAGCGTCAGGAAGCACGCCGTCCGCGGCGGCTCGAGGCCGGTCAGACGCCAGACGGCGGCGAGAACCAGCGCCCAGAGAAAGCTGGTGTATCCCTCCACCGGCAGAAACGGCGGCGGGTTCCAGACCAGCCCGTAGCCGGCGATCAGGTTCGCGACGTAGCGGAAGGTGATGTAGGCGTCGTCGGTCAGGAACCAGAAGAGCTTCCACCCGGCCACGGCGAGCAGCATCGCCGCGGCCAGCAGCCAGAGGCTCGCACCCTCCGCCCGCGGCGCCGGGGGCGGCGCCGGCAGGACGAGGTCGTCGCGGGCCATGGCGAATCGTACAACTTCCGGCCCGAGCGGCCGCAGGCTATGCTTCCGTCAGGCCGAGCCAGCCAGGGAAGCATCGCGCCGGGCGTGATCGAGGCAGACCGTTGGCGGCGCCTCGCGGAGGCAGGAATGCGCAGAATCAGGGGGAGCTCGCTCGGCGCGGTGGCCGCCCGAGGCGCGGCGCCGGTGCGGCTGGCAGATTTGACGCGGTTGGCGGGGAGGGCGGGGTTGGCGGGAATGGCGGGGTTGGCGGCCTGGGCAGGTTTGGGAGCGCGGGCGGGCTTGGCCGTGTGGGCGACATGGGCGGGACTGGCGCCGTCGGCGGCCGTGGCAGCAGGGGCGGCGATGGCGGCGCCGCGTTCGTCGACGGTGTTCGGGGCGCCGTCCACGGCGCTCGGGGCGCCGTCCGCGGCGCTCGGGGCGCCGGCGACGCCGCGTTCGGCGGGAGCGCTGGCGGCGGCGCCGGGCACTCCCGGGGATTGGCAGCAGTTCGGCTACGACTCCGGCCACCGCGGGTTCAACCCGCTCGAGACCACTATCCAGCCCGGCAACGTGGCGACCCTGCACCTGCTCTACAAGGCGGCCCTGGCGGCCAAGATCGACGACGCGCCGGTCTTCTTGTCGAGCGTCGCCACGCCCTCCGGCTTGCGCGACCTGCTGTTCGCGACCACCACCGACGGGCGCATCCTGGCGGTCGACGCCGCCACCGGCGTCACCATCTGGTCGCACCAGCCGGCTACCGGCCCGCTGATCACGACCTCTTCGCCGGCGATCGATCCCGGCCGCCGGTTCGTCTACTCCTACGCCCTCGACGGCCAGGTACACAAGTACCGGGTGGGCGACGGCGGCGAGATCACCGGCGGCGGTTGGCCCGAGGTCGCGACGCTCAAGCCGCAGAACGAGAAGTGCTCGCCGGCGCTCGCCGTCGCCACCGCCGGCGACGGCCATTCCTATCTCTACGCCACCAACAGCGGCGCGCTCGCCCAGGACATGGGCGACTACCAGGGACACGTCACGGCCATCGACCTGGGCACCGGCGTCCAGCAGGTCTGGAACGCCAACTGCAGCGACCAGGCGGTGCACTTCACCCACGGCACGCCGGACTGCCCCGCCGTGCAGTCGGGGGTGTGGGCGCACGGCGGCGTCTTCTACGACGCCGACCTGGACCGCATCTTCCTGGTCACCGGCAACGGCCAGTTCGACGCGCAGCAGAGCGGCCACAACTGGGGCGACAGCGTGCTGGCGCTGCGGCCCAACGGCACCGGCAGCGGCGCCCAGCCGCTCGACAGCTACACCCCCGCCGAGTTCGACCAGCTGGACGAGCAGGACCTCGATCTCGGCAGCACCGGGCCGGCGCAGCTGCCGACGCTCGCCGCCAGCCGCTACCCGCACCTCGCCGTGCAGAGCGGCAAGGACGCGATGCTCCGCCTGCTCGATCTGGACAACCTCTCAGGGCAGAGCCGCCCGGGACAGGTGGGCGGCGAGCTTCAGAAGATCCCGCTGCCGCAGGGCCATGTGGTGCTGACCGCGCCGGCCGTCTGGATGGATCCGGCGACCGGCAGCGTGTGGGTGTTCGTGGCCAATGGCGCGGGCATCTCGGGGCTCCGGCTCGCCGTCGACGCCGGCGGCACGCCCTCGCTGGTGCCGGCCTGGACCCGGTCGAGCGGCGGCACCTCGCCGGTGGTGGCCAACGGCATCGTCTTCTACGTCGGCCCCGCCGGGCTGCAGGCGCTGTCGCCGGCGGACGGCAGCTTGCTGTGGAGCGACCCTCGGCCGGGACAGGCGGGCATCCACTGGCAGAGCCCGATCGTGGTCGACGGCCGGGTCTACGTGGGCGATCAGGGCGGCAATCTCTGGGCCTTCGCGCCGGCCGCGCCCTCGACCTGCGCCGCGGACGCCACCACCCTCTGCCTGCAGAACGGCCGCTTCCAGGTCCGCGCCACCTGGCAGACCGCCAACGGCGCCAGCGGCGACGCCCAGGCCGTGCCGGTGACCGCGAACACCGGCGCCTTCTGGTTCTTCAGCGCCGCCAACCTCGAGCTCGTCGTCAAGCTGCTGAACGGCTGCGGTGCCGGCAGCCACTACTGGGTGTTTGCCGGCGGCCTGACCGACGTGAAGGTCGTGATGACGGTGACCGATACCACGACCGGCGCCTTCAAGGTCTACCAGAACCCGCAGAGCGTCCCGATCGTGCCGGTCCAGGACAGCGGCGCCTTCGCCTCCTGCCCCTGAGCCGCCGCCGGTGGGCCGGGCCGGCCGGCGTCGGCGGTCTGGCGTCAGCGGTGGACGGGGTCGATCCAGCGCACTGCCTCGGGCTTTTCCGCCGGCTCGATGTCGAGATTGACCACGACCGCTTCGTTGTCGCTCCGCACCAGCACACATTCCAGGGCCTCGTCGCGAGAGGCGTTGATCTCCTGGTGCGGCACGTAGGGCGGCACGAAGATGAAATCGCCGGGGCCTGCCTCGGCGACGTATTCGAGCCGTTCACCCCAGCGCATGCGGGCGCGGCCCCTGAGCACGTAGATGACGCTCTCGAGCGCCCCGTGATGGTGAGCGCCGGTCTTGGCGTTGGGGTGGATCGTGACGGTGCCGGCCCAGATCTTCTGCGCGCCGGCGCGGGCGAAGTTGATCGCCGCGGCACGACTCATGCCAGGAGTCTGCGGCGTGTTCGTGTCGAGCGAGTTGCCGGGGATCACCTTCACCCCATGCTCTTTCCAGTCGATCGGGTCACCGGCCGCGGGCAGGTGATCGTGGCTCATGGTCGTCTCCCGGCGCGCCCAAGTCGCCTCGATTCTACGGGATTGCCGTCGCTCGTGGCGAGCGCCGGAGCTGCCGGCGACGGGCGGGGAATCCGCGATCGGTTGTATTTCCCGATCGCAGAGTGTCTGTAGCTTCAGGACACAAAGGAGACACCATGAACGCACCCCTCGCCGCTCGCGGTACCCGTTTGATCAAAGCTGCCCTTGCGCTGGTGCCGCTGGCGCTGCCGTTCGCCGGCGCGGTGCCCGCGCTGGCCGTTGCGCAAGGACCCTACACGCTCGAGGTGCTGGTCGACGGCCAGCCGCTCGCCGAGCTCCACGGCAACGGGCGCTCGTACGTCGAGGCCGCTCACGGTCGCGAGTACTCGCTGCGACTCACCAACAACACCGAGCGAAGGGTGGCGATCGCGGTCTCCGTGGACGGGCTGAACGCCATCGACGCCAAGACGACCACGGCGCAGGCGGGCACGAAGTGGATCGTCGAGCCGTACGATTCAATCGTTCTCGACGGCTGGCAGACGAGCTCGGCGCTGGCGCGGCATTTCTATTTCACCAGCGAAAAGGATTCCTACGGCGCGTGGCTCGGGAAGACCAACAACCTCGGAGTCATCGCGGCAGTGGTGTTTCGCGAGCGCGTGCGAGAAACCGAGCGGCCGATGTTCTTCCGCGACCGCAATGCGCAGGCAGCCCCTGAGAGCAAGGCCGAGGGCAGTGGGCCGGGCGGACCACCGCCCGCCGGCGCGGCGGCGCCCGCCGAACCCGGCCGGGCCGATGCGCGTGCCGAATCGCGGCTCTCCGACGACTATGCCGCAACCGGCATCGGGCGCGAGGTGGACCATCGCGTCGAGCGCGTGCGTTTCGACGCCGAGCGTGCCGCCGCGGCCAGCCTGGAGATCCGCTACGAGTTCCGGCCGGCGCTGGTGAAGCTCGGGCTGCTGCCGCGGGTGCGCCCGAGCGATCCGCTGGAGCGCCGCGAGCGCGCGCACGGCTTCGAGCCCGGCTACGCGCCGGATCCCTACCGTCCCGACGGCAGAGACTAGTAGTTAGTCGCAGGGGACGTCGCTGCAGCTCGCGACACAGCTATGACCGTCCTTCGAGCAGCCTTCGGACTGGACGAACCCGGCGGCCGCCTTGAGCAGCGCGCTGGGGGTGAGCGAGCGCACGGTCTCACGGTTCAGCTTGATGGCACGGACTTGCTTTTTCATGGGCTCTCTCCCGTCGTTGAGAAGGGCTGGACATAGCCCCCCAATCACATCAGTGCCGCTGGGAGCACCGATCACGACATCCGCGGGTTGTAGCCGCGAGCCCGGCTACGCCGGCAGGTCCGCGGCGACCGCTGCGGCCGGCTCCGGCCCTGCCGGGGCCGGGTCGGTCACCGCATCGGGGACGTCGTCTTCGACGCTCTGCAGGCGCGGGGAGAGGGCGCCCCAGATCCCCAGGCCCATGGTTAGCGCGCCGACGATCAGGTAGATGGCGGCGATGCCGCGCTCCTTGCCGACGCCGATCCACGGGCCGAGGCTGGCGGCGAGCGCGCCGCCCGGCGCCATCAGCGGCCCGAAGACCCGATCGGAAAGGGGTCCGGCGAGCAGGAAGGCGACCGGCGCCGTCGCCTGGGCGACCACCCGGCGAAAAGCGAAGACGCGCCCCTGGACTGCCGGCGCCACCTTGCTCTGCCAGATCGCCTGCGAGCTGGCGTTGCCCAGCGGGATCACCACCGCCACCAGGAAGGCGCCCAGCGCGATCAGCGGCCACGACCGGCCGAAGGCGACCAGGACGATGCTGGGGCCGGCGAGGAAACCGCAGGCGACGACGCCGCGGATGCGCCGGCGCGGGCCACCGGTGACGCTGACCGCCAGGCTGCCGACGATCGAGCCGGCGGCGGCGAGCGAGAGGATGGTGCCGAGCTCCTTGGGCGATGCCAGCGAGAGGACCAAGGGCAAGAACAAGATCATGGCGAAGGCGATCACGAAGTTGACCGCCGAAAAGTAGCCGAGCAACCGCAGCAGCGGCGGCCGCTGGCGCAGATAGTGATAGCCGTAAGCGGCCCGCTCCATCCACGAGACCGCGGACGGATCGACCGCCGGGGAGGGAATGCGCACCAGCAGGGTCATCAGGCCGCCGATCAGGAAGGTCCCGAGGTCGATGGCGATGACGCCGGCAAGACCGATGGTGACCACCAGCACGCCCGCCAGCAGCGGCGCCACGATCGCCGCGCCGGCCTCGCCGAACTGGCGCATGCCCTCGGCGCGGCCGTAATGGGCCTTGGGGATGAGCAGGGTGACGGCAGCGGAGAACGCCGGGCTCTGGAGGTTGGCCAGGACCGAGGTGACCATGACCAGGGGGTAGACCTGCCAGATCCGCAGCGCGCCGGTCACCGCCAGCGTCAATACCACCAGGCTCACCCCGGCGGCGGTCAGGTCGGCCCCGATCATCACCCGGCGCCGGTCCCAGCGATCGATGATGACTCCCGAATAGGGGGCGGCCAGGATGGAGGCAAGCGAGCCGACCACCGAGATCATGGTGAACTTGGTGACCGAGTGGGCCTGCTGGAACACCCAGACCGAGAGCGCGAAGCCGGTCATCGACGAGCCCATGATCGAGATCGTTTGCCCCACCCAGACCATGACGAACGAGCGCAACCCAGCTTTCACGATGCCGCCTCCTTTGCCGGCGGGTCGCACCACCGCCCACCCGCGGCCGGGCCGGGCTGGTCGATGGCGGCCAGCAGCTCGCCGAGCGCCGCCCCGGGGGACGCCGCGGCCAGGCCGGACAGCGCCGCCGACAGGGCGCCGGCGATCCATGCCACGCGGGCGGTGGCGATCCGGCCCGGGTAATAGGACAGCACCACGCCCAGGCGCCCGCCCGGGAATGCATCGATCCGCAGCGGATGCTCCATCTGAGCGAGGTAGGACTCGGCCGGGTTGCCGGCGGCGCCGGCCGCCTTGCCGGCCCCGGCCGGCCGCCTCCCGGGCACGAACTCGGGCAGGTTCTGGAACGCCAGGTAGACCTCGAAGAGCGGCTCGTCGAGCGGCCAACCGCACCAGCGCCGGATGTCTTCCAGCGCGCAATGCTCGACCTGCCGCAACGCCAGCTGGTGCTCCTGCAGCTCCGCCAACCACGGCGCGAGGGCCGTCGCCGCGGCGACCTCGACCCTTACCGGCAGCACGTTGACGAAGGGACCGACCATGGTCTCGACCTCCGGCAGCTCGGCCGGGCGGCCGGCGACCATCACCCCGAAGAGCAGCTCCGCGCGGCCGGTGGCGCGCGCCAGGACCAGCGCGAGGGCTCCCTGGACGATGGTGTGGAGGGTGACGCGCAAACGCCGCCCGAGCTCGTCGAGGGCCGCGGTGGCGGGCTCGCCCAGATAGAAATGCTGCCGGGTGAAGAGCTCCTCGCCGGCCGCCGCCGCATCCGGCGCGGCGGCGGCGACCGGCGCGGGTCCGGCAACCGGCGCGGGGCCGGCGACCGGCGCGGGGCCGGCAACTGGCGCGAGGCCGGCGACCGGCGTGGCGCCGGCGGAGCCGCGCAGCCGCTCCCGCCACCAGGCCTCGGCCGCGGGCGCCGGCTGGCGGCGGCGCCATCCGAGGTAGTCGGTGTACGGCCGCGGCGGCGCCAGTCCCGGCGCGGCCGGCCACGCCGCGCAGGCGGCCAGCAGCTCGCCGATCACCACGTTCATGCTCCAGCCGTCGAGGCGCATGTAGTGCGAGCTGGTCAGCAGGTGGAACCGCCGGTCTGCCACCCGCGCGACGAAGATCCGGAAAGGATGGGGCTGGCGCGGGTCGAAGCCGCGGTGGCGCTCCTCCCGGGTCCTCTCGGCCAGGCGCCGCTCCTGCTCGGCCGTGGCCAGGTCGCGCCAGTCCTGGTGCGCGAAGTCGACCTTCACCTGGCGGTGGACGCGCTGCACCACCGCGCCGCGCGCACCCTCGGCAAGCGAGCTGCGCAGGAACGCGTGACGGTCGACGATCTGCTGCAGCGCGCTCTCGAGCACCGCCAGGTCGAGCTCCGCCGCCACCGGGAAGCCGCGCTGCACCACGAAGAGACCAGGCACGAAGGCCTCGTGGTGCCGCCGCCACATGTGCGCCTGCAGCGGCGAGCCCGGATAGACGTCCTCGATCCCGCCGCCATCCAGCAGCCGTTCTAGCGCCGCGCCGTCGACGCCCGCCCAGGGGAAGTCGAGCGCCAGGTCGACGACCGCCCGCCGGCGCCACGAGCGGGAGCCGAGCGCGGTCGCGCCGTCCACGCCGGCCGCAGCCGGCGGGCCCCACGCGGCGGCCGCCGCCGCGGACTCGACCGCGCCGGGTGCCGCAGGCGAGCCGGCCAGGGGCGTGGACGCGCGGCGCAGGACGGCTGCCTGCAGCGCGCCGGCCAGGGCCTGCAACCGCTCGCCGCCGACCACCGGACCGTGGGCGAGCAGCTCGAGCCGTGCCGGCCGGCCGCGCCCGCGGTCGAACAGGGCCAGCGCGAGCAGCGGGCCACCGCTCAGGTCCAGGCGGCCGAGGCTCGCCGCCGCGGCGGCGGCGGCGGCTTCCTGGCGGCCCGACCGCAGCGCCGACAGATCCAGGTGGAGGAGCAGCGGGTGGGGACTGCCTGCCGCCGCGCCGTCCGGGCGCCAGGCCGATCCGTCCCAGCCGAGGCCGGTGTCGAGACCGGGGCCGGACGCCGCGCTGCCGGCCAGGACCTCGGCCATGGCGCCCGCCAGCGCCGCCGGGTCGGCGGGGCCGCCCGGATCGAGCGCCAGGCGGCGGTTCCAGGCGCGCGCCCCCGGCGGCTCCCCCAGCAGCCAGCGCTGCGCCGCCGACAGCTCGTGGCCCGCCGGCCAGGGGGCGGCCGGCGCCGCGGCCGGCAGCGGCTGGGCGACCGCGGCCAGCTCGGCGATCGTCTGCTGCTGGAACAGCTGGCGCGCGGTCAGCAGCAGGCCGGCCCGGTGCGCCCGCGAGACCACCTGGATGCTGTGGATGGAGTTACCGCCCAAGCCGAAGAAGTTGTTGTGGATACCGACCTGCGGCAGGCCGAGCACCTGCTCCCAGATCTCCGCCAGCGCCTTCTCGGCCGGGGTGCGCGGCAGCACGAAGCCGGCCTCGAGGTCGGGCGCCGGCGGCGGGGGCGGTGGCAGGGCCTTGCGATCGACCTTGCCGCTGCCGGTCAGCGGCAGGCGGGAAAGCACCATGAAGGCCTGGGGGATCATGTAGTCGGGCAAGCGGTCCTTGAGATGGGCGCGCAGCCGCGGCACCAGCCGCGCCGCCAGGCGCTCGCGCAAGGGCTCGTTGGCATAGGCGGCCCAGCCGCCCGGCGGCGCCGCCAGGACCGGCTCCGTGGCGGCGGCCGCGGCCGCCGGGTCAGGGGTAGGAGGCGCGACAACGGCAGCCTGCGGGGCGGCAGGCCCGGCAGCGGCAGGCGCGACAGTGGCAACCTGCGGGGTGACAGGCGCGGCAGTGACCGGCGCGACGGCGGTGGCATGCGGCGCTGCCCCGCCCAGGCCCGGCCGGCGGCGGAAGCAGGCGGCGAGCAGCCCCGCGGCGGCGGTCCCTTCCCACCGCACCTCGACCTCGAAGCCCAACTCCCGGCCGAGCTCCCAGAGGTCCTCGGGCTCGATCCCGGCGGGGCCGGCGGCGACCGCGGCGCGCAGCTCGCCGGCGGTCGCCGGCCGGTCGCGGTCGGCGAGGAGCGCCTGGCAGCGGACGGCGGCGGCGATCCTGGCGTCGGGAATGCCGCCGACCTCGAGCGCCGCGAAGCCTCCCCGGGCGAGCCGCCGGCGCAGCGCCGCGAGCCCCATCCCGGGATCGCTCCAGCGGGCGCGCCGCTCGGCCGGCGGCGCCGCGGGCTCCCCGACGTGGAGCAGCACGTCGTACCGGAACTGCGTCAGCTCGTTGCGGGTGCGCCCGCGCTTGAGCTGGATCTCCACCCGGCCGGCGGCGGGGAGCGCCCGGGCGAAGGCGGCGAACAGGGCCGGCGCCACCACCAGCTCCTCCTCCTGAGCGAGCCGGCGCGCCACCCGCTGCGCCAGCAGCGCGACCGGCAGCTCGTCCGCCGCCTGCGCCAGCTCGGCCGCGGCGTGGAAGGCCCCGAGCAGCGGCAGGCAGCGCAGGTCGCCGACGAAGACCGTGCCGCCGGGGGCGGTGGCCCGCACCGCTCCCGCGAGCACCCGCACCAGGTAGTCGGCATGCGGGAAGTACTGCGCGACCGAGTTGAGGATCACGCAATCGCAGCTCGCCGCCGCGATGCCGGTGAAGTCGGCGGCGGCCCGCCGTGCGACCGCCACCTCGGGCACTCGCCCGGATCCTGCGCCGGCCAGCAGGCGCGGCAGATTGCGGCGCAGCCCGCGCACCGCCTCCGCCGAGAGGTCGGTGCCGAGATAGCGCCGCACCCCGGGGGCGATGCGCGACAGCAGCAACCCGGTGCCGCAGCCGATCTCGAGGACGCTGCCGCCCGGTGGCGCCGGGATGCGGGCGACGGTGCCGGCAACCCACTCGCGCATCTCCTCGGACGGGATCGGCAGGCCGGTGACCGCGCTGGTCCAGCCGGCGATGTCGAACGCCGGGTCGGCGTCGGCGCCGCTCGCCTCCCGCGCCTCCCGGTAGGTGGTGTCGAAGACTTCCCCCCACTGCTCCACCCGCTCGCCGGCGAGCCGCTCTCCCTCTCCCGCCTCCGGCGCGGCCAGCAGGTAAGCGCAGAGCCTGCGGTCGCCCGGCTGGTCCTCGCGCACCATGGCGACCGCCGCCTGCACCGCCGGGTGCTCGCCGAGCACCGCCTCGATCTCGCCCAGCTCGATGCGGAAGCCGCGCAGCTTGATCTGATGGTCGATGCGCCCAAGGAACTGCAGGGTGCCGTCCGGCAGGTGGCGCGCCAGATCGCCGGTGTGGTAGAGGCGCTCGCCCGCCGCCGCGGCGAAGGGGTCGGGCCGAAAGCATGCGGCGGTCAGGTCGGGCCGCCCGAGGTAGCCGCGAGCGAGGCCGACGCCGCCGATCGTCAGCTCCCCCGGGGTGCCGACAGGAGCCGGATGCCCGGTCCAGTCGAGCAGATGGATACGCAGGTTGGCGATCGGCCGACCGATGGCCACCGCGGTGCGGCGCGGATCGGGGCGCGAGGCCCAGGCGGTCACGTCGACCGCCGCCTCGGTCGGCCCGTAGAGGTTGTGCAGCTCGGCCCCCAGGCGGGCATGGCAGCGCTCCGCCAGCTCGTGGCCGAGGGCCTCGCCGCTGCAGATCACCCGCCGCAGCGAGCGGCAGCGCTCGAGCCCCGGCGCTTCCAGGAAGACGGCGAGCAACGACGGCACGAAGTGGAGGGTGGTGATCCTCTCGGCTGCGATCAGATCGACCAGGTAAGCGGCGTCGCGGTGCCCCTCGGGGCGGGCCACCACCAGCGTGGCGCCGGTCAGCAGCGGCCAGAACAGCTCCCAGACCGAGACGTCGAAGCTCACCGGCGTCTTCTGCAGCACCCGATCGCCGGCACCCAGGCGGTAGCGCTCCTGCATCCAGAGCAGCCGGTTGACGATCGCCCGGTGGGAGACCATGACCCCCTTGGGCTTGCCGGTCGAGCCGGAGGTGTAGATGACGTACGCCAGGCATTCCGCCCCGGCGGCAGGGTCCGGCGACGCCGCCTGACCGCCCGCCGCCTCTCCGGCCGGCCCCGCCGGCGCCGGTGGCTCCTGCCCTCGAAGCTGCCCGTGCGCATCGACGAGCAGCGCCGTGGCCGCGCCGGGCGGCAGGAGCGCGGCCGTCTCCGCGGTGGCGAGCAGCAGCTCGGCGCCGGCGTCGGCGAGCAGGAAGGCGAGCCGCTCCCGCGGGTAGGAGGGGTCGAGGGGGAGGTAGGCGGCACCGGCCTCGAGCACGGCCAGCAGCGCCACCAGCAGACCCGACGAGCGCTCCAGGCAGACCGCGACCAGCCGGTCCGGGCCGGCGCCGGCGGCACGCAACGCGGCCGCCAGGCGCCCGGCGCGCCGGTGGAGCTCGGCGTAGGTGAGCGCGTCGCCGGCAAAGACCAGCGCCACCGCTCCGGGCGAGCGGCGCGCCTGCTCGGCGAGCAGCACGTCGAGCCGGCCGCCGCCCTCGCCGCCCGGCCCGCGCCAGGCGGCGGCGGTGTCGTTCCATTCGCGCTGCAGCTGCTGGCGCTCGGCGCCGGCCAGCAGCGGCAGGTCGTCCACCCGCATCTCGGGAGCTGCCGCCACCGCCGCCAGCAGCGTCTGGAAATGGCCGAGGAGGCGCAGCACCGTCGCGCGATCGAACAGGTCGGTGTTGTACTCCAGCTGCCCGCGCAGCCAGCCCTCCTCGGTCGGCCCCAGGGAGAGCCAGAGATCGAACATCGAGGTGGAGCGCTCGTTGTCGAGCTTGACGAAGAAGAGCCCCGGCAGCTCGACCCGTATGCGGCCACCCTTCTGCAGGGTGAACATCACCTGGAAGAGCGGGTTGCGGCTCATGTCGCGCTCCGGCGCCAGCTCGTCGATGAGCTTTTCCAGCGGCAGGTCCTGATGCGCGAAGGCGTCGAGCGCCTCGGAGCGCACGCGCGCCAGCAGGCCGCTCCAGCTCTCGTCCGCCGCCACCTCGGTGCGCAGCACCACGGTGTTGGCGAAGAAGCCGATCAGCCGCTCGGTCTCGACGCGGCCGCGGTTGGCCACGGGAGAGCCGATGCTCACGTCGCGCTGCCCGGCGGCGCGGGCGAGCAGCACGTCGAAGGCCGCCAGCAGGACCATGAACAGGGTCGAGCCGCGGCGCCGGCCCAGCTCGCTCAGCCCGGCCCCGAGCCCGGCGGGCACCGTGAAGTGGACGGCCGCGCCGCGGAAGCGCTGCACCGCCGGCCGCGGCCGGTCGGTGGGGAGCTCGAGCGGCTCCAACCCGGAGAGCCGTTGCCGCCAGTAGGAGAGCTGAGTGGCGAGCACCTCGTCCTTGAACCAGTCGCGCTGCCAGAGGGCGAAGTCGCCGTACTGGATGGGCAGCTCCGGCAACGGCTGATGGCGCCCGGTGCTGGCGGCGCCGTAGTGGGCGATCAGCTCGTTGACGAAGAGGATGAACGACCAGCCGTCGGAGACGATGTGATGCATGGTGATGAGCAGCAGGTGGGTGGCGCCCCCCAGGCGCACGACGCCGGTCCGCAGCAGCGGGCCGTGCGCGAGGTCGAACGGCCGGTTGGCCTCGCGCTCGGCCAGGCGGTCGGCCTCGGCCTGGCGGGCCGCCGCGGGCAGCGCCGCCAGGTCGCAGAGCGGCAGCAGGCCGGCGGTCGCCGCCGGCGGCGCGGCCGCCTGCAACGGCACGCCGTCCACCTCGACGAAGCGCGTCCGCAGCACCTCGTGACGGCGCGCCACCTCGCCCACCGCCGCCGCCAGCGCCGGCAGGTCGACGATGCCGTCGAGGCGGACCGCGCTCGGCATGTTGTAGGCGGAGCTGCCCGGCAGCAGCCGGTCGAGGAACCAGAGGCGCAGCTGCGAGAACGACAGCGGCACCGGCGCGCCCGCCGGCCGCCGCGGGATCGGCCGGGCGGTAGCGGCGGCGGGCTGCGTGCCGCCGCCGGTCCACTGCTTGAGCAGGGCGAGCTTGGCCGGCGACAGCCCTGCCGCGCTCTGGCGAGCCACGCTCACGATCCGCCGCCGCCGGTCACCTCACGAGAGGTGCCCGGCCGCCTCCTCTTCACTCATCGCCGCGAGCGCGGCGAGCAGCTGCTCGCGCACCACCGCCGCCAGGCGCCCCAGGGTCGGTTCCTCGAACAGCCGGCGCAGCGGCAGCTCGACCGGATAGATCTCGCCCAGGCGCGAGATGAGCTGGGTGCCGAGCAGCGAATCGCCGCCGAGCTGGAAGAAATCGTCCTCGGCGCGCACCACCGGTACGCCCAGGAGATCCCGCCAGATCGCGGCGATGCGGGCCTCGACGTCGTCCTCCCAGGCTCCGGCATCCGTCGCCGCTTCGCCGCCCGCCGCGCCCTCCGTGCCCGCCGCCGCCACTGCGAGCACTGCGGCCACCGCCGGCAGTGCCGCGGCATCCACCATCGCCACCGTGTCGCCGCCCGCTGGCGCCACCGCCGCCGCTTCGCCGCCCGCCGCCACCGCGCCCCCGCCGCCGCCCGGCTCCACCCAGTGACGCCGGCGCTCGAAGCTGTAGGTGGGCAGCGGCACGCGCCGGCGGCGCTCGCCGGCGGCGATCCCCTCCCAGCCGACGCTGGCGCCGTGCGCCCAGAGGAAGCCGGCGGCATGCAGGAAGGCGGCGAGCTCCTGCCCCTCCCCGCCCTCGCCGGTGCCGGTGCCGGCAGCGGCGCCGCCGGCGAGCGAGGCGACGGCGCGCACCGGCGCTGCCGGCTGCTGCTGGCGGGCGAGCGCGCAGAGGCTGCGCCCCGGCCCGACCTCGAGCAGCAGCCGGTCCTCCTGGCGCAGCAGCTCGGCCAGTCCGTCGCCGAAGCGCACGGTGGCGCGCAGGTGGGACGCCCAGTAGCCGGGGTCGGTGGCCTGCTCGGCGGTCACCCAGGTGCCGGTCACGTTGGACAGGAAGGGGATGCGCGGGGGGGCGAGACGCACCTGCGCCACCCGGCGCGCGAAGTCGGCGACCACCGGCTCGACCATCGCCGAATGGAAGGCGTGCGACACCGGCAGGCGCCGGCAGGCGACGCGCGCGGCGGCGGCCTGTGCCGCGAGCGCCGCCACCGCCGGCAGCGGGCCGGCCACGGTCGTGGCGCGCGGGCCGTTGCTCGCCGCCAGCGCCAGCTCGGCGCCGGCGCCCGTCGCGGCACAGAGGGCCGCGGCCTCAGCGGCCGAGCAGCGCAACGCCAGCATCCCTCCCGGTGGCAGGCTCTGTAGCAGCCGGCCGCGCTCGGCCACCAGCGCCAGGGCGTCAGCCGGCGCCACCACCTCGGCCAGGCAGGCGGCGACCCACTCCCCGACGCTGTGGCCGGCCAGCGCTTCGGGCTGCACTCCCCAGGCCATCCAGAGCCGCGCCAGGGCGTACTCGAGGACGAAGAGCGCCGGCTGGGCGAGCCAGGTCTGATCGAGGTCGGCGCCCGCCGCCGTCCCGCCGCCGCCGGCGTGGGCGGCGGGGCCGCAGAGAACCGTGCGCAGGTCGAGCCCGAGGCGCCCCGCCAGCAGCTCGGCGCACCGGTCCACTTCCCGCCGGAACACCTCCTCCGCGGCGTAGAGCTCCGCACCCATGCCGGGGTGCTGGGCTCCCTGGCCGGGGAACAGGAAGGCCACCGGCCGGGCACCGCCACCGGCCGGCGCGGCGCCGCTCGTCACCCGGCGCGGGTCGCGTTGCGCGAGCGCCGCGATCGCCTCTTCCCGGCCGCCCGCCAGGACCGCCAGGCGCCGCTCGAAGGGACGGCGGCCAACCCGCAGGGTGTGCGCCACGTCGGCCAGGGGCAGCTCCGGATGGTGTTCGAGGTGGGCGGCCAGACGGTCGGCGGCGGCCGCCAGCGCGCCGTCGGTGCGCGCCGACAGCACCAGCAGCTGCCACCGCCGCGAGGGGGCGGCGGCGGGAGCGGGCGGCGCCTCCTCGAGCACCAGGTGGACGTTGGTGCCGCCGATGCCGAAGGAGCTGACGCCGGCGCGCCGCGGCGCGTCGCGGCGCGGCCAGGGGGCGAGCCGATCCTGGACGAAGAAAGGGGTCGCGGCAAAGTCGATCTCGGGGTTGGGCCGGGTGAAATGCAGGCTGGGCGGCAGCTCCTCGTGGGCCAGGGCGAGCACCGCCTTGATCAGCCCGGCCACCCCGGCGGCCTCGGCCAGGTGGCCGACGTTGGTCTTGACCGACCCCACGGCGCAGAAGCCCTTGCGGGAGGTCGCCGCCGCGAACGCCTGGCAGAGGGCGGCGAGCTCGATCGGATCGCCCATCGCGGTGCCGGTGCCGTGGGCTTCGACGTAGCTGATGGTGTCGGCGCCGACCCCGGCCACCGCCAGCGCCTCGGTCACCACCTTGGACTGGCCGCGGACGCTCGGGGCGGTGTAGCCCACCTTGGCGCCGCCGTCGTTGTTGATGGCGCTGCCGCGGATCACCGCCAGCAGCTGGTCGCCGGCGGCCAGAGCGTCGTCCAGCCGCTTGAGCACCACCACTCCGGCGCCGTTGCCGAAGACCGTGCCGCGGGCGTCGGCGTCGAAGGCGCGGCAGCGGCCGTCCGGCGAGCCGATCCCCCCCTCCTCGTACCAGTAGCCGACGCGCTGCGGCACGCTGATCGCGACGCCGCCGGCCAGGGCCATGTCGCATTCGAGGTTGAGCAGGCTCTGGCAGGCAAGGTGCACCGCCACCAGCGACGAGGAACATGCGGTCTGCACCGTCAGGCTCGGTCCGGTCAGGTCGAGCTTGTAGGAGACCCGGGTGGCCACGTAGTCCTTGTCGTTGCCGATGCCGGTACGGAAGCCGCCCAGCGAGCGCAGCAGATCCGGCCGGGTCAGCAGGTTGTTGAGCAGGTAGCTGTTGAGGCCGACGCTGGCGAACACCCCGATCGGACCGGCGCCGCGCTCGCCGTCGTAGCCAGCGGTCTCGAGCGCTTCCCAGGCGCATTCCAGGAAGATGCGGTGTTGCGGGTCCATGGTCTCGGCCTCGCGCGGCGAGGCGCCGAAGAAGGGGGCGTCGAACAGCTCGATGCCGTCGAGCACCCCCTG
>DATGHG010000159.1:0-14142 GCA_035308185.1 Thermoanaerobaculia bacterium | reverse complement strand
CAAGAGCATCGCGGACCTGGACCGCCTGCAACTGCGGCCTCTCAACGTCTTGATCGGGCCCAACGGATCGGGCAAATCGAATTTCATCGGTGCGTTTTCGTTTCTGCACGAGGTGCGCGCAGGGCGGTTGCAGAACTACGTTCGCAGTGCCGGCGGCGCAGACGCCCTGTTGCACTTCGGGCTCAAAGTAACGCCGGAGATGAGCGTCGCCGTATCATTCCTGGAGGAGAAGAACGGGTATGAGCTCGTGCTGCGCCCGAGTGCCGACGACAGCCTCTTCCCAGCCCGGGAAACCACGAAGTTCTGGGACAAGGAGAAGGGTTACCCTCGGCCCTTCGATCAGGACCTCTTGCCGGTCGAGGGCGGGCGGGAAGCAGGCATCAGCGCCTCGAACCTGACGGGGATTCCCCTCTGGGTGCAGCGGCGATTTGATCAGTGGCGTCTCTATCATCTTCATGACACGAGCGGCACGGCGCCGATGCGAAGAACCGCGCAGCTCAACGACAATGAATTCCTGCGACCGGACGGCGGCAACCTACCTGCTTTCTTATACCTCCTGCGGGAGCGCCACAATGCTTCGTATGAGATGATCCGGCGCACCATCTCGATGATGGTGCCATTCTTCGACGACTTCGATCTAAAGCCCGAGCGGCTGAATCCCGATACGATCCGCCTGGCCTGGCGGCATCGCGACTCGCCGAAGTATTTCAGCGCAGCCTCGTTGTCCGACGGCTCGCTGCGCTTCATGGCTCTGGCGACCCTCTTCCTACAACCTTTGGAGCTCAGGCCATCGACCATCCTCCTCGACGAACCTGAGCTGGGGCTGCATCCCTATGCGATTGCGCTGCTGGCGTCGCTGGCACGACAAGCAGCTGCTCAGACCCAGGTGCTCATCTCTACCCAGTCTCCGCTGCTGCTCGACCATCTCGAGCCGGTGGACGTCATCGTGACCGAACGGCATGAGGGGGCGTCGCATTTCGCACGTCTGGAACCCGAGCGGCTTGCGGACTGGCTGAAGGACTACAGCCTGGGACAACTCTGGGAGATGAACGAGCTCGGGGCAAGGCCCTCGGTCGGTTGATCGATGCGCCGGCTCCTGGTGTCGGTGGAGGGTCAAACCGAGGAGACCTTCGTTCGGGAGGTGCTGCGGCCCCATCTGGAGGCCAGAGGATACTTCGCCGTCAATGCGCGGCTGATGGGCAACGTCCGCCAGCGCAGTGGACGCGGTGGGGTCCGGAGATGGCCGGAGATCAGCAGGGATCTGCGCCGCCACTTGGTGGAAGACCCTCGCGTGGTTCTCGGCGTGATGGTCGACTACTACGGCATGCCCAACTCTGCCGATGGTGGATGGCCGGGCCGGGAAGCTGCATCGGCTCTTCCGGCGAGCCAGCGAGGAGCCGCGGTGGAGACTGCCATCGCCGATGCGGTCGCGAACTCTCTGGGCTCCTCCTTCGATCGGCGGCGGTTCGTCCCCTGCGTGGTGATGCATGAGTTCGAAGCGCTGCTGTTCAGTGATTGCACGGCGTTTGCCAGCGCCCTGGAGAGCCTTGATTTGGCGCCGCAGCTCCAGGCTATTCGTGACCAATTCGAAACCCCGGAGGAGATCGACGACTCCCCCGTGACGGCCCCTTCAAAGCGCGTCGAGGGACTGGTTCGCAGGTATCAGAAGCCGCTGCATGGGCCTCTCGCAGCCCGCGCGATCGGCCTCGCCACGATCGTGCGGGAGTGCCAGCACTTTGGACGGTGGTTGACGAGGTTGGAGCAGCTCGGGCGAGAGCGGAGCTGAGCCACGAACCACCGCCGCGGCGCTGCCAGCCATCGATCACGTCCTCCGGAGCCCGGATATCCCGCCGGGGTCAGGCTACCTCTACAGCTGCCAACGGAGTGAAAACATCACCGACGAGTGCTATGAAGACTCCGGTGGGCACCAGATCGACTCGAGCGGGAATATGACCTTCGGTTGCGAGCGCAACTTCGTGGGCAGCTGTCCGCAATAGCCGCTCGCAGTCGCCTTGCCGGCGGTGCTCCACGGGGCACGGGGCGCCGCCGGCAAGGATGCTACGGCGCCACGCCGGGAGGCACCGGCGTCGTGGCGATCCAGGCCCGCAGGACCTCGGCGACGCTCCAGGCTTGCGCCACGCAGCCCCGCGGCGTCCAGGGTTGCTCGGCGTCGAAGATCTCGCCGATGGTACCCAGGCAGCCCTCGCCCAGGTGGGGCACGAAGCCTGCCAGCAGGGCGTGCGCCTCGGCGCGGTCGCCGGGATGCAAGCGCAGCCAGGCATCGAAGTAGGGGCCGATGAGCCACGCCCAGACGGTTCCCTGATGGTAGGCGGCGTCGCGCGCCCGCAGATCGCCGTCGTACCGGGGCTGGTAATCGGGCTCGCCCGGAGCCAGCGAGCGCAGGCCGACCGGGGTCAGCAGCCGCCGCCGCACGGTGTCGAAGACCGCCTGCCAGCGCTCGCGGGCCAGCACCGGATGGGGCAGCGACAGCGCGAAGATCTGGTTCGGCCGGCAGGCCGGGTCGTCGCCGCCCTCGCCGTCCACCACGTCGTAGAGACAACCAGCGTGGGCGTTCCAGAAGCGGCGATTGAACGAATCGCGGACGCGGCTCGCAAGCGCGGCGATGCGGTCGGCACGCGCCATGTCGCCGGCACCGCCGGCGGCGGCGGCCGCTTCGTCTCCCGGTCCGCCGGCGGTCCGCCGCAGCCAGCCCTCCAGCAGGCACAGCGCGTTGTACCAGAGGGCGTTGATCTCGACCGCCTTGCCCCGCCGCGGCGTCACCACCCAGCCGTCCACCTTGGCGTCCATCCAGGTGAGCTGCGTATCCTCGGCACCCTGCCGCAGCAGGCCGTCTGCCGGGTCGACCCCGATGCCGAACCGCGTGCCCGCGACGTGATGCTCGACGATGTCCACCAGGACCGGCAGCAGCAGATCCAAGGTGGTCTGGTCGGCGGTTGCCGCCAGGTAACGGTCGAGGGCATGGAAGAACCAAAGGGTGGCGTCGGCGGTGTTGTACTGGCCGTCGCGGTCGCCCTCGGGAAAGAGGTTGGGGATCAGGCCGTCGCGCACATGGCGAGCGAAGGTGCGCAAGATGTAACCGGCCTCCACGTGACGACCGGTCGCGAGCGTCAGCCCTTCGAGGCTGATCATGGTGTCGCGGCCCCAATCGGTGAACCAGTGATAGCCGGCGATGACGCTGCGTGCCTCGTCGCCCGCGGCCCGCGCCCGCGCCTTGTCCTCGCTGCGCCCGGGAGAGATCACGAACTGGTCGGCTGCCAGCACCAGCTCGGCCGGCGTGCCGGCGCGAGCGCGCGGATCGGCCTGCGCCACCAGCCGCTCCCGCCGCTCGTTCTCGGCCGCCAACGCCTCGCGCGGATGCAGCGCGAGCAGCGTCTCCCAGGGATCGGTGGAGGCGATCAGGCCGGCCTCCTCCCCCGCCGCCAAGTCGGCGCCGAAGAATCCCGGGCACCAGAGGTCGCCCAGCGATTCATAGCCGCGCTTCTCCTCCATCTCGTAGCGCACGCCGGTGAGCTGGCGGCCCGCGACCGTGAAGGTCGCCTCCGCGGCTGCCAGCCAGAGCCGCAGCGGCGGCAGCGCCGGCCAGGACGAGGCCAGCTCGTAACGGTCGCCGGTCGCGGTCAGCACGTAGGGCGTCCCGAGCGGCGTCGACACCGGTGCGTCGTGCGGCCGGAAATGCACCGTGGGATGGACCTCCAGCCGCACCGCTTCGGGGCCGGCGCAGAGCCGATACAGGACATAGGCGGTATTCTGCAGGTGCGCCAGGAAGACCCGCTTCTCGACGACGTAGCCGCCCACCTCGTAGCGCCAGACGGGCAGGCCGGCCTCCAGCCGCAGCTCCCGCAGGTGACCGGTGCCCGGGCGCTCGCGCCGCATGCCGCCGAGATGCTCGCCCCCCAGCTGGACGATCAAGCCGTTGGGCAGTCGCAGCACCTCGGAAAGCTGGCCGAGCATCAGGGTCCGGCCGACCGGCGCCGTGAGAGCCGCCACCAGCAGGCCATGGTAGCGGCGGGTAGGGATGCCTGCCAGCGTGCCGGAGGCGTAACCGCCGAGGCCGTTGGTGACCAGCCATTCGCGGCGCAGCAGCGACTCGGGCTGGGCGGCCGGGCGCAGCTCGAGCTGGGTATCGGGCCATGGGAGGCCGGCCGCGGCAGGGTCGGGCCGCTCCTCCAGCTGGGGACCCTCGGGGTCGGCTGCCGGCGCCCGCCCGCCACCACCCTCCGCGCTTGCCGGCGCCGGCAGGTTCCGGTCCGTCGTCATGTCTCACCCTCCTCGCCTCTCATAACCTGCGTCCCGTCCTGTCCACGCGGTGCTGGACGCAGCAGCATCGCCGCGTGCCCCGGGAGCCGCCACCCGCCGCCGGCGTCCTCCGGCGGCGCGGCGCCGGAGCCGCCATAGCGCGGATCCTCGCTCGACCACAGCACCTGCCAGCACGCATCCGCCAGCGGCGCCAGCAGCGGCTCGGGCGCTGGCACCAGGTCGAGGTCGACGCCCAGGTTGACCAGCAGCAGGCGGTCGCCGGCCGTGCCGGACGCCGGCGCGAACCAGCGCAGCACCATCGCCGCCGGCCCGAGGACGGCGCCGTCGAACCCCGCGGCACCCTGCAGACGGATCACGGGGTCGTTGCGGCGCAGGTGAAGCAGATCGCGGTGCAGCGCTCGGGCCGCCGCCCGCCTCGCCGCTTCCTGCCGGCCAGGCCGGCCGGCCTCGCCTGCCTGGCCGATGCCGGCGAGATCGAGCTTGCTCCGCGCGAAGGTCGCCGGCGCGGCGGGATCGGGCACCGCCGCCGCCGGCGCCGCGAGGCTCGGGAACTGGGCGAGGAACTCGAGCCGCCCGCGGCGCACCGCCGCGGCCAGCTCCGGATGATGGTCGGCGAAGTAGCAGAACGGGGTCGCGGTGCCGTCCTCCTGCCCCTGGAAGAGCATCGGCGTCGCCGGCCCGAGCAGCAGCAGAGCGGTCAGGGCGCGATAGCTCCCGGGGCTGGCGAGCCGGTGCAGGCGCTCGCCGCGCGCCGAGTTGGCGATCTGATCGTGATTCTCCAGGAAGAAGACGAAGGCGGTGCGCGGCAGGTCGAAGGCCGGCGTGCCGCGGCGCTGACCCTGCCAGCGATAGCGCTGCCCCTGGTAGAGGATCCCGAACTTGGCCGCCGCCAGCAGCTCCAGCGGCGATCCCTGGTAGTCGGAGTAGTAGGCCTCGGCCCGGCCGGTCAGCGCCACTCTCGCGGCATGATGGAAATCGTCGCTCCAGATCGCGTCGAGGCCATAGCCGCCACGCTCCACGGGACGCACCAGCCGGCCGTCCTGGGGCTCGTTCTCGGCCACCAGCAGCACCGAGCGCCCCGGGGAGAGCGCGGCGGCGGCCTGGCGTGCGGACCGGCCGATGGCGGCGAGGATGTGCTCGGAGGAACGCTCGGGGCGATCATGGATGTCCTGGGTGGCGTCGAGGCGCAGGCCGTCCAGGTGGTACTCGTCGATCCAGTAGGAGGCGTTGGCGAGGAACAGCTCGCGCACCGCCGGGGCGCCGTAGAAATGGATCGCCCGGCCCCAGTCGTTGCGGTGCAGGTCGGTGAAGTAGCCGGGCGAGAACTCCTCGAGGAAGTTGCCGTCGGGTCCGAGGTGGTTGTACACCACGTCGAGGATGACGCCGAGGCCGAGCCGGTGCGCCTCGTCGACGAAGCGGCGGAAGTCGTCGGGCTCGCCATACAGGTGGCTGGGCGCAAACAGGTTGACGCCGTCGTAGCCCCAGCCGAAGCGGCCGGGGAACTCGGCGATCGGCATCACTTCCAGCAGGGTGACGCCGATCTCGGCGAGACCTGCCAGGCGGCGCCCGGCCGCCTCCCAGGTGCCTTCGCGCGTGAACGTCCCGGCGTGCAGCTCGTAGATCACCTGGCCGGGCAGCGTCGCCCCGCGCCAGCCGCCGTCGTGCCAGCCGTAGGCCGCGGGATCGACGATCCGCGACGGGCCGTGCGGGCCTGCCGGCTGATAGCGCGACACCGGATCGGGGAAGCATCGGCCGCCATCGAGGCGCAGGCGGTAGAGGTCGCCGGCTGCCGCCGTGGCTGCGAAGCCGGAAACGCCGGCCTCGGATACGAGATCGAGGTCGTCGAGCCCGGCACCGCCGCCGGCGAAGACCACCTCGACGCGGCGCCGAGCCGGCGCCCAGACGCGGAAGTGGACGCCACCTCCTGGCACGACCTCCGCTCCCACCGGCAGCCGCCGTCGACGGCCGGCCGCGATCGCCGCATCCGACCGCGCCGCGGCGCCAGGCGCATCACGCCGCGGCCAGGCGGATGGCACGGTGCTCGGGCGCGATGGCGGCGTGGTTCTGACGGGCACGCGGGGAGGGTTTGCACAGGCTGTGCCCGGGACCCGCCGCCGCGCCGCCTGGTCGCCGCGCCGCGACCGGCCGGGACCTCCTCCGTGGAGGCCCCGGCTGCGGTCGCGGTTTTCTGGTTTACTGAATATCCACCGTTACCGTGTTGGCGGCGACGCCGGCCGCCGTCAGCGCCACCGGCACGCTGCCGCTGCCCGCGAGGCTGTGCGGCAGGAGGACGTTGACCTGGTCCAATCCCTGGTAGCTGCCCTGCGCGCCGGCGTAGGTCACCTGACCGGCCTGCCCGCCGACCGTGACGCTGACGGCGGACATCGAGCTGACGTGACGGATGCCGGTGCCGAACAGGATCAGATAAACCTGATCGGTTGGGTTGCCGAAATCGATCGGCACCGAGAGGCTGTTGCTGGCCAGCAGCTGGCCCGAGCTGGTGTAGCGCTGCCAATCGCCCGCCGCCAGGCCGCTGCCGCTGCCGTTGGCCGAGAACAGCCCGGGAGCCACGGCCTGGATCAGCGCCGCGCCGCTGGCAGCCAGCGTCCCATTGTTGTAGCTGAACAGCAGCTCCGAGGCCGGCGCGGGGACACTCGACGGCAGGACCAGGTTGATCTGGGTGGGCGAGACGTAGGAGAGGCCGGCCGCGAGGCCGTCGACGGTCACGTTGACGCCGCCAAGAGTGGTGGGCAGCGAGCTGCCGGAGGTGCTGGCGGTGGTCGACGCCAGGTTCTGGCCGAAGAGAGTGGCGATGCCGTCGGGCGAGACGACCGCCACGTAGCTGGCGCTGTCGACGGCGTTGCCGACCGAGCCGAAGCCGCCCGCGGTCTGCACGCAACCGCTGGCGGCGTTCGACCACTCGTACTGGTAGCCATAGCCGCCGCTGCCCAGGAACGGTGTCGGCGACCAGGCGCACTGGTCGTCGGCCTCGTCGCCGCTGCAGGAGTTGTACCAGGCGTTGAGCAGCGGGTCGGTGACCGCTTCGCGCGTCTCGTGCGAGATGAAGTGCTCCTGGTTCTCCGCGGTCGTCCAGCCGGCGACCTGGCAGCCGCCGCAGTTCGGATAGGGCTGGATCGAGTACTTCACCGCCGTCGGCGAGGTGCCGTACGAGCCGTGGTAGGCGCAGTAGGAGAGGTTGGGGCCGCCGCAGGAGGTGGCGGTGCCGTTGGAAGAGTACGAGGCGCTCGGGATGAAGACCTCGTAGATGGTGCTGTAGTCCACGCTGTGGCTGGTCAGGTATTGCTGGACCTCGGCCTGGACGTCGGCGTCGGTGACGTTGGCGGGCGGGGTCGAGGTGTCGAACCAGTCCGCGGTGCCGGCGGCGAGGTTCGCCAGCTGGATGAACTGATTGCCGCTGCCGAGGTTCTGATAGTACTGGGTGATGACGTTGAACTCCGGCGCGCCGCCGTAGAGATCGCGGAACCCGAGGAGCGTCCGCGCGTACTGATAGTCCGGCGAAGAGGAATCGTTGAAAGTCGGCCCCCAGAAGATATCGACCACCTTGGGAGCCAGGATCACCGGCCCGGAGCTGTGATAGGTCAGGTTCGACAGCGGGCAGGCGGCCGCCGCCGCGTCGAAACCATTTCTGAAGCCGCGCGGGCGGAGGCCCAGCGGGCTGATGAAGCCGCCGGTCCGCGGGTTGCCGGAGGCGGCCGCGGCGACGGCGCTCGGCGGCACGGCAGCGGCAGCGGACATCGGCGCCGTCGCGGCGCCGGCAGCGCGCGCGGCGAGGCCAAGGCTCAGCAGTCCCGGCAGCAGCGCCAGGTTGAGGGTGGAGCGCAGGGTGGGACGAAGCAGCGAGCAAGTCGACATCATCGATTCTCCTGTTGCAGACGAGCCTCGGGCGCAGCAGCCGCCGGCGTCGGCGACTTCGATCCGAGCTGCGGACGTGGCTCAGCGGTCCGTGAGGGCGGGAGGCTGCGGCTGCCGTGGCGGCCCAGGTGTCAACAGAAAGTCTTGCTATGTTGCCTGATCCATCCTCCCCGCCTCTACATAGATTCAGTGCTCGCTGAGTTGCGATGCGGGACCGCCGGCACCACGCCTGGCGGCCGGCGCCGGCGCCGCTTCGAGACTCGGATAGAGTCGGCACCATGGCGGCAACGACGGCTGGAGCGATCTCGCGCAGGGCCGCCCCTGCGGTGGCTACCGCCGCCTGCCTGGCAACCGCTCTCGCGGCGCTTGCCACCGCTGCCGCGCTCGGCGCTCCGGCGGCGGTGGACGGCGACCGCGCCGCCACGGCCGTGGCCGCGAGCGACGCGGCGACACCCGCGCCTGCGGAGCTCGACGCCATGCTGGCCGCCGTTTGCGGCAGCGGCCAGGTGGCGGCCGCTGGCTCCCCCGCCCACCGGATGTGCAGGAGCGTGCCGGCCTACCCCACTCCGTGCCGGCAATCGCTGGCGATCGACACGGTCGTCACCGGCAGCTTCACGGCGCCGCTCGCGGTGGAGGCCGTGGCCGACTACGAGGGCTGCGAGCCGCACGCCGGCAATTTCGGCGGCAGCGTGCTGCTGCGCCGGCGGGCCGGAGGCTGGGAGCGCATCGCTTTTCTGCCCGGCGAGCGCACGCAGACCTGCCTGCGCTTCCGCCGGCCGGATGGCAGAGACGCTCTGGCTTGCTTTTCGACCTGGGCCGGCCAGGGAGAGGAGGACGGCGTCATCGTGCTCCTCGTCCTCGCCCTGGACGACGGCGGCAAGCTCGCCACGACCGAGCTGAGGCGTTTTTCCGACGTGTTCTGGGATTCCGTGATCTGCCGTCGCGGCGAGGTCGGACGCGCCCACACCCTGGAGTCCTTCGCCGGCTGGACCAGGCTCCCGGCCGGCGGCGGTCATCCACCCAGGCTACAGGTGCGTTACCGCGTGCAGCGCTTCGCCATCCCGAGCTTCTGCGCCGCCGCTCCCGAGAATCCTCCTGACGGCGACCCGACGATGGCCCGCTTCACCGCCTGGCGGAAGCGTCACAGCCGCTCCGCCGCCTTCACCCTCGAATGGCGCGCCGGCTCGTTCGCTCGCGCCGGTGGCTGAGAGAACCTCGGCCAGTGTCCCGCCCAGACTAGCGCGCCTTCGCGCCGCGCGTCAGCACCCGGTCCAGCGCCGACGCGAACGCCTGCCGGTCGCGGGCGCCATAGATCCGCGGTCCGCCGGTCACCATCCCCTCTCCTCGTAGCCCGCTCATCAGGTCGCGCACGGCGAGCCGCTCGCCGACGTTCTCCGGCGTGTACTCCTCGCCCCGCGGATCGATCACCAGGACGGACTGCTCGACCAGGCGGGCGGCCAGCGGGATGTCGGCGGTGATCGCGACGTCGCCCGGCGCCGCATGCAGCGCGATGTATCGATCCGCCACGTCCGGCCCTTCCTGCACCCGCACCGTGGTGACGAAGGGATTTCCCTCCGGCCCCGCGAGCCGTTGGTTGGCCACCAGCGACACCTCGATTTGCAGCCGCCGTGCCGCCCTGAAGACGATCTCCTTGACTTCCCGCGGTGCCGCGTCGGCGTCGATCCAGATCTTCAACCAGTCATTCCCTCGCGGCGATTATCCACCAGCCGCGATGCCGGCAGGCGGGCCGGCTCAGCCGGCGACGGCGGCGAGCACCGCCAGCGGCGTCCGCCGGACGGTGGCGCTGCCGGAGGCGTTCGCGACGCCGGCGAGAGAGACTATCATCGGCGGCGGTAATCGATCACGTCCCAGGTATTCGTTATAAACATTGCTGTTCAATTTCGATGAACGGCAATGGCGTCCAGGTTCTGGACGCCGGACCAGCCGCTGGCGTCCAAGATCTGGACATGGGACGCGGCCGCCGGCCGCGCCGGCGGCGTGTCCGCGCCGGCTTGACGCATGGCATGCGGAGTGCACTTGCGCCCGGCGGGCTGACCACGGATGAGCGAGACGAACCCACCGGTACGCAAGCTGTTGCTGGTCGAGGACGAGGAGCAGACCCTGCTCGCCATGCAACGCTATCTCATCCATCAGGGCTTCGCCGTCGAATGCGCGCAGGAACTCGACCAGGCCATGGCGCTGATCAGCGGCACCCCGTTCTCGCTGGTCCTCACCGATCTGCGCCTGAGCGGTACGCACGGCGTCGAGGGACTGGAGATCGTCAGCCACGTGCGCGCGGTCTCGCCCCATACCAAGGTGATCATCCTCACCGCGTATGGCAACCGCGAGACCGAGGGCGAGGCGCGGCGCCGCGGCGCCGACGACTTCATCTACAAGACCGAGCCGCTGGCAGTCGTCGCCACGACGATCCGCGATCATTTGTCATAGAACGTTCATGATCCATCCGTGTTTACTGTGCCGAAGGCACGCGAAAGGGAGGCTGCAACATGGCAACTACTACGAAAGGCGCGCTCGATAAGGTGATGGAGCTCGACGGCGCGATCGGCGGCTGCATCGTCGACAGCAACAGCGGCATGGTGCTGGCCCAGGCGGGCGGCGGCCCCGGGCTGAACCTGGAAGTCGCCGCGGCCGGCAACACCGAGGTGGTGCGGGCGAAGCGCAAGACGATGAAGAACCTCGACCTGAAGGACAGCATCGAGGACATCCTCATCACGCTCGGCAGGCAGTATCACCTGATCCGCCTGCTCTCCAGCAACGACGCGCTGTTCATTTATCTCGTCCTCGACAAGACGAAGGCCAACCTGGCCATGGCGCGCATGGCCCTCGCCGGTGCGGAGAAGGACCTGGTCGTCTAGGCGCCCACTCCGCCAACCATTAACGCAGGAAAGTGATAGGAAGATACCGATGCCATCCGAAAAGCAAATCGTCGAAGTCATCGACAAGATCGCCGCCGACATGAGCGGCTTCATCGCCGCCTCGCTGGTCGACATGGAATCCGGCCTGACGCTCGGCGCCAAGAGCCAGCGCTCGGACTTCGATCTCGGCGTCGCCAGCGCCTACAACAGCGAGCTGGTCAAGCAGAAGCTGAAGATCGTGAAGGCGCTCAATCTCAAGTCCACCCTCGACGACATCCTGCTCACGCTCTCCGACCAGATCCACATCATCAAGATGGTGTCACCCAACGTCTTCCTCTACCTTGCGGCCGACCGGGAGAGCACCAACCTGGCGATCGTGCGGACGGCCATCAACAAGAACCTCGCCGGCCTACGATAGCCCGCGCACCAGGCGACGGCAGCAGACTCGCCGAGCCCATCGAGCCATGAAAGCGATCCTGGCGGTGAATCTGGAGGAGGCCCTGACGGTCGGGTTGGCAGCAGCGCTCGACCGCCGTGGCCTCGGCGCCCGCCTGCGGTCGGTGCCTTCGCCGAAGGCGGCGGAGGCCTTGCGCGAGGGGAGCTACGACCTGGTGGTCATCGACCTCGCCGAACAGGCGGTACCGCCCGCCGGTCTGCTGCCGGCGCTGGCGGAGGTCTCCCCGGACACCTGCCTGGTGGTGCTGGCCGGCAGTGCCGTCGTCCAGGCTCCGGACAGGCCGGCCATGTTCGACGGCATCGAGGTGCTGGAGCGGGCTCTGCCGCTCGAAGACCTGTTCATCCGCATCGCCGCGGCCCTCCAGCGCGGCGTCAAGGGACATCTCGAGAACGTCGGCCTGGCGGCCTTCATCCAGCTGCTGGCGATCGAGAAGGAAAGCTGCACCCTGGAAGTGCGCTCGGCCGGCCGCACCGGCACGGTCCGCTTCGTGCGCGGCGACCTCTGGGACGCCCAGGCGGGAGCGAAGCAAGGCGACGAGGCGGCCATCGAGATCTTTGGCTGGGAGACGGTCGACGTCGACATGAGCGGCGTCGGGCAGCAGGCGCGGCGCACCATCACCGCCTCGCTCACCTACCTGCTGATCGAAGCGATGCGCCGCCGCGACGAGCTGGTCCGCGACCAGCCGGCCCCGCAGACCGCGGCTCGGGGCGAAGGCGGCGGCGACCGCCAGCCGTCCAAGCAGGTGACCGCCGGCGGCCACGGGTCGGCCGGCGCCGTCGTCGGCGCGCTGATCCGCGAGCTCGAGGGATTCATCGCGGTCTGCCTGGTGGAAGCCGCGACCGGACGGACGGTCGAGGCGCGAACCATGCGGGCGGACCTCGACCTCGAGCTGGCCAGCGCCTTCAGCCGCGAGAGCCTGCACCAGGTCCGGGAATTGATCGGCGCCCTGCGGCTGTCGTCCGCCATGGAGGACCTCCTGTTCACCTTCAGCGACGAGGTCCATCTGATCCGGCCCTCGACCAACGGCTTCTTCGTCTACCTGGTGGCCGACCGCGCGCAGACCGGCTATCCGCAGATGCGGGCAGCCCTGCACAAGCTATGGCCGGCGTTCGAGGCGGACGCCTTGTCGAGAGGCCTCCCGCGCCAGGCCGAAGGCCCGGGCGCGGCGATCTCTCCCGTCACGCGTGACCGCTGATGGCGACCCTGGCGCCAGGGCGCGACATGCTGGTCATCCGGCTGGTCTACGACGGGCCTCCCCAGTCGGGCAAGACGACCAGCCTCAAGATGCTCGCCGGCAGCCTGTCGCGCCCGATCGTCGCGCCGGAGGAGGCCGATGGCCGGACGCTCCTGTTCGATTGGGTGGAATACATCGGCGGCAGCTACGAGGGGCTGCCCATACGCTGCCAGATCGTCAGCGTTCCCGGCCAACGCGCGCTCCATCGCCGGCGGCAGGCGCTGCTCGCCACTGCCGACGCCGTGGTCTTCGTGGCCGACACGACCCGCCGGCGGCTCGCCGACACCGCGGAGTGCCTGCAGGAGCTGCGCATCCTGCTCGACGCGCGGCAGGAGCCGCGCCCGGGAGTCGTGCTGCAGGCCAACAAGCGAGACGAAACCGACGCCGAGCCGTTGGCGGCTCTGCGCGTCCGGCTCGGCGTCGACGCCGCTCCGGCCGGCGCCGGCGGCGATATCGGAAGCACGGGCAGCGCGGGCAGCACGGGCGGAATCGCCCTGGTCGAGTCGGTCGCCACCGAGGGGACCGGGATCAGGGAAGCCTTCGTGCTCTCGGTCCGGCTCGCGCTCGACCGGGTCCGCGAGCTGGTCGCGGCAGGTGCCCTGACTCCGCGGCCGCCCGACGCCGACACCGCCGACGAGCTGATCGCCCAGGTCCGGTTCTTCGAAGAGGCCGCGGCGGCGGCCGATATGGAGCCGGCGACGCCGCTGGCGGCACAGGCGCTCCGCGAGGTCCTGGCGCGCGAGGACGACCTTGCCTCCTCCTTGCCTCGCCGCGCGCTCGCCGCGGCGCCGGCGGTGCCCGGCAGCTCCGCTGCCGCCGCCAGAGATCCGATGCCGGTCTTCCCCGGACCGAACCCGGCGCCCGAGGGCGTGGAGCGGCGGCGGGCGCCGCGGCTTCCGGACGTTGCCGCGCCCAGCGGGCGGGTGTGGCCGCCGGTCGAGGGGCGGTTGGTCCTGCATGCGGCCTGCGCTGCCGCGCCTGGCGCGGCGGCGGCACAACGGCGGCCGGACGGCTCATGGCAGGCGCGGATCGACGGCTGGCAGCTGCATTCCATGGCGGCGCACGAGTTCGACGAGCTGGAAGGAGGCAGGGCGGAGCTGCTGCGCTGGGCGCGCCTCTATGCGGCGGGATCGCGCCGGCTCTCGCCGCAGCGCTGCATCGTGTTGGCGGAGACCGGCTGGGGTCGTTGGCGGCTGTGGCAGATCGTGCACGCGGAGGAGTCGCTGCGCCAGAGGCTGTCGGCGGCGCTTGCGAGAGGCGAGCCCGAAGCGCTGGCTGGCGCCCTGCATGGGTGCGCCTCGCGGCTGCTGGAAGCGCGGGACGTCTTCGCTGCCGACCCTGCCCTGCCCTGCCGTCTCGGCGCCATCGGTTCCCTGCGGTCCGCTCCGGTCTATATCGGCCTGCTGCCGCCGGCATCCTGGGCG
>DATGHG010000158.1:0-20618 GCA_035308185.1 Thermoanaerobaculia bacterium | reverse complement strand
GTTCCCCGGGTGACCCTGCGGCCGCGCCCCTACCGCGGCTCGTCTCCGCCCTTCCTGCGCGCCAGCTCGGGCCCGGAGTCGCTGCGCCAGGCGGCGCTCGACGGCGTGCCGCTGCTGCTCGGCCTCAAGCCCACCGCGCAGATCGCGGAATGCATTGCCGCCTACCGTGCGTGCCGCTCGGCCCTCGGCCGGTCCGCGGCCGCGATCGACCGCGAGGTCGCCGAGTTCCGGGTCCTCCGCCGCGTCGCCCTGGCGTCCAGCGACGAGGAGGCGCTGGCCGACGCCCGCCAGGCGCTACGTTGGGAGAACGCGGTCGGCAGCCGGGTCCACTGCGGCGGCGGTGGCGGTAGCGATGGCGAGAGCGACGCCCACGACGGTGCTGCCGCCAGGCTCGCCGGCGGTTCGGAGGCCCATGATCTACCCGCGGTGACGGGCGGCTGCATCGGCACGCCGGAGACCGTCCTGCGGGAGCTCGCGGAGCTTCGCGGCCTGGGCCTCCGCCACGTCATCGCCTGGCTGAACTTCGGCGACCTGCCCTACGCGAAAGTGCGGCGCTCGATGGAGCTGATCCGGCAGGAGGTGATCCCCATCCTCCGCCAGGCTCACCGCTCGTCGTCCAGATACTCCTCCGGGACGTCGTCCTCGGGCACCTGGCGGGTCGTCACCTCTCCTTGATCGGCGTTGGGGGCGTTCTCGACGCCGCTGATCACGCCGGCCTCGAAGGCCTGGCCTTCTTCGAGCAGCTCCTCGACGCTCTCCGGGCCGGCAAGCTCGTCCCGTGACAATCCCGCGGTGTCGCCGGCCTGACCGCCGGCCTCGGGACCAAGGCCTCGCGCCGAAGACCGTGGACGGGCCTCGAACAGCCCGGTATCCCGCGGGTCTTGCGGATCAGGCTCGGTCGGAGCCGCTTCGCCGAGGTCCTCGGCCATTTCCGGGTCCATGCCCTCGCGTTCGGCCCGGCGCGTGCCGTTGCGGGCGCTGTGCTTCCCTTCCTGGTGCTTCCCCTCTGCCATGGCGACACCTCCACCGCCAAGAATATGGCAAGCCTCGTGCCATCTGACGCCCGCCGGCCCGGCTGCTGAAGAGCGCCGACCCGGGAGCCACCTGGACGAGGGGCGGCAGGGGCCTGCCGATCCGCTCGCTGCCCGCCGCCGGCGGCAGCCGGCCTCCCCCGGCGTCGGGTGGTGGCGGCGCGCCATGCCGTCGAGAAGCTTGCGGCATCGACAGCGTGGCCCGCCGGCGGCTACCATGCCGCCAACGCTTCGCGCCATCGAGAGGTGTGCATGGCCGACCGCTCGCAGAAGATCTCGCGCCGTTCGCTGCTGGGCGGGCTCGCCGCGGCAAGTCTGGCCCCGCGGCTCGCCACCGGCGGGGAGGATGCGAAGCTGCGGCCGGCGGCCGCACCGGCAACGGCCGCACCGGCAGGGGACGCACCGGCGGCAGGCGCACCGGCGGCGGACGCCTCAGCAGCAGGCGCACCAGCAGGGGACGCACCGGCAGCGGGCGCACCGGCGGGCGCTCGGCCCGCGGCGGCGGCGCCGGCGGACACCCGGCCCGCGGCGACGCCGCCGACGATCGCGGTGGTCGGCGCCGGCGCCTTTGGCGCCTTCACGGCTCTCGCGCTGCGGCGGCTGGGGGCCAGGGTGACGCTGCTCGACGCCTGGGGTCCGGGGAACGCGCGTGCCAGCTCGGGAGGCGAGACGCGGGTGTTGCGCGCCGTCTACGCCGACAAGATCTACGTCGAGCTGGCGGCCAGGGCCTTCGAGCGCTGGGCGGAGTTCGAGCGGCTCACCGGCCGCACCTTCTTCCATCCGACGGGGGCTCTCTGGATGGTGGTGGCCGGCGGCTCCGACCTGGTGGCCAGGGCGGCCGAGAACCTGCGGGCGGTGGGCTTCCCCTACAGCCGGCTCGAGACCGCCGAGGCGGCGCGGCGCTTTCCCCAGATCTCCTTCGCGGGCGTGCGCTGGGCGCTGTGGGAGGAACGGGCGGGCTTCCTGCTGGCGCGCCAGGCTTGTGCCGCGGCGGTCGAGGCGCTGATCGCCGCTGGCGGCGAGATGCGGCTGGCGCGGGTCGAGCCCGGTAGCGTCGCCGCGGGCCGCATGCAGGCGTTGCGCCTGAGCGACGGCTCGCGGGTGAGCGCCGACGCCTACGTCTTCGCCTGCGGCCCCTGGCTCGGAGCGCTGTTCCCCGGCGTGCTCGGCGCCAGGATCGCGCCGACCAAGCAGGAGGTGTTCTTCTTCGGCACCCCGGCCGGCGATCCGCGCTTCGAGCCGCCGGCGATGCCGGTGTGGATCGAGGTGGGCGAGCGGCTGTTCTACGGCATCCCCGGCAACGAGCGGCGGGGCTTCAAGGTGGCCGACGACACGCGCGGCCCGGCGTTCGATCCGACCGGCGGCGAGCGCACCGTGTCGCCCGAGGCCTTGGCGCGTGCCCGTGCCCTGCTGGGCCGGCGCTTTCCGGCGCTGGCCGGCGCGCCGCTGGTCGAGACCCGCGTCTGCCAGTACGAGAACACCCCCGATCAGAACTTCGTGCTCGACCGCCATCCCGAGGCCGCCAACGCCTGGCTGGTCGGCGGCGGCTCCGGGCATGGCTTCAAGTTCGCGCCCGCCTGGGGGCAGCAGGTCGCCGAGACCGTCCTCGGCCGCCGCCAGCCCGACCCCTTCTTCGGTCTGGCGCGCCTCCGCGGCCCCGCCTGATGTCACCCTGGTGTTAGCATGCGGGCGACCATGTCGGCGACCACGTCAGCGAGCAAATACGTGGCGTTCTTGCGCGGCATCAATGTCGGCAAGGCGAAGCGGATCGCGATGGCGGATCTGCGCGCGGTGGTGGAGAGCCTGGGCTACAGCGGCGTGCGGACGCTGCTCAACAGCGGCAACGTCGTGTTCGCCGCGCCGAGCGGCGCCAAAGGCGGCGCCAAGGATGCGGCCGCGCGCATCGAGGAGTCGCTGCTCGCGCGTCTCGGAGTCGTCTCTCGGGTGACCGTGCTGACGGCCGCGGAGCTTGCCGGCATCGTCGCGGCCAATCCCCTGCTCGACGTCGCCGGCGATCCCGCGCGCCTGCTCGTCGCCATCCTCAACGACCGCTCGGACCGGCAGCGCCTGGAGCCCTTGCTCGGTCAGGATTGGGCGCCGGACCGCCTGGCGGCCGGCGACCGCGCCGCCTATCTCTGGTGCCACGAGGGAGTCCTCGCCAGCCCTCTGGCGATCAGCTTCGGCAAGGCGCTCCGCGACGCCGCGACCAGCCGCAACTGGACCACGATCTTGAAGCTCAACGCTCTCGCCCAGACGTGAACAGCCTCGGCCGGTGGCGCAAGCGGTCGATTCATCGCCGTACCAGCCGTGGTAGGGTCTTTTCGGGGCAGGGTACCTCCGATGAACAGTCCGAGATCCGCAGCGCCGGCCGGGCGTCTACCGCCCACGACCGCGGCGCTCCTTGACGATAAAGCCAGGCCCTACTTTCTCTGGTGGACGGACGCCACGGTCGCCCAGCTCAAGGAGCATCTTGCCGCCGCCGATCCGGAGGCGCGCGCCTATTGGATGGGAGCCCTTCTGCGAGAAGCGAATACCCGAGACGTCTGGCTCTTCGTCAACGCCAACGAGATTCGCGCGCTCTGGCCGCTCCTCATCCGGTACCTGGGGCGCTCGCGGTCGATGTGGGCCTGGCTGCTGCAACTGCCGCGGCCGCGGTGGCCCCCATCGTGTCAGGACCTTGCGCGCCATGCGTAACACCTTCGATCGGCGGGTGGTCCCGGATTTCGCCCTCGGATTCGTGCGCGCCTGCCAGACGCGCAGCGACTGCCACCTTGGCGGCGGCGCGGCTCTCTCCGGTGCGTACCTTGGTCACTCCTGGCGGAAACCTTTCGCCGGATCGCCCTGGGCGCCGAGGCGTGAGCTCGTGAGCGGCGTCCCTTGCCGGCCGGCGCAGGGCTTGCCGTCGTCAAGCGCCAGGGTGAAGCGGCTGCCTCAGGTATTCTCGCCGTGCTCCAAAATGATCACCACCTTGCCGCGAGCGTGCCCTCCTTCCAGGTACCGGATCGCCTCGGGGACTTCACTCAAGCTGTAGCGCCGGTCGATCACCGGGGTCACCTTGCCGGCCGCCATCAGGTCGCGGATGATGGTCAGGTCCTTCTGGCTTGGCTTGGTCAGCATCATGAGCAGGTCCTGGCTCACCAACCGCGACAACACCACGGCCGCGAGCGCACGAGCCAGCATTGCGATCAAGCCTCCGCCCGACCCGCCGACCATTACCAGGATCCCCTTGGGCTTCAGGGCGCGCCTGCAGGCCAGCAACGAATGGTTGCCAACGGCGTCGAGGATCAGGTCGTAACGCTTTCCACTCTTGGTGAAATCCTCCTGCGAATAGTCGATCACCTCGTCCGCGCCGAGGGATCGGACCATACTGACGTTCCCCGCACTGCAAACACCGGTCACCACGGCGCCGAACGACTTGGCGATCTGCACGGCGAACGTGCCCACCCCTCCCGCCGCGCCGTTGATCAAGACCTGCTGCCCCGACTGTAGCCGCCCGTGGTCGCGTAGGCTCTGCAGGGCGGTGTAGGCCGCCACCGGCGCCGCCGCCGCTTGTTCGAACGTCACGTTCCCCGGCTTCAGGACCAAGGCGCGCTCCGAGGCGCACGCATACTCGGCAAAGGCCCCCCGGCAGCCGCCGAACACCTCGTCGCCCGGCTTGAATTGCCTGACGTTCACGCCCACCGCCTCGACCCGGCCGGCCACGTCGACGCCGAGTCGCGTGACCTTGGGCCGGCGCAGGCCGGCCAGCAGCCGAATGAAGTACGGGGAGCCTCTCACGTAGTGCCAGTCCAGCGGATTGACGGCGGCGGCGCGTACCTCGATCAAGACCTCGTCGGCGCCGGCGGTCGGCTGTTCGATTTCCGCCAATTCGAGGACGTCGGGCGGACCGTAGGCGCGGTAGACGATGGCTTTCATGGAGAGGTGGGCGGCGCCCTCGCAACCGTGGAGCCATGGCGCGCCGCTACGATCCAGTATCCCATGGCTGGCCCGCCGCCAGGCAGCGTGCGGGATCCGGTCAGCTGTTCCTGAGCTCGCTGTGTTTCCCGGCCGTGGTGATCGCGACCGCGTTCTGGGGCCGGCAAATCGAGCCGCCGCCGATCGCGCTCGCGGTCCCCCTCGCCAGGGGCCGCGGCCTGTACAATCGCTTCGCGTGTCGCCCTATCGCGCCCGGCTCTACCGACTGACCTTTTCGGCGGCGGCGGCCTACAACCTCGCCTTCGGGCTGTGGGCCGGCCTTTGCCCGCAGTCCTTCTTCCTGCGCTTCGAGCTGGCGCCGCCGCTCTACCCGGCGATCTGGGCCTGCCTGGGCATGGTCCTCGGCGTCTACGGCCTGGGCTACGCCTACGCGGCCTGGCGCCTCGATCGCGCCGCGCCGTTCATCGCCTTCGCCCTGTTCTGTCCCTGGACCGTCTGGCTCGGCCGCTCGCTGCCGCGCCTGGCCGCCGCCGGCGGGCCGAACCGGTGAGCCGCATCGTCGTCATCGGCGGCCGCGGCTTCTTCGGCGCCGCCGCCGCGGCGCTGCTGCGGCGCGATGGCGAGCAGCCGCTGGTCGGCTCGCGGCATCCTGGAGGCGCGGCAGCCGCGGGAGGCGCGGGAGGCGATATCCAGGTCGACGCGGAGGATGCCGCCTCGCTGCGCGCGGCGCTGCGCCAGGGCGACGTCGTGATCGACGCCGCCGGGCCCTTCCAGCGACGCACCACCCTGCTGATCGAAACCGCGATGGCGGTTGGCTGCGACGTCATCGACCTCGCCGACAGCTTCGACCATGCGGTCGCGGTGCAGCGCCTCGCACCGCGCATCGGCCGCGCCGGGACGCGCGTGCTCAGCTCCTGCAGCTCGGTCTCGGCGGTGACGGCGGCGCTGGTCCAGGCGCTCGGGGTGAGCGCGCCGGCGCGCATCTCGGCACTGCTGGCGCCGGCCACCGGCAACACCTCCACGGCCGCCACCGCGCAGTCGCTGCTGGCCAACCTCGAGCGGCCCATCCGCGTGCTGCGCGGCGGCCGCCTGGTGGAGAGACTCGCCTTCAGCGAACGCCGGCGCTGCGAGCTCCCGCCTCCCGTCGGCTGGATCGACGCGCGGCTGAGCGAAAGCGCCGACAGCGTGACGCTGCCGCCGATCTGGCCAACCCTGCGCGACGTCGATCTCTGGGTCGATGCCCGGCGCCGCCTGCTCAACGCGCTCTTCGCCGCGGCGGCCCGCCACCGCCCGGTGCGCGCCCTGGTCCGCGCCCTGCAACCGGCCGGCCGCCGCATCGCGAAGCGCTTCGGCGCCAGGTCAGGAGGGTTCGCCGTCGAGGTCGAGGACGTCGCCGGCGCCCGGCTCGTGGCAGGCTTCGTCCATCCGGCGCACAGCTACATCGTGGCCGTCGCGCCGGCGGTGCTCGCCGCGCGGGCGATCATGGCCCGCGGCTTCGCCGGCTCCGGGCTGGTGCCCGCCGACCGCCAGGTCGATCCTCACCAGCTGATTGCCTACCTGGGCCGGGCGGGAGTCCAGTACTTCCGCCGCGACGCTCACCGCGACACGCCCTGACGCCGGGCTCCCGCATCCCGACCGCCGGCATCCGGACCGCCGGGCGCTGCTTTCTGCATGCACACTTCGATGCCCGCTTGACTGTCCAACGGTACACTACCTCTGATGCAGCCGCGCGGCGCTACGGACAACGGGAGGACGCGATGAGGTTCTTACCCGGTCATCTGCTGGCCGCCAGCCTCGTGCTGCCGCTCCTGCTGACCGCACCCGCGGTGCTGCCTGCGGAGCCGGCGGCATCGACGGGCGAAGCCTCACCGGGGGAGGTGCACAGCTATCGCATCCTGTTCCAGGAGGAGGTCTACCCCTACCAGGTCTTCGTGCCGCGCGGCTACCGCACGCGGCCGGCGGGACCGGAGATCCTCCTCCTCCATGGCGTCGGCGGCAACGGCCCGTGGTCCATCGCAGCCTGGAAGGACCTCGCCGACGAGCAGGGCATCCTGCTGGTGGCGCCCACCCTGCAGTTCAGCCCGCAGCTCGATCCCCTGGTGCCGACGCTGCTCCGCGCCATCCTGGCGGAGGTGGCGACCCGGTGGCAGCCGGACCCGGCACGGGTCTACCTCTTCGGTCATTCCGCCGGCGGCGTCCTGACCTTCGACGCCGCCATGTTGGACGCCGATCGCTTCGCCGCCGCCGCCGTGCACGCCGCGGTGATCTATCCCAATTACGACTGGCTCCTCGGCCGCGCGCGGCGCAAGATCCCGATCGCCTACTACATCGGCGACCGCGACCAGTTCTTCCCGCTGGCGCAGGCCCGCCGCACGCGGGACCTCCTGCTCGCCGCGGGTTTCCCGCTGCATTACGTCGAGCTGCCCGGGCACGACCACGCCTACCACGCCGTCGCTTCGCAGGTGAACCGCGACGCCTGGGCCTTCCTCAGCCAGTATTCGCTGCCCGCTCGACGCCAACCTTAGAGGCCGCGCCTGGGCTACTATTGCCCACGGCGCTCACCGGAGGCGAGACGATGGACGGCGGCAAGCGAACCCGCGCGGTGGCGGCGGTCACCGGCGCCGCGCAGGGCATCGGCCAGAGCACGGCGCTGCTGCTGGGCGAGCGGGGCTTCGCCCTGGCGCTCGGCGATCTGCGCCCATGCACGGAGACGCTGGCGAGCCTGCGCCAGCGCGGCGTGGAGGCCCTCGAGTGCACCGGCGACCTCGCTGACGAATCGCTCGCGGCGCGCTTCGCGGCAATGGTGCGCGAGCGCTGGGGCCGCGCCGACGTGCTGGTGAACAATGCCGGCATCAGCTTCATCGCGCCGGCGGAGACGGTCTCGGCCCAGGACTTCCGGCGGGTCCTCGACGTCAACCTGGTGGCGCCGTTCCTGCTGGCCAAGACCTTCGGCGCGATGATGCTCGAACGAGGCTCCGGCAGCATCGTCAACGTCGCCTCGATCGCCGGGCTGACCGGCATCGCCGACCGCACCGCTTACAACGCCTCGAAGCATGGCCTGATCGGCCTGACGCGCACCCTGGCCGCCGAATGGGGCGGCCGCGGCGTGCGCTGCAACGCGGTCTGTCCGGGTTGGGTCAAGACGGCGATGGACGATGCCGCCCAGGGCGCCGGCATCTACGCCGACGCCGACATCACCGACCGCGTGCCGATGGCGCGCTTCGCCACGCCCGACGACGTCGCGCGGGCGATCGCCTTCCTCGCCGATCCCGCGGCGAGCGGCTTCGTGAACGGCCACACCCTCGTCGTCGACGGCGGCTGGACGGCGGACGGCAGCTGGCAGAGCTTGCGTCTCGCGCACCGCTGACTGACCCGTCGAGGCGGCGCGCCGCCTGCCGATCGCTCGCGCCGCCTGCCGATCGCTCGCGCCGCCCGCCGATCGCCCGCGCCGCCGCCGCTACGGGTTCGCCACCACTCCCGCCAGCTGCTTTTCGGCCAGCAGCGCGTTGAAACGCACCAGGTCGGTGGACAGCAGGGCGTCGAGCGCCTGGCGCACGCGCGCGGCCTCGCCATGCAGCAGCTGGTGCACCTCGAGCTGGGCGGCGGTGGGCGCGAAGTCGGACTCGGTGACGCGTCCCAGCAGGTAGACGAGCTGCTCGGTCACCTTCATCGGCCAGCGCAGGACGTCCTGGCCGCGGCCGGTGACCCGCACCTGGAAGAGGTCCTCCTCGACCGCGAGGAGCTTCCGGTCCAGCGCCGCGGCGGCGTCCTTGACGTCCTTTGGCCCCTTGTCTCCCAACCGCACCTGCAGCGCGGCGAGCTGGCCGCGCGCGCTTTCCGTCCGGTTGATCGCTTCGACGGCGTGAGTCAGGTCGTCGACCAGGTCCCGCACCAGGTCGCCTTGCGCCAGCACGTCGGCCTCGCTGCCGCCGGCGCCGGGGTCCTTCAGCAGCGTCAGCGGCTGGGACAGCTCGCGGTCGCCGACCTTGAGCTTGACCTTGTACTCGCCGATCGGCGCCAGCACCGCCGGTCGATCGATGCCCGGCGCGGGGATCCCCTCCACCCCGACCTTGACGTACGGGGCGCCCAGCGGGCTGGTGCGCAGCCGCGCCTCGGGCGTCTTGTCGTAGGCGAGGTCCCACCAGGCGCGGTTCAGGCCGGCGTTGGCCGGTCCCTTGAACGTCCGCACCACCTTGCCGGCGGCGTCCTCGATCCGGATCTCCACCTCGTCCTTCTGCTCGCCGGTCGTCTTGTCCTTCTCGCCCTTGATGGCGGACGCCAGCCAGTATTGGATGGGCACGCCGTCCGGCGGGTTGAAGCCGGCCACCGGATCGTAGTCGGCCGAGTACGGCGCCTCGACGGCGCGCCAGCGATAGGTGGGGCGCGGCGGCAGCAGCTCGGCGACTTTCGCGGCGGCAGGCGCCGCCGCGGTCGCCGCCGCACCACCGCCGAAATGCCGCAATGCCGTGAGGTCGTCGAGGATCCAGAAACCGCGGCCGTAGGTTGCCACCACCAGATCGCCGAAGCGCTCCTGCACGGCGATACCGTAGACCGGAGCATGGGGCAGCCCGGACGCCAGCGGCTGCCAGCGCCCGCCGTCGTCGAAAGAGACGTAGAGGCCGTTCTCGGTGCCCAGATAGAGCAGGCCGCGCCGCGCGGGATCCTCGCGCAGGGCGTGGGCATACGACAGCGGGCTGCGCGGGATGCCGTCGACGATCGGCGTCCAGGTGTTGCCGAAGTCCTTGGTCTTGAAGACGAAGGGATCGCGGTTGTCGACCTGGTGCAGGTCGCAGACGACGTAGGCGGCGCCGGCCGCGAAGCGCGACGGCTCGATCGCGCTCACCGTCCCCCACGGTGGCAGCCCGGGCAGATGCGCGGTCAGGTTGGTCCAGCTCTTGCCGCCGTCCCGGGTGAGTTGCAGCTGGCCGTCGTTGGTCCCCGCCCAGAGCAGCCCAGGCTGCACCGGCGATTCCGCGATGGCGAAGACGACGCCCGCGTATTCCACCCCGATGTTGTCGGGGGTGAGCCCGCCCGAGATCTGCTGCCGCGCCTTGTCGTCGAGCGTCAGGTCAGGACTGATCACCTGCCAGGTGGCGCCGCCGTCGGTGGTCTGGTGGACGTACTGGCTGCCGACGTAGACCCGGTTGTGGTCGTGCGGCGAGATGGTCAGCGGGAAGGTCCAGAGGAAGCGGTACTTCAGGTCGGCGGCCGGCCAGCCGATGGTCGCCCGGGGCCAGACCTCGACGCTGCGCGCCGTGTTGGTGCGCGCGTCGTAGCGGGTGACGATCCCGCCCACGCTGCCGAAGCCCGAGGCGCTGGACCAGACGACGTTCGGATCCTGCGGATCGGGCGTCGCCCAGCCACTCTCGCCGCCGCTCACCCCGGTCCACATGCCGCGGGCGATGTTCGGCTGGTCGTTCTGCACCCCCAGCTTGCTGTTGCTGGGGCCGCGGGTGGCCGGCCCGTCCTGCCGGTTGCCGTACACCCAGTAAGGGATCCGATCATCCACCGTCACGTGGTAGATCTGCGCGATCGGCAGCTCCAGCTGCAACCAGCTGCGCCCGCGGTTGATACTGATGGAAAGGCCGCCGTCGTGGCTGACGGCGAGCCGGTTGCCGTTGCCCGGATCGATCCAGATGTCGTGGTGGTCGCCGCCCGGCACCTGCTCGTCGGGCGGGTCGACGATCGTCCTGCCGCCGTCGCGGGTCTTGGCCCAGGAAGCGGTGAGGAAGTAGGCCTCGTCCGGATCGTCCGGCTCGACCGCCATGCGGTTGTAGTAATGGGTGCGGCCGGCCACCTGGCGGTCGGCGGTCATCAGCGCCCAGTGCTCGCCGGCGTCGTCGGACCGCCAGAGGCGGCCGTTGGGAGTCTCGTGCCCCTGCCAGGGCTGGCCGTCGCCGACCTCGATCAGCGCATAGACGCGATTGGAGTCGGCCCGCGTCATCGCCAGCCCGACCTTGCCCCACGGCTTGGCGGGCAGCCCGTTGCCCTCGATCTGCTTCCAGGTGAGGCCGCCGTCGGCCGAGCGGTAGAGGCCGCTGCCCGGTCCGCCGCTCTCGCGGCCCCAGGTGTGGATCGCCAGCTGCCAGGTGCCGGCGAAGACGACCCGCGGGTTGTTGGGATCCATCGCCAGGTCGGAGCAGCCGGTCCGCTCGTCGACGAAGAGGGTCTTGGTCCAGCTCCTGCCGCCGTCGGCGGTGCGGAAGACGCCGCGGTCGGGCGCCGGCCCATACGCGGCGCCGAGCGCGCAGGCCAGGGCGACGTCGGGGTCGCGCGGGTCCACGACGATGCGCCCGATGCGGCCGGTCTTCTCCAGGCCGGCGCGCGCCCAGGTCCGCCCGGCGTCGGTGGAGCGGAACATCCCCCAGCCGACCGAGATGTTGCTGCGGATGAAGGCCTCGCCGGTGCCGGCCCAGACGACGTTGGGATCGGACGGCGCCACGGCCAGGGCGCCGATCGAGGACACCGGCTGGTCGTCGAAGATGGGCCGCCAGTGGATCCCGCCGTCGGTGGTCTTGAAGATGCCGCCGGAGGCCGCCCCCGCGTAGTACACGGTGGCGTCGCCGGGTACCCCCGCCACGGCCGACACCCGGTTGCCTTCGGGTCCGATGTAGCGGAACTTCAGGGCGCCGAAGGGATCGGACGGGCCGGCAGGAGGAGCGGACGGCGCCGCCTTCTCCATGGCGCCGAGCATCGGGCAGACCAGCAACGCGAGCAGCAGGGCCAACCGCCATACCAGCCTCATCACCACCTCCTGCCGCCACGCCGGCGCGGTAGTCCCGACACTGCCGCGCCCGAGGCGTGGATCACGTGCGCGTGGGAAGGGCCCGAGTCTATACGTCTCGGCTCGCTGGTGCCGAGGTCGTCCGGAGTCGCTTCCTGATAACCTGGCGGCGAAAGGGGACGGCAGCCCGCCGGATCCACCGCGCATGGGAGAGCACGAACGAACATGGACTCCGCGCCAACCCCCCTGAGCCTGCGCCCGGTGGCGGCCATGGACTTCTCCCGCTGGCTACCGCTATGGGAGGGTTACAACCGTTTTTACGGGCGTCCTGCGTTTCCGCCCGAGCTGTACGACAAGATTGCGGAGCGCTCGGGCTTCGTCGTCTACCGCAAGCAGCTGTGATGCCGTCCATGCGACCCATCGCCGCCATCGATATCGGCAGCAACACCGTGCACCTGCTCGTCGGCACGGGATCGCCGGGCGAGGCCGTCGAGCATCTGGTTTCAGAGACCGAGCTGCTGGAGCTGGGGCGCGAGCTGGAGCGCCACGGCCGGATCCGCGACAAGAAGGCCCGCCAGCTCGAAAGGATCCTGCGCGGCCACCTCGAGGCGGCGCGCAAGGCCGGTGCGAAAGAGGTGCTCATCGCCGCCACCAGGGCGATGAGGGCCGCCAGCAACGGCGGCAAGGTGATCCAGCGATTGGAGCGAGCCCTGGGCGCGCCGGTGCGTCTGCTGTCGGAAGCGGCCGAGGCGCGGCTGGCGTTCCTCGGCGCCGCCCCCGATCTCGACCGCCGTGACCCGCAGGTGCTCATCGACAGCGGCGGCGCCTCGACCGAGGTCACCCTCACCAGCGGCCGGCGGCGGCGTGCGGCGATCTCGATGCCAATCGGTTCCTCGCTGCTGTGCGCGCAGCTTCGGGGCGACCCGCCGGGCCCCTTGGAGTGGGCGCAGCTCTGCCTCGGTCTCGCGGATGCGCTCAAGACGCTGCCCACCGCTCCCCGCCCGGTCGCCGCCATCGCGTTGGGCGGCTCCGCGCACCGGATCGAGGAGCTGCACGGCGGGGACAGCGGCGCGCCCGTCACCTTGCCGGATCTGGAGCGGATCGCACGACGGCTCCTCCGTCATCGGGCGCGCCACATCGCTCGCGCCACCGGGATCGAGAAAGGGAAGGTCACCCTCCTCGCCGCCGGCACGCTGATCATCCACGCGGTGCTCAGCCATTACGGTCTGGACGCCGTCCGGGTCGGACATCACGGGCTCCGCGACGGCATGATCACCGCGTTCCAGCGCGCCGGCGGCAACTGGTGGCGCTACCGGCGCTCCACCGCGACACCCCGGCGCTGACGACGAGCTCCAGGTTCGCCGCAGGCGGGCGGAGCGACCGGCGCCAGGAGGGAGGACCAGCGATGACCGCCTTTGCCGACGACCTTCGCCTTGCCCTGCGCACCCTCGCGCGCCGGCCCGGATTCTCGGCAGTCATCGTCGCCACCCTGGGCCTGGCGATCGGCGCCAACGCCGCCGTCTTCAGCATCGTCGACGCGCTGCTGCTGCGCCCCTTGCCGCTGGCGGCGCCGGAGCGCTTGGTGCGGATCTATTCGCATTTCGCGTCGGGTCTCGACTGGGCCTCCGTCTCCTACCCCAACTACCGCGACTACGAGCGCGCCAACCGCGTCTTCACGGCGCTCGCCGCCGAAGGCAACCAGGGCTTCATGGTCGACGACGGCGAGAGCAGCCAACTGGTCATCGGCGCGCTGGTATCGGCGAACTATTTCGCGACGCTGGGGGTCGAACCGGCCCTGGGGCGGGCCTTCGATGCCGCGGACGACCGCGTCGCCAGCCCCGTGGCGGTCATCGGCGACGGCTTCTGGAAACGCCACTTCGGCGCCGATCCGCGGGTCCTCGGCAGGAGCGTGACTCTCAACGGCACCGGCTTCAAGGTGGTGGGAGTCGCCCCTGCCGGCTTCACCGGCCCCAACACCGGCCTGCTGGAAGAGATCTGGGCACCCCTGTCCATGACCCCGTCCATGCAGCGGGCCTTGACCGCGGAGTCCGACCCGCTGCAGGAGCGCGACGCCAACTGGTTGCAGGTCACCGGGCGGCTGCGCCCGGGCGTCGGCCTGCGCCAGGCAGCGGACGCGATGAATGCGCTCGCGAGCCGGCTGCGCCAGCTCTATCCGCGAGCCAACGCGGGCATCAGCTTGCGGTTGCTGCCTGAGTCCGAGGCCAGGATCTATCCGGCGATGCGCGGCGGCGTGGTCGCGCTCTCGGCCCTGCTGCAGGGGGTCGTCGCCCTGGTCCTGCTGGTTGCCTGTGCCAATGCCGCCGGGCTGTTCCTGGCACGCGGCTCGTCGCGACAGCGCGAGATCGGCATCCGGCTCGCGGTCGGCGCGAGGATCTCGTGGCTGGTCCGCCTCCTGGTGAGCGAGAGCCTGGTGTTGGGGCTGGCCGGCGGCGCGGTGGGCCTGGCGCTCGCGTTCTGGGCGACCCGCGTGCTCGGCTCGCTGCGCCTGCCGATGCAGATCCCGATCTCCCTGCCGGTCGAGTTCGACGCGCGCATCCTGGTCCTCACTCTCGGCCTGGCATTGCTGACCGGGGTGTCGTTCGGACTCTTGCCGGCGCTGCAGATCATCCGCCCGCGGCTGGCGATGGCGCTGCGGGAAGGCGACGCGGGAGCGGGGATCCGGCGGTCGTCCATGCGGCTGCGCGGCATCCTCGTCAGCGCTCAGATCGCCGCCACCTTCGTGCTCCTGGTCGGGGCCGGACTCTTCTTTCGCAGCCTTGGCAACGCCGAGGCCACAGAGCTCGGCTTCCGCGCCGAGGGCCTGCTGGTCGCCTCCCTCAACCTCGGCTACGCCGGCTATGACGCGAAGTCAGGCCCGCAATTGCTCGAACGGATCGAGACCCGGGTACGGGCACTGCCCGGGGTGACGGCGGTGACCCTGGCGACGCGGCTGCCGTTCAGCGTCAGGCTCGCCAGCGTCGGCGCGGCTCCCGAGGGCTATGTGCCGCGGCACCCGGGCGAGGGCGCGCCGCAGATCGCCGTCAACGCGGTGGCGCCGGACTATTTTGCGACCATGCAGCTCGGACTCGCCGCCGGGCGCGAGTTCACGGTTGCGGACCAGCCGGACAAACAGCCGGTGGTGGTGGTCAACGAGGCGCTGGTGCACCGCTTCTTCGCCGGCGACCCACCGGCCGCGGTGGTGGGCAAGCGGCTGGTGGTCGTCGGCACGTCGCACCTCATCGTCGGAGTGGCGCGCGACGCCAAGCAGCTCAGCCTGAGGTCCGCGCAGGAACCGTACGTCTACCTCGATCTCTTCCAGCACTACGAACCGGCGGTGGCCATCCACCTGCGCTCCGCGGGCGACCCGGCGAGCTTGATCCTGGCGCTGCGGCGCGAGGTGAGGGCGCTCGACCCGCGGGTGGCGCTCTACGAGGTCAAGCCGATCGCGCGTCAGCTCGAGCTGCCGCTGCTGCCGCAGCGCCTGGCGGTGGGTCTGCTGGCGGCCATGGGCGCTCTCGCCCTGCTGCTGGCGCTGGTCGGCCTGTACGGCGCCACCGCCTATGCGCTGTCGCGGCGGACCCGCGAGATCGGCATCCGCATCGCCCTCGGCGCCGACCATCGCCGGCTGCTGGCGTTGGTGCTGCGCGACGGCATGGTGCAGTGCGGCCTCGGCGTCGCCGGCGGACTCGTCATCGCCCTTGCCGTCAATCGCCTCGCCGCCAGCCTGCTCTTCGGCGTCGACCCGGTCGACCCGTCGATCCTGCTGCTCACCGCCGCGCTGGTGAGCGCTCTAGCGCTCGCGGCAAACCTGGTGCCGGCGCTGTCGGCGATCGAGCTCGATCCCAAACAGGCGCTCAGCGCCGAGTGAGCGGCACTGCCCCGTTGCACCCCCCCCGCGGGCGGCGCGCGCCGGGGGGCGTGAACCAGGCGAGCGATGGGTGTAAGATTTCGTCGACCTTCGGGACATCCGGGACATCCATGCCGAAGCAGCTCACCGCGGCGCACCGGTCGCCGGCGCCAAAGCCAGCCCGGCAACGGGCGGCCCCGAGATCAGCCAGACCGTCCCCGCCCGCGGAGCTCCGGCCGCTCTTTCCGATCGTCGGCGTCGGCGCCTCGGCGGGCGGCCTGGATGCCTTCCGGCAGCTGCTGCAGGCCCTCTCCGCCGCGCCCGGGATCGCCCTGATCCTCGTGCCGCACCTCGAGCCGCACCACCAGAGCCACCTCGCCGAGCTGCTGGCCAGGGTCACCCCGTTGCCCATCGGGGAGGTCGCCGACGGCATGCGGGTGGAGCCGAACCGGATCTACGTCCTCCCGGCCGCGTTCTTCATCGCCATCGCAGACGGAGTCCTGCGGCTCACGCCGCGGGCCGGCAAGCGGCTGCCCATCGACTTCTTCCTGAGCACCCTGGCCGAGAGCCATCGCGAGCGGGCGGTGGGCGTGATCCTCTCGGGCACCGGCAGCGACGGCACCCTCGGCCTGCAGGCGGTGAGAGCCGCGGGCGGTCTGGCTTTCGCCCAGGAGCCGAGCTCCGCCGCTCACGACGGCATGCCGCGCAGCGCGATCATCGCCGGGGCGGTCGACTTCGTGTTGCCCGTCGAGGGCATCGCTCGGGAGCTGATGCGGCTCGGGCAGCGCCACCCGGTGAGCCCGGAGCGGCTCGTGACCGGCCCCGCGGACGTCGGGGACGGCGAACGCTGGCGCAAGATCCTGCTCCTGCTCGACCGCGCCACGGGCACCGACTTCAGCCTGTACAAGCGGGCAACCCTGGCGCGGCGCATCGCCCGGCGCATGACCACCCTCGGGATCGACACCCTGGAGCGCTACGCCCAGCACCTGGTGGACGAACCCGGCGAGGCCAAGGTTCTCCACCAGGAGTTCTTGATCAGCGTCACCTCCTTCTTCCGCGAGTCGGTGACCGCCAAGATCGTGTGCGACAAGGTCTTGGACCTGCTCAGGACCAGGCGCTCGCCGTCGCCTCCGGTCCGCCTCTGGGTGGCGGGGTGCGCGACCGGTGAAGAGGTCTACTCGCTCGCCATCTGCCTGCTGGAGCGGGCCGGCGAGCTGCAATCCAGTTCCCCCACCTTCCAGATCTTCGGCACCGACCTTTCCCAGAGCATCGTCGCCCAAGCGCGCGCCGGCACCTACCCGGAGAGCATCGCCGAGCAGGTTTCCGCCGAGCGTCTGGAGCGTTTCTTCACCAAGGTGGACGGTCACTATCAGGTCCGCCGCACCCTGCGCGATCTCTGCGTCTTCGCCCGCCACGACGTCACCAAGGACCCACCGTTCTCTCACGTCGACGTCATCAGCTGCTGCAACCTGCTGATCTATTTCGAGCCTCGCCTGCAGGAGAGAGTGCTCGCCATCTTCCACTACGCTCTCAACCCCGGGGGTCTTCTGCTCCTGGGGCCGTCGGAGAGCGCGGCGGCGGCGCCATCCCTGTTCGAGGTCCTCGACAAGGGGCACAAGATCTACGTCAGGAAGCCCACGACGGGCCTGCCCCTCCTCCGCTTTGGGGCCCGCGGACGGATCCGGGCGGGGAGCCGCAGCGCCGCCGTCGAGCTGCCGGAGCCCACGGCCGGCAGGCGGCCGTGGGCGGCCAGGGAGGCCGACCGGCTCCTCCTCGCCCATTACACCCCCGCCGGCGTGATCGTCGACGAGCGCCTCGACATCCTGGAGTTCCGCGGCGACACCCACCCCTACCTCCGGCATGCCCAGGGGGACGCGACCCTCAACCTGATGAAGCTGGTGCGCAAGGAGCTCTACGTGGAGCTGCACCAGGTCATCGACGAGGCCAGGAAGGGAGCCGTCCCGGCGCGCCGCGAAGGCCTGGCGCTGCGCCACCAGGGAGCCGTGCGCAGGGTGACTCTCGAGGTCATCCCGCTCCCGGGACCTGCCGAGTCGGGGAGTTGCATGATCGTGCTGTTCGCCGCCATGGAACCTGGAGCCGGACAGGGCGGCGCGCACCGCCTGCCGTCCCCGGACGTCGAGGACCACCAGGACGGCGTCGATGCCAGGGTGGCGCAGCTCGAGCAGGAGCTGGCCGCCTCGGCAGAGTACCTGCGCACGGTCCTCGAAGACCACGAGAGCGCTTATGAAGAGCTGCAAGCCGCGAACGAGGAGCTGTTGTCGGCCAACGAGGAGTTCCAGAGCCTCAACGAAGAGCTGGAGACCGCCAAGGAGGAGATCCAGTCGACCAACGAGGAGCTGGCCACTCTCAACCAGGAGCTCCAGGACCGCAACTTTCAGCTCGGCCGCCTGAACGACGACCTGGTGAACCTGCTCGACAGCTCCACCACCGCCATCCTCATGGTGGATAGCGCCTTGTGCCTGCGACGCTTCACCCCGATGGCCGAGAAGCTGTTCCACCTGCGCCCGGCCGACCTCGGACGATCGCTCGCCACCCTGCCGACCAATCTTGCCGGCGGCCTCGAGGACGAGGTCCGCCAGGTCGTCGAGAGCATGAGCGTCCAGGAGCGTGAGGTGAGCGCGGCTGACGGTTCGACGTTCCTGCTGCGCATCCGGCCCTACCACACCCACGAAAAGACGATCGACGGAGCGGTCGTCGTGCTCTTCGACATCAGCGAGCTCAAACAGGTGCAGCGCGCCCTGGAGAGCACCGCCAGGGAGCGCGAAGCGCTGCTCGTGCTCGAGCAACGGGCGCGCGAGCGAGCCGAGCTGGCCGATCACATCAAGGACGAGTTCCTGGCCACCATCTCGCACGAGCTGCGCGGACCGCTGCAGGCCATGGCCGGGTGGGCTCACATCCTGCGCGAGGACGTCGATGCCGGCCAGCTCGCCAAGGGCCTGTCGGCGATCGAACGCGGCGTCAAGACGCAGCTGCGGCTCATCGAGGACTTGCTCGATCACTCCCGCATCGTGGCCGGGCAGCTGCACCTCAACCTGCGCGAGGTGGACCTGGCGGCCATCGCCGAGCTGGTCCTGGAGACCGTGCGTCTGGAGGGAGAGGCCAAGAGCCTCCATCTCGAGCTGCTGCCCACCGCCGCCGCGGAACCCCCCCCCCGGATCGTGGGCGATTCTGACCGTTTGCAGCAAGTCGTGCTCAACCTGGTCAACAACGCCATCAAGTTCACGCCTGCCAAGGGGCGCATCACGATCTGGATCGGGCGCGTCGGCGACCGCCTGCATCTCACGGTGAGTGACACGGGGACCGGCATCCGGCCTGACTTCCTGCCCCATGTCTTCGAGCGCTTCCGCCAGGCGGATGCCGCGGCCAACCGCCGGCACCAGGGGCTGGGCCTGGGGCTCGCGATCGTCCGCCAGCTGGTCGAGCTCCACGGCGGGGCCGTGAGCGCCGAGAGCGCCGGCGAGGGCCAGGGAGCCAAGCTCACGGTAGCCCTCCCCATCCCACCGCTGCTCGACCGGCCGCTGGAATCCGCGCTGCCCGCCTCCGGGTCGACCCTGCCCCTGGCGCTCGCCCTGCCGTCGCTCGGCGGTCTGCGGGTGCTGGTCGTCGAAGACGACGACGACAGCCGGGAGGCGCTCGCCGCCCTGCTCGAGCAGCACGGCATCCGGGTGGTGGCGACGGCGTCGGGGGCCGAGGCGGTCGCGTCCCTGGACGAGGTGCTGCCCGACCTGCTGGTGAGCGACATCGGGATGCCTGGCATGGACGGGTACGACCTCATCCGCGAGGTGAGACGACGGTCCGAGAATCGGGGCGGCCGGCTACCCGCCCTGGCCCTGACCGCCTACGCCGATCCGGAAGACGCCCGCAGGGCGTTCGCCGCCGGCTTCCAGATGCACCTCGCCAAGCCCGTCACTCCTGCCGATCTGCTGCGCGGCATGGCACGCCTCGTCGGCCGCGCCGACGCGAGCTGAGCCCCGGTCGGGCAGACGCTCTCTGCGCGCCAGCTCGCCCGCGCGATCGGCCGCCCGGCTCAGGCTGGGGTGGCCGGCGGCGTGGCCGCCGCCCGGAACAGGTCGACCTGCGGCCCGAGCTGCGCCAGGTAGTAGATCGAATACGCCCGCTGGAAGACGAGGACCGGCAGCAGGAACACGGTGCCCACATAGGGGAGGACCAGCAGGCAGCCGGCGATGCAGCAGCTCGCGATCACCGCGGCCAGGACGACGATGCCGATCGCCAGCGCGAGCACGATTTGAAAGAGCAGATAGAGGACCAGCAGGTGGAAGCCGCCGGCGAAGAGGCCAAGCAGCTCACGCCATGCTTCCCGGCAGGTGCCATCGCGCAGGAACATGATCGGCACGACGAAGTCCCTGGTCAGTTTCGCGATCACTCCGAACCCGATCCCGATCACGACGAGGGCCAGCCCAGCCGCGAGCAGCGGGAGGAGGCTCGCCAGCGGCGTCGCACCCTGCCTGACGATCTGGACCACGAAGACGACGACGGTTGCCAGCAGCGAGAGCAGGAGCACCGCGGCGATCAGGCCGAGCGCCAGACGGAAGAGGAACAGGCTGCGCGCCTTGCGGGCATGCTGGCGCCAGGGAACCGCAACCTCGGCGCGGCCGAGCGCCACGCAATGCAGGAACATGAACTCGCCCCGGCTGCTGAGCCAGATCATGAGCACGCAAAAGGCGGCGATGAGACAGGCCAGTGTGGCCGCCAGCGGCAGTATCCAGTAGAGGTTTCTCATCACCTCGTCGCGGACCTGCTCCCAGGCCTCGGACGCTCCTTGCCAGCTCGGCAGCCGCGAGCCGTCCTGGCCGCCACGGGAGAGAGGAACCTGGGGGTTCATCCAGGTGAACTGCGCCCCCCCGAGCCCGGCGAGCCAGGCGCAGAAGCCGATCGTGCACCACGTGGCGAGAGCGAAGGGCCGGAAGAGCAGGCGCCTGACGTGCTCGATCGCCGCTTGGAGCGGCGCGACGACGCTGACCTGGGCAGGCGGAGAGGCCATGAGCGAGTGTGGGGTTATCGGCGAGCTCGACCGGAGACTACACCGTCCCGAGACGTCCTCCAAGCGGACGGGGCCGCC
>DATGHG010000157.1:0-30665 GCA_035308185.1 Thermoanaerobaculia bacterium | reverse complement strand
CCCAGCGAGGTCCAGGACGCGCAGCCAGGCGGACGGTCCGGAGGGGATCGATGGCGCTAGGATCAGGCGACGGAGCAACGCTTTCGTCGGAGTCATGACCACTCGTCGACCTCAACAAGGATGCGCCCGCGGGTTGAGCCGCCAGATAGGCTCGAGGACGCCGCCGGGAGAGAGCAATGCGACAATCGTGACCAGGCTGACTGTGGCGCCCACCGCGAAGAAGATCGCCATGGCCGTGACGCCGCCGGGGCGCCCGCGCAACGCCGAGTGGCTCATGCCGGCCATCTTGATCAGAATCGCTTGCGCAGGAATTCGAAGACAACGTAGCCGGCCAGCGCCGCCAGCACCGCGATGAGGAAGTTGGTGGGTGTGACCACGTCGAGAAGGGACCATTTCAGCCCCATCGTCCGCCCTTTCCCCGAGCGCGCGAATTCACCCATCAGTAGGTTGGCGTAGAACAGAAACACGATGAACCCGATCTCGATCAGCGCCCGCTGCACGCTCTTCTTCATCTCACGCCCTCGCCCCAGCATCGAGGATGTGTCCCGAGTCTTGGTGGAACTCGGTGGCGTCCTCCGCTGACCGCTTGATCATGACAGCCTGCCGTCTGCTGGTGCACGTTGCTCCACAGGCGAGCTCATCCAAGGTGGTGAAGCATCTGCTCCACGCTCGGCGCTGGCGGCGCCAGGCCGCTACCGCCCAGCTGACGAGGATGCGGCAGCGTGTCGGGGGAAGGTCCCCAGCAGCCGGCTGTCGAGCGCCACGTGCGCCGCCACCAGCGCCACCAGCAAGGCCATCACCCAGAAGTGGACGCGGCGGACCGCCGCCCGGCTCCACGGGGTCCGCTGCCGCCGCAGCTGGAGACCGATGGCGACCTCGCCGAGCGCGGCCAGCAGCGCGAGGCTGGCCAGCTGCAGCCCCAGGGGATGGGCGCGGCCGGCGATGCCGCGAGTCATCGAGGCCATGCCGTGCACCAGAGCGAGGGCGGCAATGGCGTAGCCGAGCCAGTAGTGAAGAAAGAGCCCTGCCGCCGCGCCCGCCCGAGGCAACCATGACGGCCGCCTGCGGCACGCTTCCGGCGCGGGACGCGGCGACGATCCCGGCGGCGGCGCCGACGCGGCCGAGCCTGCCGCCGGCGGCAGATGCCGCCGGCGCTCGCGCCGCCGCCAGCGGTAGGGAAGCCGGATGGTCACCGTCAGCAGCGCCACCAGCAGCCAGCCGCTGGCGGCGATGGTGAGCAGGCGCGTGGTCATGGCGGCGTGGTGCTCATTCCCAGCGCAGGGCGCGGATGCCGGCGGATCGCCGACCAGGCGTCCCGTCTGCTCGGCAAGCACGAAACGCCGGTCGAAGGCCGTGGCCCGATCCCGTGAGGGTGCGCGCAGGTGATGCCTGGCGTCGGCAGGACGGACGCCTTGGGCATCCTGACCTGGCTCGCCGCCAGCACGTCGCCGCTCCCTTGCTGAGTCATCGAGGGACTGAGCTCGACGCTCACCTCCCAGGCGGAGCAGGCGATGCTCGGCGCGAAGAACGCACTACATACCGCCATTCCAACAGAAACGCGATGCCGACTCCGATGAGTATGAATGGCCCAATCCAGAAGGTGTTGACGTGGATGATCAGGGCATCGGAGAGCAGAAACACTATGCCAGCGATCAGGAATAAAGGACCTGTCATGGTGCAGTGGAGAGAGCGATTCCTGAGCCAGTTGGCGAGGCAGCCGACGGCCATGGCGAAAAGGCACGCAGCCGCCGTCGACGCATGGAGAGGACGCCAATAGATTCCCACGAGACTCAGCGCGCCCCACGCGATCAGTGAGACTGTAAACCAGTAGCACAGCGCTGCTGGCGACGTACAGCAAGCTTCCACGTTCCTGGTCACGGCCGCAGCTCGGAGACCACCTGGCGGAGGCACAGCGTTGCCAGAGCGTAGCCGGCGGCCGCGGCCATGGCTCCGGCACCGAACCCGCTCACGCGATGCGCGCCCCCGCCCCAAGCCCCTGCCGGTCGCTGCCCGCCAACCGCACCTTTCCCCAGCTCGGCGGCGCTCCCGTCTGGTGAATGGGGTGAGGCATTCGCAGGCTCCATTCGATCGCCTGCACCGGGATTGGTCATGATCCGGCTCCTGCTTGACCGAGAGTCTTGAGCAGAGGGCAACCTTCCAACGGGGCCCTGGCTTCGCAAGCACCAGCGAGGCTCGAGAGCGCGCCACGCAGCGCTTCCAGATCGCGTATCCGGGCGGCGATCTCGTCGAGCTTGCACTGCACCCGCGCCGCCACGTCCTCGCAGGCCCTTGCAGAGTCCGGATGCAGATCCAGAAGCTCCCGCACCTCGACGAGCGAGAACCCCAGGGACTTCGCCCTGCGGATGAAGCGTAGCCGTTCGAGAGATGCCGCCGAATACTGCCGATAACCTGACGGTTTACGGGGTGGCTCCGGGAGCAGTCCCTGCCGCTCGTAGAAGCGAACCGTCTCGACACCGACCCCAACTGTCCTCGCGATCTGACCTATGGTGTAAACGGAGCGGCACCCGTCCATGATTGCAGCATAAACCATGTACCCGAGTACGGAGTCAAGGCATGCAGGTCGTGTATCCGTCTCGGTGCTCGGCGGCGCGAGCACATTCAATTTTGAACTGCTGTCCAAAATGCGAAGGAGCAACGATGAAAAAAGGCATGAAGCGGCTGGCCCTGAACGCCGAGACGCTGCGCGACCTCGACATGCAAGCTTTGCGCAGCCCGGCCGGCGGGTTGTCTCAAACCGGCTGCACGACCAAGAAGCCGCCCTGCGAGCAGTCCTTCAACAACCCCACCTGTCTCTGCTGAGGGCCGGTGCGGCGCCCGGCGCTGGCGCCTCCCGGACGCCGGGTTACGCCCCGGCGTCCGCGGGTCGCCGCCAGGCTGCCCTGACGCCCGCGGGTCGTCGCCGGGTTCGTTAGCGGCCTGGCGCCCGCGGCGGCAGCGCCAGGACCGCGCCGGCGATCGCCGCGGCGGCGCAGCGGTGGCCGTAGGGAGAGGGATGGAAGTTGTCGGTGCTGATCGGCTCCGCCGAGGCCTTGCGGCAGTCGCTGAAGGGGACCAGCAGATCCACCAGCGCGAAGCCGTTCTCCTGCGCCAGGCGACGCACGTACTCGTGCTGCCGGCCGAAGGGGTAGTAGCCGAAGCTGCGAACGAAGCGCGGGAAGACGGCGATCAGCACCTGGAAGCGGTCCTGCCGCGCCAGCTGCTTCAGCACCCCGAAGTATTGCGCCACGGTGTCGGCCGAGACCAGGTCGAGGTAGTGCTGGGGGCCGGCCGCGGCGGTCCCGGCGCCGGTTCCGTCGCCCGCGGCGCCGGCAGCGCCCGCCGGTGCCGGACGGCGACGTGCCGCCAGCACCCGGAAGCGCACGAAGCGGTAGAGCGCGCTCTTGACCAGCCAGGAATCGACCCGCGCGCCGCTGATGCCGGTCTGCCGCTGCTCGGTCTCGAGCAACGTCTTCAGGATGTCGCCGTCGAGGTGCTCGCGCGAGCTCATGGTGTAGGCGACCAGCACCAGGTCGGGGTGGTACTGCAACCCCCGCTCGCGCAGCAGCTCGACCTCCTGCTGCGTGTTGTAACCGGAGACCGCGAGGTTGATCACCTCGGCGCGCAGGCCGCGCTGCTGCAGCAGCTGTTCGAGGATCGGCGGGAAGACGTCCTGGTTGCGCTCGACGTGCAGCCCGGCCGCGATGCTGTCGCCGAGCACCACGATGCGGTAGACGCCCGGCGGCTTGGCGACGGCGTGCTCGCGGTCACGGAAGCCGAGGCTGTTGCTCGCGCCCAGGTAATCGTAGAAGCCGAGCTCGCGGCCGTTGTAGACCAGCGGCACCGGCTCGTAGCCGATCTTGGGATTGTGCGACAGCTGGAACCGCCCCTTGCGGATGGCGTAGACCTTGGGTGCCGCGCCGGCGGCGCGCACCAGCAGCTCGGCGGCGACGAGCGCCACCAGCAGCCCGGCCAGCATCAAGGCGAGCTTCTTTACTCCTGTCCACATCGGTGTCGGCGGCGCTGTCGGTGTTGGCGATGGGGGGCCCCCGCCGTCAGGGGCGGCAGGCGTAGCGCGAGCGCGCCAGCGCCCGGGCGAAGATCGCCTGCGCCGCGGCGTTGGGGTGGGCGTCCTCGTGGCTCACCCAGTAGCGCTCGCCGCTGCCCGGCGGGAAGTCGGGAGCGGGATCGATGACCTCGAAACCGGCCTCGCGGCCGACCGCGGCAACGCGCGAGAACGCCTCGGCGATGCCCCGATCATGGGCATCGTGCAGCTCCGGCATCAGGAACAGCGTCGCCGCCGCGCCGTCGGCGTGCAGCATGGCGCCGAGCTCGCGCAGCGCCGCCTTGGTGCGCTCCCAGCCGGGCCGGCCCTCGCGGAACAGGCCGATGTAGTAGTCGTTGTAGTTGGCCAGCTTGGGATCGGTCTGTTTCTGCAGGCGGGCGGCGGCCAGCGACAGCAGCGCCGAGTGCCAGAAGAAGGGATTGGTGTCCGGCACCGCGTCGGGCTCGGCGTCGTTGAAGGAGAAGCCGAGGATCACCCAATCCGGATGCAGGTAGGGGCGGATGCGCAGCTTGTAGCGCTGTACCTCCATCGAGGTGTTGCAGTTACCGATGCCGGCATTGGCGATGGTGATCGCCCGCCCGCCCACCGCCGGACAGCGGGCCGACAGCAGGCGCTCGAGTTGGTCGGGGAAGGTCTGCCCCTCGGGCACTCCCCAGCCGAAGGTCAGCGAGTCGCCGAGCGCCACGGCGAGCCGGTTGCCCGGGCGGCGCTGCGCCTCGGTGGCAGGGTCGGGCAGGCGGAAGCCGTGCGCCTCGGTGCGCACCCTGGCGCCCATCAGGAAGGCGCTGGCGTTGGGCCGCTGCTCCTCGACCACCCCAGGGTAGGTCGAAATTATCTTGATCTGGCGGGCGTAGCGCCACATTTCCACGTCATAGACGGTCAGCCAGTACTTGGAGATCATCCGCAGCCCGGCCTCGGCGGCCAGGAAGGCGACGAGCAGCGAGATGCCGAGAACGGCGGCGCCGAGCCAACGTTTGTTCATGGATGGGAATCACCTGATTGCAGTTCCCGCCTGGCGGGAGGGTTCTCGATACCGCGAGGGGTGCCGCGGCCGCGCGCCCACGGGCGCGGCCGGCCGGAGCCCGGGCGGTGGGCGGCGCCAGACTCTATCACCACCGGCGCTCGCGCCGCAGGGGGCGCCGACCGGATTGCCCCGCATCCCCTCCGCCCCCTGCCCGCCCCACGGACGCTTGGGGGATGCCGCCACAGGACGCCCGGAGCCGCCCATCACCTCGCTGCCCGCCGGGTCGCGCCGCGGCCGGCGCGGAACACGGCGACGGCGAGTAGCGCGAGGGCCGTCAGCCCGCACAGGCGCAGGCCCCAGGTCCAGCCGGCCGGCCGGTAGACCAGTGCCGCGCGATGCCAGCCAGCCGGCGTCATGAAACCGAGGAAGCCCGCATTGACCCGCAGCAGCGTCGCGGGTCGCCCGTCGACGGCCAGGTGCCAGCCGCCGCAGGAGGTGACGCTCGACACCACCAGGCCGCCGGCCGGGGCGCCGACCTCGAGCTCGAAGGAGTTGGCCAGGACGCGGCGGATCCGCACCTGTCCGGCCTGGCGTCGCGGCTCGGCGGCGGCTCCCGCCAACGGCGCCGCGCCACCGCCGGTCTCGGCCACGGCCGAGGCCGCGAAATCCTGGTTGGCCAGCGTGGCGAGGAGGGCCTCGTCGGGATCGCGCGCCGGCCGCCAGGTGGCGGGCATGAAGAACAGCGGCAGGGCCTCGGGATTGCGCCAGAGCTTGCCGCCGGTGCCGTCCCAGGCCTCCTCCCACGGCGGGAACAGGCGCTCGCGATGGCGGGTGAGGATGAAGCGCACCCCGAGATAGGAGAGGAACGGTACCGGCAGCGGGCGGGTGGTCAGCGGCATCGGGTCGCCGATCCGGTAGCGCTCGCGGAAGGCCCTGCCGACCACCTGCGTGGCGCGCGCCGGCTGCATCGGATCGTTGGAGCGCGGATCCCAGAGACCATAGAGCGCGGCCAGGTTGGGTTGCAGCGCATCGCCCTGGCCGATCACCCGGAACGGTCCGCCGGCGCCCGGGCCGGAGGCGGCCGGGCCGGCAGCGGCCCCCATCGCCGCCGTCATCACGGCCACCGCCGGCGGCGGCGCGAGGTCGAAGCGGGCGGGGAGGACCGGCAGGAACCGGCCGTTGAGCAATGACAGGTCCAGGGCCAGGCAAGCGACGGCCAGCCACGGCAAGGCTCGCGGCAGGCCAGCGCGCCGCGGCCAGCGCGGCGCGCCGTCGGCTTCCCGCTTCAGGCCATTCGCTTCCCGGTTCGCGCCGTTCGCTTGCTGCGTCGCGCCGTCGGCTTCCCACATTGCGCCGCCGGCTTCCCGCATCGCGCCCTTTGCCTCCCTCGCCGCCCGCGCCTTCTGGTTGCCGCTGGGCCGCGCTGCTGCCCAGGCAAACGCCGCGGCGCAGAGCGCGCAGCTGCCGGCGGTCGCCAGCCACCACGCCCGCTGCCAGGGCGCCGCCGGCCAGTGCTCGAGCGCCAGCCCGCAGGCGGCCGCGGCGCAGCAGGCGGCGGCCACCCATCTCCCGCTGCGGCGCGCGGCGAGCGGCTCGAGCCCCAGCCCGGCGGCCACCGCCAGGGCCAGCACCCAGAGCAGGCGCAACCTGCCGTTGGCCGCGTGGTCGAGCAGCGGCAGCGCCCGCACCGCGCCGAGGAAGGGGGGGATGGCGAGCGCCGCCGCCATCGCCGCGGCGCCACCGGAGAAAATCGCCAGCGCCCGCCCACCGAGCGTCAGGGCGGCAGCGACGGCGAGCGCCAGGGCCAGCAGCCCGGCATAGCCGCTGCACCGCTCGTTGAAGTTCGAGGGCCCCGTCCAGTCGCGGTCGCGCGGGCTACCCTGCGCCAGCGGGTCGAGCGCCAGGTTCAAGGCGGCCGTGGTGAACGGCAGCGGCTGCACCCCCTTGACCGTCCGCGCGAGCAGCTGGCCGCGCACCGTGTCCGGAATGCCTTCGACTACAGGCAGCAGCGCCGGCGCGGCCAAGCCGGCGGTCATCGCCGCCGCCGCCGCCAGCCCGGCGAGGAACCGCCATCGCGACGGTCCGGCGGCAGTGCCGGTATCAAGAGGCCGGATTCGCGCCCGCAGGCCACCGCCGCCAGAGCCGCCACCTTCCGGCGTGGACCTTCCGCCACCTGGAGTGGAGCCGCCGCCGGCGTGGCCGTTGCCGGCGAGATGCCGGGAGCCGGCGGAGGTCTGGCCGGGATTGGCGCCGACACCCGCGGCGTCTCCTTGGGCAGGCCGGGCCTCTTGGTGGGCGTGGTGGGCGGCAACCTCGCCGCCGTACCGGCGGAGCAGCAGGGCCGCGGCCACCGCGCCGGCCGCCAGGGCGGTGTGCGCGAGCGTTTCAGGGTGCCCGGCCAGTGCCATGCCGGTCGCGCAGGCGGTCAGGCCGGCGAGGCCTCCGCGCTCGCCGCGGCGCAGCAGCACCAGGCCGAGCAGGACGCCCGGCAACCACGCCGCGGCCACGCCGAGCGGGTAGAACGCCCAGCAGATCGAGTAGACCGAGAAGGTGAAAGCGATGGCGGCGAAGCAGGCGCCAGCCCGCCCGGCGCCCAGCGCCGCGAGCAGGGCGTCGGTCAGCAGCAGCGACAGCAAGAGCTTGAGCGCCGCCGCGACCGGCAGCGCGGCCACCGGCGACAGCGGCAGCACCAGCAGGCCGAGCGGCGAGAAAGGGGCCGACTGAGCATTGGCGAGCAACGGCTGACCGGTGCCCATCTCGTTGGCCCACAGCGGCGCCTCGAAGCGCAGCAACCGCTCGCGCGCCAGGGCGTGGAAGGGGAGCAGCTGCAACGGCACGTCGAGGAGGAGGCCGTTGGCGGCCGCTGCCGGGGTCTCGACCATCTCCCGCCAGGGCCGCGACTCGTAGGCGACGTCCAGAGGGCCCTGCACGGCCCCGGTAATCAGCGGCGCCGCGAACCAGGCGCCGGCCAGCAGCCAGTAGCCGGCGATCCAACCCCATCCCAGGCGCGGCCGCCACCAGCGCACCAGGCCGCCGAGCAGCGCGCCGCCGCCGAGATAGACCAGCAGGCTCATGGAGCGGCGATTATGCCAGCAGGCTGGTCCGTTTCCCTTAAACTGCCTGACCGGGGGCCATTTGAAACTGCCGACTTCGAGAGAGAGGGAGGGGCCAGATGATCCACGGCGCTCACGTCATCATCTTCAGCAAGGACGAGGCAGCGGACCGCGCGTTCTTTCGCGACGTCCTCGGATTCCCGGCCGTGGATGCGGGCCACGGCTGGCTGATCTTCGCCCTGCCGCCGGCCGAGGCGGCGTTCCATCCCGCGGACGAGAACGGCCGCCATGAGCTTTATCTCATGTGCGACGACCTGGCGGCGACGATCGCCGACCTCACGGCGAAAGGGGTCGCCTGCGCGCCGATCCACCAGGAGCGCTGGGGCGCCCTCACCCGCCTCACGCTCCCCGGCGGCGGCGAGCTCGGGCTCTATCAGCCCCGCCACCCGACGGCCCTGGGCCTCGACGCGCAACGGCCCTCGCCCTGACCGCGGCGGTTGTCGGTGACGCACATCACACCCCAGTGACGTTTCTCATAGCGGCGCCTTCCGGCGCCGGTCTACATTGCCCTGCACAGCGATTCGTAGCTCGCGGAGAGGAAGGGCGACGTGGACCAGGACGTGGACCAGAACGATCCCGGCCGCGGTACGGCGCGGAGGGCGGCAGCGCCACCGAAGTCGACAGCGCGAGCGGCGCTCCTGGCGCTGGCCGCGCCCGCCGCCCTGGTTGCCCTGACCGCGGCCGGCGCGCTCGGTGACGCCCTGCCCCTGGCGGCGCAGGGGACGAGCTTCTACACCGTGCCGCCCTGCCGCCTGATCGACACCCGCAACCCCGCCGGACCCTTCGGCGCCCCGGGGCTCGCCGCCTTCAGCATCAGGTCCTTCGACGCCGCCGGCCAGTGCGGCATCTCGACGCGCGCCGTCGCCGTCTCGGCCAACGTCACCGTCGTCCTGCCGCAGAGCGCCGGCTTCCTGGTCTTCGGCCCCGCCGGCGCGGCACCTCCCGCGACCTCGACCATCAACTACAAGGCCGGCAGGGTGCTCGCCAACGACCTGGTCCTCGAGCTCGGCGCCGCGGGCGCCTTCCTCGTCGGCGCCAACCATCCCACCGGCACCACCGACCTGATCGTCGACGTCAACGGCTACTTCGCCAACCCGACGCTCGAGGGCACGACCACCGCGCCGCCGGCGTTCAACCCGCCGCCCGGCAGCTTCGTCGGCCAGCAGCAGGTCCAGATCGTCACCTCGACCCCCGGAGCGTCGATCTTCTACACCACCGACGGCTCGACGCCCAGCAGCTCGCACGGCGCCCTCTACAGCACCGCGGTCACCCTGCCCACGACCACCACGCTACAGGCCATCGCCACCACCCCGGGGCTCGCCGACAGCCCGGTGACCAGCGGCCTCTACAGCCTCTCCGGCACCTCGACCCTGCTGCTGGCGCAGATGATTCCGCAGGGCGCGTCGCTGTCGCTCGGCTTCGGCTCGGCCAGCCTGGTGCTCGCCCCGGACCAGGCCAGCGCCGTCCTGCATTACACCTACTCGAACCTCACCGGTCCGATCATCGCCCAGCACATCCACGGCCCCGGCGGCCCGATCCTGTTCGACCTCGACACCGCCACCCCCGACGCCATGGGCGGCCGGCTGTGGACGATCGTGCCGGCCGGCGGCTTCACCGTCGCCCAGATCCAGGCCGCGCTGCTTTCCGGCGGGTGCTACATCAACCTCCACACCGCGATGTATCCGGCCGGCGAGATCAAGGGCTTCTTCAACGTCTCGACCGGCAGCCAGACCTTCATGCCGCCGCCGGCGCCGCCGGCGCTGCCGCCGCCGCCGGCCACCCAGACCGATGCCGCGCGCTTCCTGGCGCAGGCGACCTACGGCCCGACCTCGCCGGCCGACGTCGCGGCGATCACCTCCCAACCGGCCGGCTTCGGTCCCTGGCTCGCCGGCCAGTTCAGCCAGCCGCTGGTCTCGCACCTCGCCTATCTCGACGCCGCGAGCGCCGCCGGCGAGGACATCTCGAGCAATCAGGTGATGGAATCGTTCTGGAAGCAGGCGGTCACCGGCCCCGACCAGCTCCGCCAACGCCTGGCGCTGGCGCTGTCCGAGATCATGGTGATCTCCGACCAGAACAGCAACGTCGAGCCGGAGGGCATGGCGCGCTACCTCGACGTGCTCGAGACGGACGCCTTCGGCAACTTCCGCCAGCTGCTCGAGGACGTGACGCTCGACCCGACGATGGGCGTCTATCTCAACATGCTGGGCAACGATCAGGGCGACCCGGCCAACGGCATCAACCCCAACGAGAACTACGCCCGCGAGATCAACCAGCTGTTCTCGATCGGCCTCTACCAGCTCAATCCCGACGGCACCCTGGTCCTCGACTCGACCGGCCTGCCGATCCCGACCTACAGCCAGGACATCATCAAGGGGTTCGCGCAGGTGTTCACCGGCTGGACCTTCGCCGGCGGCGATCACAGCGACCCCAACAACTTCTATTTCGTCGATGCCAACTGGCGCCAGCCGATGGAGGCCTGGCCGGAGCACCATTCGCCGGGCCCCAAGCTGCTGCTCGGCGGCACCGTGCTGCCGGCGGGGCAGACGCCGCAGCAGGACCTCGACGCGGCGCTTGACCTGATCTTCCAGCACCCGAACGTCGGGCCGTTCCTCTGCCGCCAGCTGATCCAGCGGCTGGTGACCAGCAACCCCAGCCCGGCCTATGTCTATCGCTGCGCCCAGGCGTTCGCCAACGACGGCCAGGGGGTGCGCGGCGACATGCAGGCGGTGGTGGCGGCCATCCTGCTCGATTACGAGGCGCGGGCCGTCACCTTCGTGCCGCAGCCCGGTTACGGCAAGCTGCGCGAGCCGATCGTGCGCCTGGGCCAGCTGCTGCGCGCCACCAACGCCGTGCCGCCGCCCGATGGCAAGTGGCGCATCTGGGACCTCGAGGACGCGGGCTACGGCCTCGACCAGAACCCGCTGCGCTCGCCGACGGTGTTCAATTTCTTCACCCCGACCTACGTCCAGCCCGGCGCCATCGCCCAGGCCGGCCTGGTGGCGCCGGAGTTCGAGATCACCACCGACACCTCGGTGTTCGGCGCCGCCGACTACCTCCACGACATCATCTACTACGGCGCGGCGTTCGATCCCTACACCATCTTTCCCGACTACTCGAGCATGGTGGGGCTCGCCGACTCCGACCTGCTCGACTACCTCGACCTGGTGATGATGGCCAACAACATGTCGTCGACCATGCGATCGATCCTTGCCACCGCGCTCGCCGACCCGAACTTCTCGGACCCCAACGACGCGACGACGCGGGTGCGGAACCTGGTCTACCTGATCGAGCTGTCTCCCGAGTACGTCGTGCAGCGTTGAGGAAAGCGAGGCGCCCGTGATGAATCGACAGCAGCCCCCGGCAGCACCGCCCGGCGGTTCGACCCGCCGCCGGTTCCTGCGCAACTCGGCCTGCGCCGCCGTCGGCATGACCTCGCTCGCGGCGACCCTGTTCGACCTGCGCCGCGTCGCGGCGGCGGCGCCGGCCGGCGGCACCGACTACAAGGCGCTGGTGTGCGTGTTCCTGTACGGCGGCAACGACAGCAACAACCTGCTGGTGCCCTTCGACGCCAGCGACTACGCGAGCTACGCGGCGGTGCGCCAGGGCCTGGCGCTGCCCCAGGGCTCGCTGCTGCCGATCAACCTGCTGGCTGGCGGCGACGGCCGCCAGTGGTCGCTGCATCCCGCCTTGACCAGCCTGCAGAGCCTGTTCGCGCAGCAGCAGATGGCGATCCTCGCCAACGTCGGGCCGCTGGTGGCGCCGGTCACCCTCGCCACCTGGAACGACGGCACCGCCGCGCTGCCGCCGCAGCTGTTCTCGCACAGCGACCAGACGATGCACTGGCAGACCTCGATCCCCGACCAGCCGCCCGCCACCGGCTGGGGCGGCCGCGTCGCCGACATGCTGGTGGCGTTGAACGGCACCGCCCAGATCTCGATGAGCATGTCGGTGGCCGGCGCCAACACCTTCCAGATCGGCAACGTGGTGTCGGAGTTCCAGGTCCAGCCCGGCGGCACGCCCGGGCTCGACAACTACACCTCCGATCCGGGGGATCCGCAGTCCAACGCGCTGCGCTCGCTGCTGCAGGCGAGCTATGGCAACCTTTTCCAATCCGGCTACCGCGACCTCTTCCAGCACGCCCTGGCCAACGACCAGCTGCTGCAATCGACCCTCGCCAGCCTGCCGCCGCTGCAGACGCAGTTCCCGCAGACCGACGCCGGCACCCAGCTCGCCACGGTGGCGCAGCTCATCCAGGCCCGCCAGGCGCTGTCGCAGCAGCGCCAGGTGTTCTTCATCGCCACCGGCAGCTTCGACACCCACGGCGGTCAGCTGCCGGCGCAGTCCCAGCTGTTGCAGGACCTCAACGACGCGCTCTCCGCCTTCTACGCGGCGACGGTCGAGATGCAGGTGCAGAGCGGCGTCACCACCTTCACCGCTTCCGATTTCGGCCGCACCTTCCTGAGCAACGGCGACGGCAGCGACCACGGCTGGGGCAGCCACCACCTGATCCTCGGCGGCGCCGTCCAGGGCGGGCGGTTGTACGGGCGGGTGCCGACGCTGGCCATCGACGGCCCCGACGACACCGGCGACGGCCGCTGGATCCCGACCACCTCGGTCGACGAGTATTCCGCCACCCTCGCCAAGTGGTTCGGCGTCAGCGCCTCCAACATGGGGACGGTGTTCCCCAACCTCTACCGGTTCAACAACCCCGACCTGGGGTTCATGGCCGCGTAGGACTACTTGGCCGTTGCGGCGGCAGCGGACGCAAAAAGGGCCACCCGCGAGGGTGGCCCGTTTAGAACCCATCAGCCGGCGCGGCGTCTACGGTGATTGCGGTTGCAACCTGGCCGCTCCGGCGCCCGGATGGCTGGATTGAAAAATGGATCGATGAGCGAGGGTGGGACGGATACGATCAGGCAATCTTGGTGACGTTCGCCGCCGCGGCGCCCTTGGCGCCCTGTACGATGTCGAACTCGACGCGCTCGCCCTCGGCCAGGCTCTTGAAGCCGTCGCCCTGGATCGCCGAGTGGTGGACGAAGCAGTCCTTGCTACCGTCCTCCGGCGTGATGAATCCAAAACCCTTCGCATCGTTGAACCACTTGACTCTTCCCGTGTTACGCATTCTTCTTTTCTCTCTTTCTCTCGCCAAAAAATCGAAAGGACCCGGTTGTCACCAGGCCCTTTCGTAGTTTTCTGGCTTATAGCCGCGAGCCAACCGTTGGCCCAACAGCAGACGCAGTGTACAGCAGCCGGCAACCGAAGTCAAGCACCCTCTCAAACCAAGCTTCCGCCCCCCCGGACACCGCTCAATGATAGAGGTTCCGCCGTTCCGGCGGGGCCAGACCGGGAGGGGAGAGGTCGCCGCCGTGGGACGCGGCCCAGTCGAGGCGGCGGCGGATCTGTCCCTGCCAGACCGTCGCCAGGCGCGTGCCGGCGGCGCCGGCGCTGCGCTCTTCCAGCGTGTCGGCGGCCGGGTCGGCGAGCCAGTAGAGCGCGGTGCCCGCGGAGCTGAAGTGGATACCCACCCTGGCGGGCCGGGACGCAAGCAGGGTTGCCAGCTCGCGCGCCGCCTGCGCCGGGGCCAGGTTGCCGCGGTCGAGGATCTCGAATCCCGGCGGCGGCGCCGCCACCACCGCCGCGAGCTCCGCGGGCCGCCCCTGGCCGAGCTGGGAAAGGAAAAAACGCACGAAACCATAGGCCAGCAGCAGACCGGCGGCGGTCCAGAGAGCGATCTTCAGGGGCTGGCTGGCGGTCATCCGTGACCTTTCTCGGGCTGCCGGGCGCGCAGCCACTCGGCGATGCGCTCCCAGATCGGCAGCGCCGGCCGGGCGGTGACCATCTCCATGTGCGCCGGCGGCCGGCGCCGGCCGAGATCACGCCCGGTCACCTCCCAGAGCTCGGCGCCGCCCCCAGCCGCTCCGATCGCCGCCGCGAAGGCGCGCACCGAGCGCGGCCGGCAGAGCAGGTCGGCGCCGGCCGAGACGACCAGCGACGGGCAGCGCACCCGCGCCAGCGCCGCCAGGTAGTCGGCGACGCCGTCGCGGCTCAGCCAGCGCCCGCTCGCCGCCCACTGGCGGTGCTGCCGCACGTAGGTGCGCGACTCGTCGTCCGTGCCGATGCCGAGGCGGGCGGCAGGGAAGCGGCCGCACAGCGTTGCCGTCGCGTCCCAGAGACCCAGCACGCCGCGCTTGGCCTGCCAGAGCGGCCACGACGGCTCGAAAGCGCGCAGCCAGGGACCGGGGCAGAGCAGCACCAGGAGATCGACCGGCAGCTCGGGGCGCAGGCCCGCCGCCACCGCGCCGGCATGTGCCGAGAGGCTGTGCCCGAGCCATACCAGGGGCAGCCGCGGGTGCCGCTCCCTGACCGCGCGGACGGCCGCCGGGATGTCGGTCATCACCAGCTCGTCGAAACCCCAATCCACCCGGCGTGAGGCATGAGGCCGACTCTGGCCGTGGCCGCGCAGATCGAGACTGTAGACCGCGTAGCCCCGTGCCTGGAAAAAAGACGCCAGGCCGCGGCCGGCGGGGCGGTCCATGGCGCGGCCGTCGAGCATCATGCCCGCGCCGAGCAGCATCGCCGCCGGCGCTCCGCCGGCGCCAACCACCGCGGTCCCAACCGGGAGCTGAGGGTAGCTCGCGAGGTGCAGCGACCAGCCGTCCGGCGTGGCGATGCGCAGAGCGGCAGGCGGCGCGGACATGCCCTATTATCGCGCCGCCGGCGGCAGGGGAGCGCTCAGGCGCTCGCGGCCATCGCCGTGATCGCCGCGCAGACGACTTTGCATCTACGAATGTAGGATAGGATTGAACCATGGATCCCGCGAGCAGCCGGCGGCGAGAGGGGAGTGAGCGCGACGACGACGCGGCGGCGATCTCCGGCGAGATCTGGGCGACCCACGAGGATCTCTCGCCGCTCGCGAGCCGCTTTCTGCGCTACGCGCTCGCGCATCCGGAGGCGGCGCGGCAGGTCGACTACCGCCAGACGGCGGCTCTGCCCGAGTGGATGCGCCGCTACCCCTACCCGCTGCAACCATGGCCGACCTTCGTCGACGCGCGAAAGCTGCGGCAGATCGAGCAGGTGACGGTTGGCCTGACCCGGCTCGTCGAGAGCATCCCCGACCGCATCTTCGGCGGCGACCCGCGCCGGGTCGGCGAGTTCTACGGCTGGCCCGACGAGTTGCTGATGTCGCTGCTGCTGTCGCCGCCGAACGGCCTCGGCACCGGCCTGGCCCGCTGCGACCTGGTCGACGACGGCGAAGACTTCAAATGCCTGGAAGTCAACGTCGGCGCCACCATCGGCGGCTGGCAGGACCGTTTCTTCGCGCGCACCTGCCTGACCTCGCCGAGCGTCGCCGCCTTCCTCGAACGCGAGGGGGTCCAGGCGCGGCACCGCGACGCCTGGCGGAGCGCGCTGTCGCTGGTGCTCGAGCTCGGCTTTCGGCACGGGCACGACGCGGCGGGACGGTTCGACATCGGCTTGGCGATCAACGCCGGCGACGTCGATGGGGCGCCGGCGATTGAAGCTTTGGACGAGCTCTACCAGGAGGTGCTGCGCGAGAGCGGCACCAACTGCCAGGGCGCGATCGTCAGATGCACCTACCAGGATGGCCTGGTCAGGCACGACGGCGCGCTGTACCACCAGCAGCATCGCCTCGGCGCGGTGATCGAAGCGACCGAGGCGCAGACTCCCGCCGTCGTCTACCGCTGCTTCAAGGCGCGGCGGATCGGGTTGTACAGCGGCCCGCTGGCGCAGATGTTGGGCGACAAGCGGAGCCTCGCGCTGCTCTCGCAACACGCGGACTCCGATCTCTTGAGCGCCGAGGAGCGGGAGCTCGTCCGCCGCCACCTGCCGTGGAGCCGGGAGGTGGCGGCGGGACGCACGACCTACCAGGGAGAAACGGTGAGCCTGCTCGATTTCGCGGTGGCGCATCGCGAGTCTCTGGTGCTCAAGGCGGCCCGCGGTTTCCAGGGAATCGACGTCCACCTCGGCTGCCGCACCAGCCCCGGGGAGTGGCAGCGGCGGCTCGGCGAGGCCGCCGGAACGCGCGACATGTTGCTGCAGGAGTACGTCGCCTCGCGCCCCTATCTCTGCCAGTACGGCGATCGCGGATGGGCGCGACACCAGGCGATCTGGGGCACCTTCAGCTTCGGCGGGAGATACGGCGGCGGCTTCCTCCGCCTGATGCCGGCCGACCGCGGCCCCGGAGTGATCAATTCGGCGCGCGGCGCGACCGAGGGCTTGATCTTCGAGGTCTGAGCGGGCGCTGGCGGCGATCCGGCCCAAGCACCGCTGGCGCGCGCACGGCAGCGGCGGTAAGCGGGCGACTACCGCATCCCCACCTCGAACCGCGCCGCCTCCGCGTCCCGTCCGGTGGCGCGCAGCAGCCGCGCCCAGTTGCTCAGCGAGCCGCCCTGCGACGGGTCGGCGGCTCCCGCCTGCCGCTGCGACAGGAACCGCCGGTACAGCGGCTCCGCCGCGGCGAAGCGCCCGTGCTTGAAATGGTGGTCGGCCAGCGAGGCGAAGGCGCGCGCCAGCAGCGGCTGGCCCGGCTTCACGGTCCGTTCCGCCATCGCCAGGGCCTGTTCCAGCAGCCGCTGGGCGTCGGCATCGCCGCCCAGCGCCGCGCGGGCCAGACCCAGGTTCAGCAGGACGCGCGCCAGCTCCGGGTGCTCGGGGCCATAGATCCGCTCGACGGTCGCCAGCTGGCGCTCGAGCAGCGCCGCCGCCGCCGCCGGCTGCCCCTGCCGCTGGCGGACGAGAGCCAGCGCTTCGAGACTGCCGGCGAGATCGGGATCGTCCCTGGGGAGGGCCGCCTCGCGGATCGCCAGCGCCCGTTCGAGCAGCTGCTCGGCCTCGGCGATCTGGCCGCGGTAGTAGGCGATGCCCGCCAGGTTGTGGAGGATCTTGGCCACCCGCGGATCGCGTTTCCCCTCGGCGCGCTCCGCGATCGCCAGCGCCCGCCGCAGTGTCGCCTCCGCCTCGTCGAGGCGTCCCCGCGCGGCGAGCGCGGTGCCGAGCTTGTTGAGCAACCCGGCCAGCTCCGGGTCGTCGGGCCCGAAGCGTTGCTCGCGGATGGACAGCGCCTGGCGGAAGAGCGCGACGGCGTCGCCGGCGCCGGACAGGTGGGCGAGAGCGCCGAGGCGGATCAGGGTCGCCGCCACCTCCGGATGGTCCCTGCCGAGGAGCCGCTCGCGAATCGCCAGCGCCTCCTGCAGCAGCGGCCGAGCCTCGTCGAAGAGACCAAGCTCGGTGTCGACCCCGCCCATCGTGTCGAGCAGCCGCGCCCGCACCAGCGGCTGGCCGCGGAGCTGGCCGCGCAGGCGCACGGCGCCGCGCCGCAGGAGCTCGCGGGCGTCGGGGATCGCGCCCTTTGCCTGGCGCGGATCCGAGGCCTTGAACAGCTCCTCGAGGAACCCCGCGGCCGCGTCGGCCCGCATCGCTTCCTGTTCGGCCCGGCGCGCCTCGAGGGTGGTGGCGACGAGGCCGCAGGCGAGCGCCAGGATCACCACCGCCGCCGATGCCACCAGCGGCCGGTGACGGCGCAACAGCCGTTCGAGCTGGTGCAGCGCGCCCGGCGGACCGGCCTCGATCGGCTCGCCGCGCAGCACCCGGCCGACCTCCTGGCCCAGCGCATCGACGGTCGGATAGCGCGCCGCCGGATCGGCGGCGAGAGCCGTCGCGACCACCCGGTCGAGGTCGCCGGAGAGGCGGCGGCCGCGCCGCCCCGCGACGCCGCGCCCCCGCCCCTCCGCCAGCGCGGCCCCCGCGAGCAGCTCGGAGAGCATGGCGCCGAGCGCATAGACGTCGGACCGCGCGTCGATCTCGCCGCCGCGCAGCGCCTCCGGGGCGAGGTAGGCCGGGGTGTTCGCCGGGCTCCTGGCGAAACACGCCGTGCCTCCGGCCGGCGGCCTGTCGAGCGCGTTGGCGGCGCCGAAGCCGATGATCTTGGGCAGCGCCGCGCCGGCCTCCTCCATCACCAGGACGTTGGCGGGCCGCAGGTCGCGGTGCAGCACGCCTTTCTGATGAGCGTGCCGCACGCCGTCGCAGACCGCCGCGAAGAGCGCGAGCCGCCTGCCGACGTCGAGACCGTAGCGGTCGCAGTAGTCGGTGATCGGCAGCCCGGGCACGTGCTCCATGACGACGTAGAGATCGCCCTCATCGGTGGTGCGGGCCTCGTACACCTGGGCGATGGCCGGGTGGTGCAGCGGCGCCAGCGCCTGCTGCTCGGCTTTGAACCGCAGGGTCTCCTGGCGCCCTGGCAGCGGGCTGCGGTGGAGCTCGAGCGCCACCAGGCGGCCCAGCGGCTCGGGTTCCTGGGCCAGGTAGACCGTCGCCGTCGCGCCTTCGCCGACCACTTCGAGCAGCCGGTAAGGGCCGACATGGCTGGGTGCCGGACCTGATCGGGCAGGCGAGATCGCCGGCGGCGCCGGCACCGGCGAGAGCAGCGGCACGGTGACCTCGACCTCGGCGCCGGCGCCGGGGGCGGAAGCGACACGGCACCGACCCCCGAGCATCCGCGCGCGCTCCTCGATGCTGGCGAGCCCAAGTCCGTGACCGTGGCGCGCCTCCCCGGGGTCGAAACCGATGCCGTCGTCGGCCACCGCCAGGCAAGCGGCGCCGGCGGCGGTCATCAGCGTCACGTGGATGGTGCGCGCGCCGGCGTGGCGGACGGCATTGGCGAGAGCTTCCTGGGCGACGCGGTAGAGACCCAGGGCAACCGCCGCGCCGAAGGGGCCTCCGGCTTCGCGCAAGCTGAGCCGCACCGGCAGGCCGCACCGGCGCTCGACGTCGGCACAGTGATCGCGGAGCGCCTCGGCGAGGCCCAACCGCTCGAGGGTGGCGGGGTGGAGGTCGTGGCTGATGCGGCGCAGATCGTCGACCAGCTCGATCAGGCTGCCGCCCAGGGAGTCCAGCGCCGAGCTCCAGGCAGCCGGTGGCTCGCCGCCCGAAAGACGCTTGCGGGTGGCTCCGAGCTCGAGCGAAAGGGCCGCCAGCCGCTGACAGGTGTCGTCGTGCAGCTCGCGGGCGATCCGGCGCCGTGCCTCCTCCTCGCTGGCGACCAGGCGTCCGGTGAACCGCCGGAGCTCGGTGCGGCTCGCCGCGAGGGCCGCGCGGCTCGCCTCGAGCTCTTCCTCGGCACGCTGCCGGTGGCTGACGTCGAGGGCGCACACCAGCAAGGCCGGTGGCTCGCCCGGTGCGGCGAGGGGGACGAGCCACAGAGCGGTGCGCACCTCACGGCCGCTCCGGTGGCGCTGCCGCTGGACGCGCTCGCGCGGCCCGCGGGCACCGGCGGCCGGCGACAGGACCGCGCCACCGATGCCGGAGCGGTCTTCCGGGAAGGCGAGCAGGGCGGCCGGGCGGCCCAGCGCTTCGGCGGCCGAATAGCCGTAGAGCTCTTCCGCGGCAGGGTTCCAGGCGGCGATGGCGCCGTCGGCGTCGACGACCAGGAAGGCTTCGTGAGCGTGCGCGAAGGCGGCCGCGAAGATGGCTGCCGGGCTCGTCATCTCACATGGCCACGGCACCGGTCTGCGCGGCGAGCACCGCCAGCTCGACCCGGTTCGCCAGCCGCAGCTTGGAGTAGACCTTCCTGAGGTGGCTGCGTACCGTGGTGACCGAGACTCCGAGCCGGCGGGCGATCTCGAGGTTGCGCAGTCCCGAGCCCACCAGGCCGGCGATCTCGAGCTCGCGCGGGGTGAGCGTCTCGCTCGATGCCGTCGAGTCCGCTGCCGGCGCCGCGGCGATCGCCGCCCGGGCGATCTTCGGGCTGACGTAGAAGCAACCGCCGAGCACCTCCCGGACGGCGAGCTCGATCTCGGCGGGGGCGGAGCTCTTGGTCAGGTAGCCGCGGGCGCCGGCCGCGAAGGCCGCGCGCACCCAGGACGGCTCGCCGTGGACGCTCAGGATGAGGACCCGGGTTGCGGGCGCGATGGCGCGCAGCCTGCGCGTGGCCTCGATGCCGTCGATCTCCGGCATCGAGAGGTCGGCGATGACCAGGTCGGGCCGCAGCGCCGCCGCCGCCGCCAGCAGCGCACGGCCGTCGGTCACGGTGGCGAGCACCGCGTGCTCGGCCGCGAGGAGCCTTTCCAGTCCCGCCAGCATCATCGGATGGTCGTCCGCAAGGATCACGCTGGTCACGGCATACCTCCAATATCTACATGAAAGCGAAGACATCTTAGTGCGCGTAGCTGCGGCCGGCAAGGCGGGCCGGCGGCAGCCTCGACCGCGCTCGCGGCCGAGGGCGCCAAGCTGCTTGTCTTCAAGGGGATGGGGTGGGGCCTGGCCGGCTCTGTCCTCAGTGCTCGTGCGGGTGGAGGTCGCGCTGAAACCGGGGATCGACCTCGGAATCGCCGAACGTGTAGCTCAATCCCGTCACCCCCAGGCGCTGGCCGGGCGCGAGGCCGCTCAGGTCGATGCCGGTGCTGGTGCAGACGAAGATCCGGATCGGGCCGGAGCCGTCGTCGATCTCGATGATCGTGCCGAAGGGAGGATCCGGGGAGATCGGCTGGGTGATGGTCCCCTCGACGCGGACGAGCAGCCCCTGGGTGGCGTTGCTGATCTCGCCGGTCGCCTCCCGGCGCGGCACCACCCGGCGGCCCCCGCCGTCCTCCTCGACGTCGCCGGCGTCGGCCGGTACCACCGTGAGCACGCCGTGCCCGTTGTCCGCGAGCGGGCCGGTGACGCGGACCCGCTGGCGCAGCCCGAGGTGGAGATCGGCGGCGATGCTGACGAAGATGCCGGCGGTCTCGTCCTGGATGGCGAACCCCTCGTCGAAGGTGCTCGACGAGAACGTGCCCGACGGGACGGTGACCGATCCCTCGACGGTGACCACGGTCCCCAGCGGCAGGGCGCGCGCGGCGGCGATGTCGATCACCTCCCCGGCGAAGCTCGGCAGGGGAACGCAGAGTGCGGCGGCGAGCAGCCCCGTCGCGATCCAGCGCGGAGACGGGATGGAGTTGGCGAATGGAGGCATTGAGAGCTCCTTTCTGATTATGTTTCACTTCGATAATAGCAAACTACAAATGAATTGGGTGCCGTCAAGGGGGGCCGGGTAGATCGGGGATGCGGAAGCGCCCATCGGCTCCGGTGGTCGCAGACTCGGGGGCGCCCTGGCGCCAGGCGCCGGAGTCGGAGCCGGTCAATGCCGGCGTGGCGGCGGCGAGCTCGGCCTGGACCCCCGCCAGCGGCTGGGCGCGGCGGTCGGTCACCACGCCTTCGCAGACGGCGCCGGCCTCCATCACCAGGCGGCCGAGGTCGAGAGGCGAGGCCGCGGGCAGGAGGTCGATGCCCGGCCGGGAGGTGGGCGCGAAGCCCGCGCCGCGCGCCTCCAGGTCGTACCTGGCTGGAGCGAGGCTGGGCAGCTCGAAGGCGCCGCGGGCATCGGACCGCGCCTGCAGAGGATGGTCCCTGCCGTCGATGGATCCCAGGAGACCTCGGCTGGACGCGGCGACGAGGGTGACGGCGATCCCGGCCAGCGGCTCGCCGGCAGCGCTCACCAGCCTGCCGACGATGCCGCGGCCCGGATCCATCACGATGCGCACCGGGACGGCCGGCTTCCCGGCCATCGGAACCGGCACCAGCACCAGCGTCGAGAGGCGGGCGTAATGCGGCGCCGCGACTGCCAGCTGGTATTGCTTGCCGCCGGCGACGCCGACGATGCGGAAACCTCCATCCGGGCCGCTGGTCACCGCGGCGGGAAGTCCCGCCGGCCCCATCCCGCCGCCGGCCTCCACGGTCTCGATGCGAGCGCCTGCCACCGCGTAGCCGGACCGGTCGACCACCATGCCGGCCAGATCGGTGGCGCGGGCGAGGACGATCCGCTGCGGCCCCGGACCGCGACGGGTGTCCACCCACGCCGCCACGTAGCCGGGGGCGCCGGCGCACAGCTGGCGATTCTCGCCGGCTGGCCAGCGCAGCCGGAACCGGCCTGCGGGGTCGGCGCCGGCGCTTGCCAGCACCTGGTCGACCAGCGGCCGTGCCCGGCCGGTCCCGGAGACCCACACCAGGCCGCGAGCAACGGCGCCGCCGGCCGCATCCACCAGCTCGCCGGTCGCCTCGCGCCGGGGTGCGAGGAGGATGTGCAGCACGCCCCCTCGCGCTTTCGCCCAGGCGGTTTCTCCCAGCAGCTCGCCGTCCGGGCTCTCGACGCTTGGCGATCCCAGCCACGAGGTCACCTCGGAGCCCGCGAAGGAGAGCGCCCAGCGGCCGTCGTCGCCGGCGATCGCGACCGGCCGGCCGCCAACCCGGAGCAGGGCGCCGCCGGCCGGGCGGCCGTCCGAGCCGCGGGCCTCGATCACCAGCGCCGGATGCGGCGCCAAGCGCAGAATGGCCTCGCGGCGGTCGCTCTTGCCCGCCGTGGGCGGCGGCTCCGGCACCACCATGGAGGCGCCGAGGAAACGGGGATCGTACACGGTGAGCGCGGGCCTCTCCGTTGCCGTCAGCGGCAGGTCGAGGCGACCATCCGGGCCGGTCGTGCCGGAGCGCTCCGCCGGATGCCAGGCCGGCACCTGCGCCGGCGTCGCGCCTTGCCGCCAGCCCGATTCCTGCAGCGCCAGGCGGATCCCGGCCAGCGGCTCGCCCCGGGGTCCGACCGCTCTGGCGATGAGCGGTGCGGCGGCGGTCAGCCGGGCGGGGGGCAGCTCCCGGTCCTCGAACAGAGGCGCCAGCACGAGATCGACGGGGAGGTACCCCGGGGCGCGAACGCTCACCCGGTAGCAGCCAGGGCCCGGTGCCGCGAGGAGGAAGGCGCCGGTGCCGTCCGCATGGGTCGCGGCGAGCGGTGGCGGCGGGGGCTGGCCGGCGAGTTGCCGGGCCGCCGCCGCAAAGTCCTCGACCGCCGGGTGCAGCTGGATCTCGACACCCGGCGCGCCCGGCGCGCCCTGCCGGGCGGCGCCCGCAGGCAGCTCGATGCGGCCGGTGATCTTCAAGGCCTGGTCGGTCGTGGTGGTGGATGGCGGCGGTGCGGCAACGCCGATGCTGACGCCGAGCGCGGTGAACCAGCCGGCAGCCGCCAGCGCCAACCCCGAAGCTGGCCTCGACCCATTCGGCGAGCGCATTGTGGTCACGCAGCCTTGCGGCAAGCTCCTGACGCCAACCCGTGGCGGACCAAGACCTGCGCCGCGAGATTGCCGCCGAATCCGCGACTCAATTTTCGCACAGAATGAATCGCGCAACACTCAGGACGCCGAGGGCGACCTCGCACCCCTTCAGGGCCGGAGGCGCGCGGCGCGGGCCGGGGGGCCCGCGCCGCGTCCGAGAGAGGCTCCGCTACGGCTGCGTCGAGTCGTAGAGCGGGCCCTCGTCCACCGGGCCGCCGTTGGGGCCCTGGTCGTGGGGCACGCCGACCGTCACCGCGCCCGTGCAGCTGCCGCCGTTGCCGCTGGCGGTGAAGAAGATGTGGTAGACGCGGCCGTCGCCGCCGCCGTCGCGCTGGGCCCGCACCGAGGGGGTCGAGGTGCCGACGCCCGTGGCGTCCGGACCCTTGGTGACCGGCTCATCCTGGAAGATGCTGGTGACCGTGATCGCCGCCGTCGGGCCGCCCGGGTCCGGGATGCCCGAGATTTGGATGGCGACGAACTTGTTGTTGGGCGGCCAGAGCAGGTTCGGGCTGGCCGTGGCATGCGAGCAATCGAGGTTGACCAGGACCACGGTCGAGCCGAGGGTCGCGCCGCCTTCGCCGTCGGTGACTCGCACGTCGACGGTGTGCGAGCCGGCGGTGGCGAAGGTGCAGGTGGCGGTGTTGCCCGCCTGCGGGCCGATCTCGAAGATGCCGTCGTCGTTGCAATCGAATTCGTAGCTGAGCGTGTCGTTGCCGCCGGTGAGGTCCGCGGCGTTGACGGTGATGGTGGCGGTGCCGCCGACCAGGATGGGGCCGTTGTTGGTGACGTGGAGGATGCTCGGCGGCACGTCCACGACCGTCAGGCCGAAGCTCACGCTGCCGGCGAGAGAGCTGCCGTCGTTCGCCGTGGCGGTGATGGTGACCGTCTGGCTCTGCGCCGGATCGGTGGCGGGGAAGCTCCACGACCAGGTGCCGTCGCCGTTGTTCACCACCGTGCCCGCCGAGGCGGTGAGGGTGATGGCGCCGCCGTCGAAATCACTCACCGTGCCACCGTTGGTGGCCGTCTGTCCCTCGTTGACGGTGACGCTGGCGCTGTTGACGGTGATGGTGACCCGCGTGGCCTCGTAGGCGCCGATGTCGCAGGCAGGACCCTGCGGCCGGGAGACACCGCGCTGATCGGTCGCCGGACAGGTGGCGTTGTTGCCGGCGTCGATGGCCGGGCTGCCGGCGAGCAGCGCCTGGGTGTCGGTCATGCCGCCGTAGTTGGCGAGCGGCGCGAGCAGCGGGTTGACCCCGGGCAGGTCGCCGGGGCCGGTCAGGCCGCAGGAGTTGTCGCTGTCCAGGTTGTGGTCGGTGACGGCCGGAGAGCTGGTGAACTGGCAATCTCCCCCCGGATTCCCGGCGATGATGTTGTTGCTCAGGGTGAGTGGCGAAGAGAAGACGCGCAGCCCCTTGCCGCCCGAATTCGCCGTGATCGTGTTGTTGGTGAGGCTCATCGTGGAGCTGATGAAAACCACGGAACCGTTGGCGAAAGTGGGTTCGCTGTTGCCGGTGAACGTGCTGTTGACGATCGATCCCGTCACCAGGTCTTCGAGCAGCGCGGAGCCGCCCAAGGGAGAAGTGCTGTTGTTGCTGATCGTGCTGTCCTCGAGGTCCAGGGTACCGACGAACAAGGCCACTCCTCCTGCCTGGCCGGAGGTGACCTGATTGTTGGCGATCGTGCAGCGCCGAATGGTGAGCGCCAAGGGAGCGGTTACCAGGGGAGGATTCGAAACGATCTGGCCAAAAGCACTGATTGCGCCACCTTGTAGATTGGCAACACCGTTGATCAGCGACAGGTCGTCGAGCTCGACGCTGATGGCGCCGGTCATGTTGAAGATCCCGCCCGTGTTCCCGCCGCTCGTGTTGTTGCCGTCGATGACGGTGGTCCGGGCGCCGGTGCCCGCCAGCGTCAGGCTCTGAGTGATGGCGATGTCGCCCAGCGTCAGGACGTAGTGCCCGGCCGGCACCGCGAGGGTGTCGCCCGGGCTGGAGAGGAACACGGCGTCGCGCAGCGAGCAGGTGACGCTGCAGTCGTGGAGGGACTGGTCGACCGTGGTGTTGATGACGGGGGCGGCCTCGGCGGGGTCGGCCGCGGCCGGCGCGGCCAGCAGCCCCAGCGCCGACACGCCCAGCGCGGCAGCCAGCAGGCAGCGCGCTGCCATCGCCCATCCCTGCGCCGACGGATTGCTCGAATCTCTCATGCTCGATCTCCTCGAGGCGCCCGATGGCGGCCTCGCTCTTCCTCGGGCGGCGAACCGAAGCCGGCCCGCGACGGACGGGCGGCGCGCCTCACCGTGGGGCGCGCGCGGCAAGCTTCAACGCCACCTTATGGGTTGAGATTCGACAATAGAGGTTTGCGACTCTGCTGTATATCCTCTCTAGGGAGGATATTGGACTGCCTCGCCATCGTCTCTAGAGAGGATGGCGCCCGCAGGGCGTGTGTTACGCTTTTGGTGCTTGGAGACCGGTGCTTGGAGAAAGGCGGCCGCGAGCCCCTCGTAACCTTCGCCGGCCGGCCGCCGTCTTGCTGCCCGGGGATGCCGGCGGCGTCCCCTCGCCGAAGGCGTGGACCTGGCCAGCCGGCAAGACGGCCAGCCGGCCGGCAACGCGGCCCGCGCCTTCGAGCTCCCAGCTTTGCACCGCGAGGCGATCCGGGATCGCCTGATCCTTAGCCAAACAGCGAGGCAGAGGGCGGCGTTGCAGCCGATGGCCGCCAGGAATGGGTGACAGAGGATCGACCATGCCCGACGAGACTCCGCATACGGCCGTTCCCGCCGGCTCGCATGAGCCGAACGCGGACCCCGACCAACGTCTCCAGGGACACGCCCAGGGACACGCTCGCCGCTGGTGGTGGCTGCTGCCGGTGGTGGTGGTCCTGGCAGCCTGGTTCTACTTCTCCCATCGCGCCGCCCCGGAAGGCTCGCCCAAGAGCGGCCGCGGGGCGGGCGCGCCCCGCGCCGTGCCGGTGGTCACCGCGCCGGCGACCACCGGCTCGATCGACGCCTACATCACCGCCCTGGGCATCGTCACCCCGGTCAACACGGTGACCGTCACCAGCCGGGCGCAGGGGCAGATCCTCACCGTCAACTACCGCGAGGGGCAGATGGTCCACAAGGGCGATCTGCTGCTGACCATCGACCCGCGGCCCTACCAGGCGGCCCTGACCCAGGCGGAAGGGCAGCTGGACCATGACCAGGCGCTGCTCGACGAGGCCCGCATCGACCTGGCGCGCTACAAGGCGGCCAGCGCCCGCAACGCCATCGCCGGCCAGCAGCTGGAGGACCAGGAGAAGGTGGTGCTGCAGGACGAGGGCACGGTCAAGAACGATCGCGGCCTGGTGGAGAGCGCCAGGGTGAACCTGCAGTACTGCACCATCACCTCGCCGATCGACGGGCGCGTCGGCCTGCGTCTCGTCGACCCGGGCAACATCGTCCTCGCCAACAGCACCACCGGCCTGGTGGTCATCGCCCAATTGCAGCCGATCACCGTCGTCGCGAGCATCGCCGAGGACAGCCTGCCGCAGATCCAGGAGCAGGTGCGGCAGGGGCACCAGGTGGCGGTCGACGCCTTCGACCGCACGCAGCAGAAGAAGATCGCCTCGGGCTCCCTGCTCACCTTCGACAACCTCATCGACACCACCACCGGCACCGTCAAGCTGAAGGCGATCTTCCCCAACCAGGACGGCGCGCTGTTCCCCAGCCAGTTCGTCAACGCCCGGCTGCTGGTGAGCACCCAGCAGGGCGCCACCCTGGTGCCGACCGCGGCGATCCAGCGCAACGCCCAGGGCGCCTTCGTCTACGCCATCAAGTCCGACCAGACGGCCGAGACGCGCCCGGTGACGGTCGGCACCACGGAAGGCAACGTCGCGGCGGTGACCGGCATCTCGCCGGGCGAGGTGGTGGCGGTCAACGGCTTCGACAAGCTGCAGGACGGCGTCAAGGTGACCGCCGCCGGGCGGCCGGGCGGCGCGGGCGGCCCGGGAAAAGCCGGCGGCGCGGCAGGCGCGGGCCCCGGCGGCGGCAAGCCGGGACAGAAGCGGGGCGGTCACCGCCACCAGCAGCCCGCGGACGGGGGAAGCAGCCAATGAGCGGCCCGTCGCGGCCGTTCATCCTGCGCCCGGTCGCCACGGCGCTGCTGATGGCGGCGATCCTGCTGGCCGGCGCCGTCGGCTACACCCAGCTGCCGGTCTCGGCCCTGCCGGAGGTGGACTACCCGACGATCCAGGTGGTGACGTTCTATCCCGGCGCCAGCCCCGACGTCATCGCGTCGGCCGTCACCGCGCCGCTCGAACGCCAGTTCGGCCAGGTCCCCGGCCTCAACCAGATGACCTCGACCAGCTCCGACGGCAGCTCGGTCATCGTGCTGCAGTTCTCGCTCGACCTCAACATCGACGTCGCCGAGCAGGAGGTGCAGGCCTCGATCAACGCCTCGGGGAGCTTCCTGCCGGCGGACCTGCCGGCGCCGCCGGTCTACAGCAAGACCAACCCCGCCGACGCGCCGATCCTGACCCTGGCGCTGACCTCGAAGTCGGTGCCGCTGTCGCAGGTCGAGGACCTCGCGGACACCCGCTTCTCGCAGAAGATCGCACAGCTGCCGGGCGTCGGCCTGGTGAGCATCAGCGGCGGCCAGAAGCCCGCCGTGCGCGTGCAGGTGAACCCGACGGCGCTGTCCGCCTACGGCATCAACCTCGAGGACGTGCGGACGGCGCTGCAACAGACCAGCCTCAACCTGGCCAAGGGCAACTTCGACGGCCCGCAGCAGGCCTACCAGATCGACGCCAACGACCAGCTGCTCAACAGCCAGTCCTTCCGCGACGTGGTCGTCGCCTACCACAACGGCGCGCCGGTGATGCTGCCCGACGTCGCCAACATCGTCGACAGCGTCGAGACCACCAAGCAGGCGGCCTGGATGAACGAGGTCCCGGCGGTCATCTTCAACATCCAGCGCCAGCCCGGCGCCAACATCATCCAGGTCGTGGACCGGGTCAAGAACCTGCTGCCGCGGCTCGAAAGCAACCTGCCGGCCTCGGTCCAGGTCTCGGTGCTGACCGACCGCACCACCACCATCCGCGCCTCGGTGCGGGACGCCAGGTTCGAGCTGCTGCTGACCATCGCGCTGGTGGTGATGGTGATCTTCCTCTTCCTGCGCAACGTCGCGGCGACGATCATCCCCAGCGTCGCCGTGCCGCTGTCGCTGGTCGGCACCTTCGGCGTGATGTATCTCTGCGGCTACAGCCTCAACAACCTGACCATCATGGCGCTGACCATCTCGACCGGGTTCGTGGTCGACGACGCCATCGTGATGATCGAGAACATCGTGCGCTACATCGAAGAGGGCGAGGCGCCGCTCGCCGCCGCCCTCAAGGGGGCCGAGCAGATCGGCTTCACCATCGTCTCGCTGACCATCTCGCTGATCGCGGTGCTGATCCCGCTGCTGTTCATGGGCGACATCGTCGGCCGCCTGTTCCGCGAGTTCGCGATCACGCTCAGCGTCACCATCCTGGTCTCGGCGGTGGTTTCCCTGACGTTGACGCCGATGATGTGCTCGCGCATCCTGCGCCACCGGCCGCAGGCGCAGCAGGGCCGGCTGTTCCAGGCCTCCGAGAGGGCGTTCGAGAGCATCATCGCGTTCTACGGCCGCACCCTGCGCTGGGTGCTGCGGCATCAGACGATGACCCTGCTGGTGGCCGCCGGCACCCTGGTGCTCACCATCCTGCTGTACATGGTGGTGCCGAAGGGCTTCTTCCCGGTGCAGGACACCGGCATCATCCAGGGCATCTCGCAGGCGTCGCAGAGCGTGTCCTTCCCGGCGATGGCGCGGCGGCAGCAGGAGCTGACCAAGGTGATCCTCGCCGATCCGGCGGTCGAGAGCCTGTCCTCCTTCATCGGCGTCGACGGCACCAACACCACCCTCAACAGCGGCCGCATCCTGATCAACCTCAAGCCGCTCGAAAACCGCCAGGGCAACGCCTCCGACGTCATCCGCCGCCTGCAGGACAAGCTGGCGGACGTCCCCGACATCACGCTCTACATGCAGCCGGTGCAGGACCTGACGGTCGAGGACCGGGTCAGCCGGACGCAGTTCCAGTACACCCTCGAAGATGCCAACCCGGACGAGCTGAACGAATGGACCGGCAAGCTGGTGGCGAAGCTCAAGACCCTGCCCGAGCTGGTCGACGTGGCCACCGACCAGCAGACCGCCGGGCTGGCGGCGACGCTGGTGATCGACCGCCTGACCGCGTCGCGCATGGGGATCTCGCCGCAGATGATCGATCAGACGCTCTACGACGCCTTCGGCCAGCGGCAGGTCTCGACGCTCTACACGCAGCTCAATCAGTACCACGTGGTGCTCGAAGCGATGCCGTCCTTCCAGCGCAACCCGGACAAGCTGCACGACATCTACGTCCGTTCCGCCTCGGCGTCGGGAGCGGCGTCGGGAACCGCCGGGAGCTCGACGACCTCGGCGACGTCGGCGACGGCGACCAGCGCCGGCGGGACGGGCGCCGGAGCGGCGGGGACCGCCGGCGGCTCGCTGATCACCGCCACCAGCGCCGGGGCCGGCGCCTCCGGCGGCCTCACCGGCCCGACGGCCACGGCGTCGCAGGGCTCCGCCCTGCCCGGCGCGGTCGGCGCCGCCAACGGCGCGGCGGTGCCGCTCAGCGCCTTCACCCATTTCGCGCCGCGCAGCGCGTCGCTCGCCATCAATCACCAGGGCCAGTTCCCGGTGGTGACCATCTCCTTCAACCTGGCGCCGGACGCCTCGCTGGGCGACGCCACCAAGGCGATCGAGCGGGCGCAGCAGCAGATCGGCATGCCGCTCAGCATCCAGGCGGCGTTCCAGGGCACCGCCGCCTCCTTCCGCACCTCGCTGGCCAACGAGCCGCTGCTGATCCTGGCGGCGCTGATCACCGTCTACATCGTGCTCGGCGTGCTCTACGAGAGCTACATCCATCCGCTCACCATCCTCTCGACCCTGCCGTCGGCCGGCGTCGGCGCCTGCCTGGCGCTGCTGCTGACCGGGTCGGAGCTGAGCGTGGTGGCGCTGATCGGCATCATCCTGCTGATCGGCATCGTCAAGAAAAACGGCATCATGATGGTCGACTTCGCGCTCGACGCCGAGCGCAAGGAGGGCAAGAGCTCGGAGGAGGCGATCTTCCAGGCCTGCCTGCTGCGCTTCCGCCCGATCATGATGACCACCATGGCGGCGCTGCTGGCCGGCCTGCCGCTGGCCCTGGGCAGCGGCATGGGCTCGGAGCTGCGCCGGCCGCTCGGCATCTCGATGGTCGGCGGCCTGCTGGTCAGCCAGGTGCTCACCCTCTACACCACGCCTATCATCTATATCTTCTTTGACCGGATTGCCAAACGCTTTTCAGGCAAGCCCCATGCTACCGTCGCTGGTCCAAATTCAGGAGCTGCGGGCGCATGAACATTT
>DATGHG010000156.1:0-5236 GCA_035308185.1 Thermoanaerobaculia bacterium | reverse complement strand
AGGGTGACGAAGGGCTCGAGCTCCAGGTAGGTGGGCAGCCCGGGCAGGCCGGCGGCGAGCAGCCGGCGCGCGGCGCGGTTGTCGGCGACGATCGCCGTCATGTCGAACGGCGCCTCGCCGGCGGCGCGCAGCTCGTGCAGCTTGCCATAGCCGCCCGCCAGCAGCCGCAGCAAGCCGGCATGCCGGCGCTCCTCCTGATCGAGGCGCAGCTGGCTGAGATAGCCCAGGCGGCTCGGCCGGCCGTTGATGAAGGCGTCGGTCACCGACCGGCTCCCCATGCCGCAGATGACGCCGTCGCGGCGCCGGGCCACGACCGTCGCGTGCGGCTCTCCCGCGACCGCCGCCGCGAGCGCGGCATCCGGCTCGCGCTCGAGGGTGACGCGGATCTCGCCGGCCATCGGGTGCTCGCGCAGCAGCCGGCGCAGCTCGGGCTCGTCGGCCGCGGTCGCGAGCTCGACGACCGTCACCGCGCCGGCAGCAGCGGCCCCTGCCAGCCCTCCAGGCCGAGCGGGAAGTGGTTGCGGCCGGCGACGTCGGCGCGATGCAGCTGATTGATCAGGAAGAAGTTGCGGAACATGAAGGCATCGGCGCGGTTGACCGGGTCGCAGGCGCGGCGCAGGATGCTGGGCCAGGAGTAGAAGTCGCGGCGCGCCGCGACGCAGCCGGTCTCCAACTCCGCCGCGCTCATGCCCCGCGGCCGGAAGGGCACGAGGTTGTAACTGTAGTCGTCGTCGAGCCACCAGGCGTCGAACAGCAGGCGGCCGTCCTGTTCGAGGCGGTGGTAGAGCGGCGTGCCGGGGAACGGCGTGAGGTGGTTGAAGGCGGTGATGTAGAAGCCGTGGCGGCGCGCGAACTCGACGGTGCGCGGGAAGCTCTCCGGGGTGTCGGCGTCGTAGCCGAAGATGAACGTGGCGTAGAGCCGGATGCCGAAGCGGCGCAGGTTGGCGAGCGCGGCTTCGAAGCCGCCGCGGGCGGTGTTGAAGCTCTTGTGCATGGCGCGCAGGTTCTCCTGGTCGAGGCTCTCGAAGCCGATCAGCACGCCCATGCAGCCGCTGCGCGCGATCAGGTCGAGGAACTCCTCGTCGTGCGCGGCGTTGATGCTCGCCTGGCTCACCCAGCGCACCCCCAGGGGCGCGAGGGCGCGGAAGAACTCCTTGGCCTCCTTGAGATTGGAGGTGATGTTGTCGTCCACGAAGAAGAGCAGCCGTTTCTCGTGCCGCAGCGCCGCCACCTCCGCCAGGATCTCGTCGATGGGCCGCCGGGTCTGGGTGGCGCCGAACACCGTCTGCACGGCGCAGAACTCACAGCGGAAGTGGCAACCGCGGCCGGCCTCGACCAGGCCGACCGGCAGGTAACGCTTGCCCTTGAAGATCCCGCGGTCGGGCCGCGCGCCGGCGAGCGCGGCACGCCCCTGCTGCCGGTAGAGCTCCTGCGGCGTGCCGTGGCGGTAGTCGTCGATCACCTGCGGCCACAGCGCTTCGGCCTCGCCCACCACCACCGTCTCGGCGTGGCGCGCGACCTCCTGCGGGGCGAGGCTGGCGTGAAAGCCGCCCATCACCACCGGCACGCCGCGGCGCCGGTACTCGGTGGCGATCTGGTAGGCGCGCTTCGCCGTGTAGGTCTCGACGCTCAGCGCCACCAGGTCCGCCGGCTCGTCGAAAGGGATCTCCTCCATGCGGTCGTCGTAGAAGCGCAGCTCGACGTCGCGCGGAGTGAGGCCGGCGATCATGGCCGGCGGCAGCGGCTCCATCTGCCAGGTGCGGATGTAACGCTGCCCCTGGCGCCGGCCGATCGCGGGATGGACGAGGGTGAGCCTCACGCCGCCGGCAGCTCCTGCCGGCGCTGGCCGCCGCCGCGGCCGAGCACCCAATCGCAGTTGTAGAAGCGATGCAGGTTGTGGGCGTAGAAGCGGTAGGCCAGGTTGGCGCTGAGCTTGACGCCGAGCGGGCTCGGCGAGGCGCGCAGCCGGCGCGCCATGGCGCGCCAGCCATAGGCGTGCCGCCATGCCGTCTCGATACCGCGCTGAAGCTCGCCGACGGTCATCTGCGCCGGCTGGAAGACGACGTGCTGGCCGTCGTAGAGCTCCCAGTTGCGGGTGAGGATGCGGCCCTCCCGTTCCAGCCGCTGGTAGAGCGCGGTGCCGGGAAAGGGCGTGACGACCGCGAAGCGCGGCAGGTCGATGCGCGCGTCGACCGCAAAGCGGGCGGTTTCGAGGAAGATCTCGGGCGTGTCGTGATCGAGGCCGAAGACGAAGCAGCCTTGGAGCGCGATGCCGTGCCGGTGCAGCTTCTCGACCAGCTCGCCGTAGCGGGCGGGCGAGTTGAAGCTCTTCTTCGACTGGCGCAGGTTCTCCGTGGAGATCGATTCGAGCCCCATGAGGATGCCGCGGCAGCCGCTGCGCGCGGCCAGGGCGAGCAGCGGCGGGTCGTCGCCGAGCATGGTCGTGGCCAGGCCGTACCAGGCCACGCGGAGCGGCACCAGGGCCGCGAACAGGCGGGCCGCATAGTCGCGGTCGGCGATCAGGTTGAGATCCACGAAGATGAGCTTGCGCGAGCCCTTCTGGCGGATGTCCGCGATCACGTCCGCGACCGGCTTCTGGTAGGGCTTCTGTCCCCAGGCCGCCGGCACGACGCAGAAGTCGCATTTGTGGATGCAGCCGCGCGTCGCCTCGAAAACGTCGTCGGTCAGGAAGCGGCGGCGCGGCAGCAGGTCGCGGCGCGGGAAGGGCAGGTTGGCGAGCGTCAGCCCGGGGCGCTGGTCATAGCGCCGGCGCAGGCGCCCCGCCGCGAAGTCGCGCAGCAGCTCGGGCCAGCTCTCGTCGGCGTAGCCCACCGCGATGGCGTCGGCGTGCGGCGCCGCGTCCTCCGGCACCAGCGTCACGTGCGGTCCGCCGAGCACCACGGTGACGCCGCGCCGCCGCAGGCTGGCGGCCAGCTCGTAGGCGCGCACCGCCGTGCCGGTGATCACCGTGATGGCGGCGAGATCCGCCGCGATGCGGGCGGGGTCGACCTCGTCGATCCCTTCGTCGAACACCTCGATCTCGGCTGCCAGCTCGGCCGGCACCAGCGCCGCAAGGGTCGTCAGGGTGAGGGGCGCATAGCGCAGCGACCGCTTGAAGATCCCGCCGCGATGGCGGTAGAGCGGGCCCTTGGGAGAGATCAGTGCGATGCGCATGGGCGCCTGCCGGTCACGGAGGTGCGGGGCCTCGGTGGGTGCTCCTGCCGCAGCCTAACGCAGTTGCCATGACGGCGCCACCGCGCTGCGGTGTCGCGCCTGGCGGCGCCGCCGTCCGCGTGCGGTAGACCGCCCGCACACAGGCCACCGCCAGCAGCCAGCCGGTGACCACGTCCAGGATGTGATGCTCGTGGATGAGGACCGTGGAGGCGGCGATCAGCGCCGCCCACGCCCAGAGCGCGACGCTGCCCTTCGGGGAAGCCCGCGGCGAGAACATCGCCACGCAGGCGACGCTCAGCGCCACGTGCAGCGAGGGCAGCAGGTTGTAGGTGAGGCTCAGGTCGGCGGCGAAATGATAGAGGCCCGCCCAGATTCCCAGCTCGCTCTCCGGCGGCGGGGGAAAGGCCACCTCGGCCGGGAACAGCAGGAACCCGATGCCGCCGGCGAGAGTGATGACGGCGAGCGTCGCCACCGCGGCCCGGAGCTCCTGCCGGGTGCGCAGGACGAACGGCGCGAGGACGAAGAGCAGGTAGATGGACATGTAGGCGACGGTCATCGCCGGCACGAAAGGGATCCGCAGCTCGGCAGCGAGATGGACGGGCACGCGGAAGCTCCGGCGGGCGGTGAGAGCGTCGGCGCCGTGAAAGACGGCAGTGAACCAGAGAGCGTTGGCCAGCGACAGCCACCCCGCGTGGCGCAGGTGCGCCCAGCCCGGCCAGGCCAGGAACGGCGGCGGACCCGGTGCGGTGTCGGCGGCGGTGGCGGCGGTGGTGGCGCCGGTGGCGGCGGCGGGCGCGGTTAGAGGGATCGCCACGGCGGTTGCTCCCAGGTCTCGTCCAGGAACTGCAGGATGCCGCCGATCAGCCGGCCGACGTCTCCCTTCGGCCGCAGGTAATGATCGGCGCCCCAGACCGGAAAGAGCAGACCCGGCAGGGCGCAGACGTCGGCGAGCACCAGGCTGGCATCGTTCGGCCCCAGCACCGCGAGGCGGCGATGGCTGCGCCGCGAGATCCCATGCTCCAGATGCTCGCGCAAGGGAAACCCGACGACGTTGATCAGCCGGAGGCGCGGCGGCAGGCGCAGCTCGCAGTCCAGCAGGCTGCCGGGCGCGTAGCGGAGGTCGCCGAGGAAGCCGAGGCTCTGGCCGCGCAGCCGGTGGTAGAAGCGGGTCAGGACCGCTCCCCGCTCCTGCGACAGCAGCCACTCCGCCAGCGGCGTGCCGGTGAGGGTCCCGCAGAGGTTCAGCCACGCCGCCACCTGGGCGAAGGCGCCTGCCGCGTCGGCCTCCGCCAACGCCAACTTCACGTCCGCGCCGCCCTTGCTCAACGAGGCGAGCACCACCGGTCGTGCAGGCCGCCGCGCGAGCCAGTCGCAGATGATGCGGGCATTCTGCCGCACCCTTCCGGTGCTGGCGATCGGGATGACCTCGGTGGCGCAGCCCAGCCGCTCCGCCGCCTCCCGCAGCAGGCGTCCGTCGGCGCCGGAGCCCGGGTTCTCGCGATAGAAAGCCGCCGGCACCAGGGCCAGGGTCGCGTCCCGGCTCCAGGGCGCGGGTTCGGCCCGCTGGCAGATCTCCGCCACGCGGCGCAGGAACGGTCCGTGCAGCGGCGACTCGACGACGGCACGGTAGAGCCGCGTCGTCGCGGCGTCGATCCCTTCGCGCGCCGCGAGGTCCCGCAGCTCGCCGGCCGCCGGGAGCGCCGCGCCGGCGAGCTCCGCGCGGGCCGGGAGGGAGCGGATCACGCCCGTCCGCGCCGCCTGCCGAGCAAGAAGCCGGCGGCCAAGCCGACCGCGAGCGCCACGCCGCCGGCCCACCAGACCATGCGCTCGGCGATCTTCAGCAGCGGGTTGTCGAACAGGTTGTCGGAAGCGTGCAGGCTGGCGATCTGCCACCTGCCGGCGACCTTGACCAGCGTCGCGCTCCAGCGCGCCGGCAGGTCGAGGCTCCTGCCGCTGGTCAACTCGAAATGCTCGAGGGCGCTGCCGAAGGCGATCCCCACCGCGTCGCCGTAGAGGATGGTCAGCTCGTCCACGTCGACCTTGGCGTGGTAGGCGGCGACCG
>DATGHG010000155.1:0-2583 GCA_035308185.1 Thermoanaerobaculia bacterium | reverse complement strand
TCCGGGCCTTCGAATTCGCCGGTGGCCTCACCGAGATGGTCATTCCAGACAACCTTCGCAGCGGCGTCCACCGGGCGTGCCGGTACGAGCCGGAGATCAATCCGACCTACCAGGATCTGGCGGTGCACTACCGGTTGGCGGTGATGCCAGCGCGGGTCCGCAAGCCGCGGGACAAGGCGAAGGTCGAGGCGGGCGTGCAACTTGTGCAGCGATGGATCCTGGCGCGGCTGCGGCACCGGCAGTTTTTCTCGCTCGCCGAGCTCAATCAAGCGATCCGGGAGCTTCTCGGCCCCTTGAACGACCGGCCGTTCCGCAAGCTTCCGGGCTCCCGCCGATCGCAGTTTGAGAGCTTGGAGCGACCGGCTCTGCGACCGCTGCCCGAGGAGCGTTTCACCTACGCCGAGTGGCAGAAAGCGCGGGTCCACATCGACTATCACGTCGAGGTCGACGGCCACTACTACAGCGTGCCCTACCAGCTGGTGAGCCAGCAGCTGGACGTGCGGCTGAGCGCCAAAACGGTGGAATGCTTCGCCAAGAGCAAGCGGGTGGCGAGCCACCTACGCAACTTTCGCCGGGGAGCGCACACGACGCAAGGCGAGCACATGCCGCGACCGCATCGGGAGTACGCGGAGTGGACGCCCGAGCGGCTCGTGCGGTGGGCACAGAAGTCTGGGCCGTCGGTGGCCGGCCTGATCGCGACGGTGATGGCGACGCGGGTGCATCCGCAACAGGGCTTTCGCTCGTGCCTGGGGATCATGCGGCTGAGCCAGCGCTATGGCGGCGAACGGCTGGAAGCTGCTTGCCAACGTGCCCTGCTGGTCGGCGCCGCTTCGTACCGGAGCGTGCGCTCGATCCTGCTGGTGGGACTGGATCGCCAGCCGGAGCCGTCGGCCGAGCCGTCGGCCGGCCGCCCCCTGACGCATGAAAACCTCCGCGGCGCCGCGTACTACCGCGAGGAGGGCCAGCCATGCTGACCCATCCGACGCTCGAGAAGCTCCATGCACTGCGGCTGACCGGCATGATCAAGGGTCTCGAGGAGCAGCTGCAGATGACCGGTCTCGAGGAGCTGGGTTTTGCCGAGCGCCTGGGACTGCTCGTCGATCGCGAGATGACCGAGCGCGAGAGCCGCCGGCTGAAGGACCGGCTCGCCAAGGCGCGTTTGCGTCAGGCGGCCGCTGTGGAGGACGTCGATCTGCGAACGCCCCGGGGCCTGGACCGGTCGCTCTTCGTGGCTCTGTGCTCGTGCCAGTGGGTCTCCCAGCACCTCAACGTCCTGATCACGGGGCCGACCGGCGCCGGCAAGAGTTTCTTGGCCTGCGCGCTGGCACAGAAGGCCTGCCGTGAGGGTTTCAGCGCCGCCTACCATCGCCTGCCGCGGTTACTCTCCGAGCTGGGTACCGCCAAGGTGGACGGCCGCTACCCCAAGCTGCTGGCGAGCCTGGCGCGGATCGACGTCTTGGTCCTCGATGACTGGGGCGTCCACCCGCTGGGCGATGCGCAGCGGCGGGACCTGCTGGAAATCCTGGAAGACCGCTACGGCAATCGGTCCACCCTCGTGACCAGCCAACTCCCCGTGGAAACCTGGCACGACGCCATCGGTGACGCCACGCTCGCCGACGCGCTGCTGGATCGGCTGATCCACAACGCCTACCAGCTCAAGCTCAAGGGCGAGTCGATGCGCAAGAAGAAAGCGCTCGTCGCGTCGGCCGGGAGCTCGTCATGAGGGAGCTTCACGGATCGCGGCGCGCCGGCGGCGCCTGGCCCCCACCCACCCGACAAGCCCCCCACCCCGGCTGTGGAAGCTGCCCGGGTATGGAAAGCTCCGGGCCACCACCCACCCGCCTCCCCGGACCTTCCCACACCCGTTGGAAATCCCTGGCCTCCGACCACCCGCCCACAGGGATTCCCACAGCTACGCACAGCCGCGGCGACGAGGTCACCAACCCAAGGAAGAGGGGAAGAAAAAGCATGACAAACTGCGGCCAAGGCGGCCACCTCGATTAACCATGAGCCCCGCTCGTCGCTACGCTCCGACAGCGTGGCCGGCTTCCATCGGACTGGGTGGCCGGCTTCGTCGGAATCCGCAGGCATGGCCCAGCCTCTCGCCGAGGTCCGCCAGCGTGGCGCGAACGACTGAGAAGTCGCAGCTCTCATCTGCCAGGAAGCGCATTATCTCCGTGCGTGGGCGTTGGTTTCAGTAACGAGGATCGTCTCTTCGTGAGCGATCGCGTCAGCAGCGTAAGCCAGTGCCGCCCGGATGTCCTCCCGCTTCAGGCGTGGGTAGGCATCCAGCAGATCCTCCTCGGTGGCACCCTCACCGAGCTTGCGCAGGAGCAACTCGACGGGAATCCGCGTGCCGCGAATGACAGGCTTCCCCAACATTACCTGCGAATCCATCTCGATCCGGTCCGTCATGGTCATAGGGTGCTCCGTGCTCGGCGCTGTTCCGCAAACGTCATCAGCAGCCTGATCTTCTCACGCTCTGGGTCGGGAGGTCGCGCAGCCGGCGACGCGAAACGCCTGGGCGAACCGCAGGCGGGGGGCGGGCCGCCGCTAAGCTCAGGGCAGGCTGAAGCTCTGCAA
>DATGHG010000154.1:0-5268 GCA_035308185.1 Thermoanaerobaculia bacterium | reverse complement strand
CTTCTCGACGATCTCCTTGGCGCCTATACCGGGCTGCTCGAGCGGCTGGCCGCCGGCGAGCTGTGGACCAGCGCCGCCGTCGACCTCCTGCCCACCGCGCAGCGCCGAGCGCGCGAGGCGGCCAATGCCACCGCCTCGCCGCCGCGGGCCGAGGTGCGGCTCGACCAGCTCTTCGCCGCCGCCGCCGCCGCCAGCCCGGACGCCCTGGCGGTGCTGGCGCCGGAGCGTCAGCTGACCTATGGCGACCTGCGCCGCCGGGCCAACGCTCTCGCTCACCGCCTGCGGGCGCTCGGCGCCCGCCCCGAACAACTGGTCGCGGTGGTGATGGAAAAGGGTTGGGAGCAGGTCGTCGCGGTGCTGGCGGTGCTCGAAGCTGGCGCCGCCTACCTGCCGGTCGACCCGGGCCTGCCGCGCCAGCGGCTCGAGCTGCTGCTGCGGCAAGGAGAGGTGGAGCTGGCCTTGACCCAGCCCGGGCTGCTCACCGGCGTCGACTGGCCGTCCGGCATCCAGCGGCTCGCGGTCACCGCCGAGGAACCCGCCCGCGGGCCGCTGCCGCTCGACCCGCCGCGGCACCCGAACGGCCTCGCCTACACGCTGTTCACCTCGGGCTCGACCGGCACGCCAAAGGGGGTGATGATCGGCCACCAGGCAGCGGCCAACACCATCCTCGACCTCAACCGGCGCTTCGGAGTCGGCCCCGGCGACCGCGTCCTGGCGCTCTCCGCTCTCGGCTTCGACCTCTCGGTCTACGACCTGTTCGGGCCGCTGCTGGCCGGCGGCGCGATGGTGCTGCCCGCGCCGCGAGAGCACCGCGACCCGGCGCGCTGGCGCTAGCGGATGGCGGCCGGCCGGGTGACGATCTGGAACTCGGTGCCGGCGCTGATGGAGATGCTGATCGAAGAGACCGCCGGCCGCGGCGCCCGGCTGCCCGCCAGCCTCCGCCTGGCGCTGCTCAGCGGCGACTGGATCGCGCTGACGCTGCCGCAGCGGCTGCGCGCCGTGCTGGCCGGCGAGCTCGAGCTGGTGAGCCTGGGCGGCGCCACCGAGGCGGCCATCTGGTCCGTCCTGCACCCGATCCGCGACGCCGCACCCGGCTGGGCCTCGGTGCCGTATGGCCGGCCGCTGGCCAATCAGCGCTGGCACGTCCTCGACGGCGCGCTCGCCGACTGCCCGGACTGGGTGACGGGCCAGCTCTACATCGCCGGCGACGGACTGGCGCGCGGCTACTGGCGCGATCCGGTCAAGACGGCGACCAGCTTCGTGCCCCACCCGCGGACCGGCGAGCGTCTGTACCGCACCGGCGACCTCGGCCGCTATCGTCCCGGCGGCGTCCTCGAGCTGCTCGGCCGCGAGGATTTCCAGGTGAAGGTCCAGGGCCACCGCATCGAGCTGGGAGAGATCGAGGCGGCGCTGCTCTCCCACCCCGGGGTGCGGGCGGCGGTGGCGGCGGCGACCGGCGACCGGCAGCGGCGGCGCCTCGTCGCCTATCTGGTCGCCAGCGGCGCGCCGCTCGCCGATGGCGAGCTTGTCGCCTTTCTCGCCGCGCGCCTTCCCTCCTACATGATCCCGGCGGTCTTCGTGCAGCTTCCCGAGCTGCCGCTCGGCGCCAACGGCAAGGTGGACCGCCGGGCTCTGCCCCAGGCGGCCGCCGACCTGCCGGCGGCGCCTGGCGCCGCGGCTTCGCCGGCCGCCGGCGACGACGTCCGGCTGCTGCTGGCCCGCATCTGGGGAGAGGTGCTGGGGCGCGAGCAGATCGGCCCTCACGACAACTTCTTCGCCCTCGGCGGCGACTCGATCCTCGGCATCCAGATCGTCTCGCGGGCCCATCGCGCCGGCCTCGAGCTCTCCGCCGAGCAGCTGTTCGTCCATCCCACGCCGGCCGAGCTGGCGGAGGTCCTGGCCGCCGCCGCCGCGCGGGACACGGCGCCGCCGGCGGTGGCCGGCGGTCCGGCCGCGGGGACGGTGGTGGGGCCGGTGCCGCTGACCCCGATCCAGCACTGGTTCTTCGAGCACGGCTTCGAGGTGCCCCAGCACTGGAACCAGGCCGTGCTGCTGACGCCGGCCCAGCCGCTCGACCCGACGCGGCTGCTGCGTGCCGTGGCGGCGCTGTTCGTCCATCACGATGCGCTGCGCCTGCGGTTCGCCCACGGACCGGCGGGATGGCGGCAGTTCAACGCGGCTCCGGACGGCGCCCCGGCGGCGTGCATCGACCTCGCCGCGCTGCCGCGGCCCAGGCACCGCGCCGTTCTCGAGCAGGCAACGGCAGCGCTCGAGGAGAGTCTCGACCTGGCCGCGGGACCGCTCGGGCGGGTGGTCCTTTTCCTGGGTGTCGCCGCCGCCGAGCAGCGGCTGCTGCTGCTCTTCCATCATCTGATCGTCGACGGGCTGTCGTGGCGCATCCTGCTCGAGGACCTGGCGGTGGCCTACGGCCACTTCGCCGCGGGCCGGCCGGGACTCGCGCTGCGGCTGCCGGCGGTGGGCGCCTCCTTCCGCGAGTGGGCCGAGAGGCTCAACGAGCGCGCCTGGGCAGGGGAGCACCTGGAGGAGCTCGCCTACTGGCTGGATGCCGGCCGCGCCCGCCGCGCACCGCTGCCCCTCGATCTCCCCGGCCGGGAGGCCGACAACACCGAAGGCTCGGTGGCGACGGTCCGCGTGGCGCTGCCGGCCGAGGCCACCGCCGTGCTGCTGCACGAGGTGCCCGGCGCCCTGCGGGCCAACGTCCAGGAAGTGCTGCTGGCAGCGCTGGCGTGGGCACTCGCCGAATGGGTCGGCGGCGGCCCGCTGCTCATCGACCTCGAGACCCACGGCCGCGAGCAGCTCGCGTCCGATCTCGACCTCTCGCGCACCGCCGGCTGGTTCACCGCCATCCATCCGCTGCTCCTCGAGCTCGACGCGGCAGCACCGTCCGCGGACCCGGCGGCGGCCCTCCCGGCGGTGTTGACCATGGTGAAAGAGCGCCTGCGGGCGGTGCCGCGGGGCGGCATCGGCTATGGCGCGCTGCGCTACCTGAGCCCACGGCCCGAGGTCGCGGCCGGCCTCGCCGCCCTGCCGCAGGCCGCGGTGGCCTTCAACTATCTGGGCCAGTTTCCCGAACCGGCCGGTTTCCGGACGGCGCCGGAATCCGCAGGACCGTGGAGCAGCCCGCGCCTGCGGCGGCGCCATCAGCTGTTCGTCTTCGCCGGCATCTGGAGCGGCCGGCTCGAGGCCGGGTTCGCCTTCAGCGCCAACCTCCACCGGCAGGCCACCGTCGAGGCTCTCGCGCAGAGCTTCCGGACGGCCCTCGCGGAGCTGCTGCGCCGGGCCCAGGCCGGCGAGGCGGCCGGCTGGACCCCCACCGACTTTCCGCTCGCGGCCCTCAGCCGGGCGGAGCTCGAATGTGCGCTCGAGGCCGTCGAGTTCGAAGGAGCCTGAAACGGTGCCGAGCCAGAGCGTCGCCGACGTCTATCCCCTCACGCCGCTGCAAGAGGGCATCCTCTTCCATTGCGTCGCGAGCGGCGATCCGGCGCTCTACGTGACCGGTTTCGCCTGCACCCTCGAGGGGATCGAGATCGGCGCCTTCACCCGGGCCTGGGAGATCGCCGTGGAGCGCCACACCGTGCTGCGCACCGCCTTCGTCTGGGAGGGCTTGCGTCAGCCGGTCCAGGTGGTGGGGCGGAGCGCCGCCCTTGCCTGGCAGGTGGAAGACTGGCGCTCCCTGGCGCCGGCCGCGCGCGAGGCGCGCTGGGAGCAGGCGCTGGCGGACGATCCGGCCCGGCTCGCCAAGCTGAGCCGGGCGCCGCTGCTGCGCCTGTCGCTCTACCGCACCGGCGAGACGGAGCACCGCTTTCTGTTCAGCCATCACCATCTGATCCTCGACGGTTGGTCGCTGCCGCTGCTGCTGGGCGAGGTGTTCGCGCTCTACGGCGCCGGTCGGCGCGGCCAGGATGCCGGGCTGCCGGAGCCGCGGCCGTTTCGCGATTTCGTGGCCTTCCTGCAGCGGCAGGATCCGGCGGCGGCCGAGCCATACTGGCGGGAAACCCTGCGCGGCTTCACCCGCCCACTGCAACTCGGCGCCGACCGCGGTCACCGCGGGGCGCCGGTGCGCGAAACGGCCACCTGCCGGGTCGCCCTGGCTCCGGCCGCCGGCGCCGCCCTGCAGCTGGCCGCCCGGCAACACGGGCTGACCCTCAACACCCTGGTGCAGGGCGCCTGGGCCCTGCTCCTTGGACGGGCCAGCGGCGAAGACGACCTGGTGTTCGGGGTCAGCGTCGCCGGCCGGCCGCCGGCCCTGCCCGGCGCCGAGCGGATGATCGGCCTCTTCACCAACACCCTGCCGGTGCGGGTGCAGCTGGCGGGCTCCCTACCGGCCCTCGACTGGCTGCGGCGGCTGCAGGAGAGTCTGATCCGGATGCGGCGCTTCGAGCACAGCCCGCTCGCCAGGGTCCAGAAGTGGAGCGAGCTGCCGGGCGGCCAGCCGCTGTTCGAGCCGATCCTGATCTTCGACGGCCATGCCTCGCCGGCGAGCGGCGCCGCCGCACAGGGGATCGCGGTGCGCGAGGTGCGGTCGACCTTGCGGACCAGCTGCCCGCTGCTCGGGACGGTGTCGCCGGGAGAGACGCTGACCCTCGCCATCACCTACGACCGGCAGCGCTTCGCCGCCGCTGCCGCCGCCCGGTTGGTGCGGCACTGGCGGGCCCTGCTCGTCGAGCTCGCCGGCGGCCTCGCCGCGCCGCTCGACCTCATCGCCTGGTGGAGCCAGGCCGAGCGGCACCAGATCCTGCGCGAATGGAACGATACCCGGCAGCCCGGCGCGGCGGCGCCGGCGGTGCAGCAGCTGGCCGCGGCGCAGGCGGCGGCGGCGCCGGACGCGGTGGCGGTAGTCCATGCCGGGCGCGCGCTGTCCTACGGCGAGCTGCGGCGGCGGGCCGCGCGCCTGGCGGGCCGGTTGCGCGGCCTGGGAATCGGCCCCGAGGGGAGGGTCGGCATCGTCTGCGAGCGCTCGCCGGAGGCAATCACGGCCTTCCTGGCGGTGCTCGCGGCCGGCGGCGCCTATGTGCCGTTGGCTCCGCGGCTGCCGGACGAGCGGCTGCGCTGGCTGTTGGCGGACGCGCGCCCGGTGGCGCTGGTGACGGCCGGCGCGCCGGCAGCGGCGCGCCTCGCGGCCATATCCGGAGGGCTGCCGGTGCTGCGTCTCGACGCCGCCGAGCCGGAGGAGACGGCCGGCGGTGGCGCCGCGAACGAGCAGGACGAGCACGACGAGCGCCGGTTTGCCAGCGCGCCGCTCCTGCC
>DATGHG010000153.1:0-4218 GCA_035308185.1 Thermoanaerobaculia bacterium | reverse complement strand
GTCGCGAGCGAGCCGCCCAAGATTGGATGTGCACCGAAGTAGCACTTCGTTGTCGATTTGGGAAAAATTGTGCTGCCAAAGGCTCGGTGAGGACGGCAAGCTCGATATGCCCAGGGACCCGCCACCCTGGACCTGACCGGTCGAGCGGCGCCGGCGGTGCTCACTCCGTAGCGGCCGATCCTCGCCGGATCGTCGAGCCGCGCGGCCGCTCCCGCTCGAGCAGGGAGACGAGGTGCCGAGCGAGCTCGACCGTGAGCCGTTCCTCCTGGCAGGCCTGTTGGAAGAGAAGGAGAGTGGCCATGGCCTCGCGGTGCACCTCCCGCGAGGAGAAGACCGGCAGGATGTCGAGCGCCAACTGCTTGAGCTCCGGGATGCAGCCCTCGTGCGCATAGAGGACGGCCAGGTCCAGCGACACCAGGGCGGCGTCGTAGCCCATGTCGCGCTCCAGGAACTCCCGCTGCACCTCTTTGAAGGCACCTTCCGCAGGGCCGCGCCGACCGAGTCCAAATTCCACCCGTCCTTCGGCCCAGCGCAGCCGCACCAGATCGAGGTCGTTGCCGAGGCGCTCCGCCAGCTCCTTGACTTCCGGGAGAAACTCCTCCGCCTCTTGGCTTCGTCCAGCCGCGGACAGAAACCAGACAAGGTTGTGTTTCAGGCAGAGGATCAGACGCGGATCTCGATTTTCGACGATCAGAGGCGCCGCCTCGCGTAGCAGTGGAATGGCCTCCTCGACATCGCCCATTTGCTCCAGCGTGTAAGCCTTCTTGATCAGAGCCTGACCGGCGAGATGGAAATCTTGAACCTCCGTATCCTCGCTGGTGTAGGTCGCCACGACCCGATCCAGTAGCTCCAGCGCGGCGCCAAATCGCCTCTCGGCCTGTCGCAACGAAGCTTCGAGCTGAAGCACCTCCGCTTCGATCCGCTGGTTCCCGGTGCCGCTCCGGCGCAGGTGGGAGTGCGCTTCGTGGAAGGCGTCATCGGCACTTTGCAGCTCGCCGAGCACGCGGCGGGCATTGCCGAGGTAGGCAAACGCCAGCGCTCGCAGGTCCATCACCCAATCGCGATGGTAGGTGTCGCCGAGATGAAGGGCGATCTTCACCGCCAGGAAGGCCAGCTGCATGGCCAGATCGGGCCGGTGGTAGGTCGATTCCAGGCTCTTGCGCAGCAGCAGACGGCAGAGCGCCCAGGTTTGCAGCTCGCCGTCTTCCTCCACCTGTCGCAGCTGCTGGTCGTAGGGGAGCGGTTGCAGCCGCTGCCAGAGGTCCGGCGCGTCGAGCCCCTCCAGGACGACGACCATCTCGTCCCAGTGGCCGACCTCCTGCTTCAACCGCTGCAGCTCCTCATGGATCTCTCGGCAGCCGGCGCACACCGCCACCACGTGAGGGATGACCACCTGCTGCATCTCCTCGACCCCGATCCGGCCGGTGGCCAACCTCGCCAGGGTGACCAGCGACAGGTGCCGATCCTCCATCTCCATTCCTCCCATGCGATCAGAACGGGCCGCCCAACTCGCTCGCGATGCGGATGCGCACCGGACGAGCGCTACACGACAGGGGGCGGACCCTTACCTCCACTGTTCCATCGACAGCCTACTTCGTGACACATGCAAGCAAAAAATTGCTGATTCTGCTCCCGCCGGACGTTTGGCACCGGAGGAGCTCGGCCAGCTAAGTTCCGTCTTTACGGAACATGATAAGGGAGAATCTACGAAGATACAAACGATGGCTCCCGACGCACCAGACGGCGGCCGCCGGCGAGCGTTACACTGCCGCCGGCCCGCCGACGGGCCGGAGCGCGCCGGCGCGGCGCGGGAGACCGCCATGCACAGCCTCTGGAACGACGCCGAAGCCGGCCGCTACCGCGGCGATCTCGCCCTGCGCGTGTACACCTCGCGGCTGCTCGGGCGCGACCGCTCGCTGGTGCTGCACGGCGGCGGCAACACCTCGGTCAAGCTGCGCCAGGCGAACCTGTTCGGCGAGGAGGAGGACGTCCTCTGGGTCAAGGGCAGCGGCTGGGACCTCGAGACCATCGAGGAGGCCGGCTTCGCTCCCGTGCGCCTGGCGGCGGCGCGGCGCCTGGCCGAGCTGCCGGCGCTCGGCGACCCCGAGATGGTCGAGCAGCTGGCCATCCACACCCTGCGCGCCGGTGCGCCGCCGCCCTCGGTCGAGGCCATCCTGCACGCCATCCTGCCGCACCGCTTCGTGGACCACACCCATGCCGACGCGGTGGTGACCGTCACCGACACCGCGGACGCCGCCGAGCGGGTGGGGGAGATCTACGGCGACGCGGTGATCGTGGTCCCCTACGTGATGCCCGGCTTCGCGCTCGCCCGCGCCGTCTTCGAGCTGCTGCATGCCGCCGGCGGCGCGCAGCCGGGCGACTCGATCCAGGGCCTGGTGCTGCTCAAGCACGGCATCTTCTCCTTCGGCGACACGGCGCGCCAGTCCTACGAGCGCATGATCCACCTCGTCGGCCTCGCCGAGGACTACCTGCGCGGCCGGGGGGCCTGGGTCCTCGATCCGGCCAGCGCCGCGGGCGCCGCCGGCGCGCAGCCTGCCGGCGGCGCGGAGACCCGCCTGGCGGAGCCGGCCGCGGCCGCCATCGCCGGCCTGCGCCGCGAGCTGAGCGCCGCCGCCGGCCGGCCGCTGATCGTCACCAGCCGCCGCGACCCCCGCTCGCTGCGCTTCGTGCGCCGCCCCGATCTGGCGGAGCTGGCGCTGCAGGGGCCCGCCACCCCCGATCACGTGCTGCGCACCCGCCGCCTGCCGCTGCTCGGCCGCGGCGCCGCCGCCATCGACGCCCCCCCGGTCCCCGCCGCCACCGCCGTCGCCGCTGACACCACTGCCGGCACCAATTGGACCGCTGCCGTTGCCGCCTACGTCGAGGCCTACCGCCGCTATTTCGCCGAGCATGCCGCCGCCGCGCCCGAGCCGAAGACCATGCTCGACCCGGCGCCGCGCATCGTCCTCGATCCGGAGCTGGGGCTGCTGGCCGCCGGGCGAACCGCCGCCGAGGCGGCGATCGCCGCGGAGATCTACCAGCACACCATGGACGTCATCGAGCGCGCCGACCGCCTGGGGGGCTATCGCGTGCTGCCGGCGGCGCGGCTGTTCGAGGTCGAATACTGGGACCTCGAGCAAGCCAAGCTGCGGCGCGCCGGCGAGCCGCCGCCGCTGGCCGGAGAGGTGGCGCTGGTCACCGGCGCCGCCTCGGGCATCGGCAAGGCCTGCGTCGAGGCGCTGCTGGCGCGCGGCGCGGCGGTCGTCGGCCTCGACGTCGAGCCGCGGATCGCCGATCTCTTCCCGCGCCCGGCCGCCCTCGGCCTGCGCTGCGACGTCACGGTCGAGGACGAGGTCGCCGGCGCCCTCGCCGCGGCCGTCGCCACCTTCGGCGGCCTCGATCTGCTGATCCTCAACGCCGGCATCTTCCCGGCCAGCCGTGACATCGCCGCGCTCGGGCTGGACGAATGGCGGCGGGTGATGGCGGTGAACCTCGACGCCAACCTGATCCTGATGCGGCGGTGCCACCCGCTGCTGCGCCTGGCGCCCCGCGGCGGCCGGGTGGCGGTGATCGGCTCGAAGAACGTCCCCGCTCCCGGCCCCGGCGTCGCCGCCTATTCCGCCTCCAAGGCCGCCCTGCAGCAGCTGGCCCGCGTCGCCGCCCTGGAATGGGGCGGCGACGGCATCCGGGTCAACATCGTGCACCCCAACGCCGTCTTCGACACCGCTCTCTGGACGGAGGAGCGCATCGCCGACCGCGCCGCGGCCTATGGCCTCGACGTCGCGGCCTACCGCAGGTCGAACGTCCTCGGCGTCGAGGTCCGCAGCCGCGACGTCGCCGAGGCGGCGGTCGAGCTCTGCGGCCCGCGGTTCTCGCGCACCACCGGCGCTCAGGTCCCGGTGGACGGCGGCAACGATCGCGTCATTTGAGCCGCGGCCGGGCGGTCGCGGCGAGGACGGCGAGAGCGGCGACCTGCGCCGCGGGGATGAGCAGCAGGTCGACGAGATCGGAGCGGCCGAACAGGGGCTGGGAGGTCAGCGCCCGGCAGACGACCAGGGCGCCGGCGTAGACCGCGGTGAGCAGCAGCCAGACAGCGAGCCAGCGGCGAGGATTTGAAGAACGCTGCTGCCGCCTCGCCATGGCCAGCGTCTGGATCGGCGTGAGCGAGCTGGTCCGGCAGGCTGGCGAGGCTCTCTTGCGACCTGGCTCGGAGGTATC
>DATGHG010000152.1:0-34256 GCA_035308185.1 Thermoanaerobaculia bacterium | reverse complement strand
CGGACGGCACGGTGCGCTCCGGCGCCTCGAGCCTGTTCACGTTGCCGCTCAACGGCACCTTCAGCGTCACCGACATCGGGTTCCAGAGCCCGCCGCCGATCCCGACGTCGCTGACGATCAGCGCGCCGGTGACCAGCCTCGGCGCCCAGGGCCAGACGGTACAGCTCGCCGTGACCGCGACCTATGCCGACGGCTCGACGGCCGACGTGACGCCGGCGACCGCCGGGACCGACTACCGCACCAGCAACGCCGCCATCGCGACCGTCGACTCCGGGGGGTTGGTGACGGCGCAGTCGAGCGGGGTGGTGATCGTGAGCGCCGCCAGCGAGGGGGCACTGGCGGTCGTGCAACTGCAGGTGGTGCTCTCCGGCAGCTCGGTAGGCGACGGCATCCCCGACGACTGGAAGATCGCGCATGGGCTGGATCCCCACGATCCCCTGCTGGCCTACGAGGACCCGGACCACGACGGCCTGACCAACCTCGAGGAGTTTCAGAACGGCACCGACCCGAACAACCCGGACACCGACGGCGACGGTCTGTCCGACGGCGACGAGGTCCACGTCTACCACACCAACCCGCTGCTCTGGGACACCGACGGCGATGGCATCTCAGACGGCGTCGAGGTGCAGACCGGCAGCAACCCGCTGGACATCCACAGCTTCAACCTGGCGGCGGCGCTGTCCGCGATCACGGTGTCTCCGGCGGCGCTCCAGATGACCTTCAACACGGTGAGCGGCGAGGCGTCGCGGCAGTTGCAGGCGGTGGGCAACGTCATCGACGGCCGCACCATCGACATGTTCAATCCGCTCTACTCGACGCAGATCGCGTCGAGCGATCTGACGGTGGCGAGCTTCGGCGGCGCTGCGGGCCAGGTCTTCGCCGGCCAGAGCGGCACCGCGACCATCACCGTCAGCAACAGCGGCCATGCCGGCACGGCAAGCGTGACGGTGCAAACCTTCTCGCCGACCGCCCTGGGTTTCGTGGCAATCCCCGGCTTCCAGAACGCGGTGGAGGTCGCCGGCAGCTACGCCTTCCTGGCGTCAGGTGCGGCGGGGCTGAACGTCGTGGACGTGACGAACCTGGCGCAGCCGGTCCTCGCCGCCCAGCTTGCCACGCTGGTGAGCGCCAACGACGTGCGGATCTCGGGCAGCGTGGCCTACGTCGCCGACGACAGCGGCCTGTTGCTCGTGGACGTCACCGACCCGGCGCATCCGGCGCGGCTCGGCAGCCTGCTATTCCCGGGCGGCAGGCAGGTGCGGCTGGCAGTCGGCGGCGGTGGCCTGGTCTATCTCGCTGATCTGACCTTCGGCCTGCGCGTGGTGAACGCCAGCAATCCGATGCAACCGATCGCTGTCGGCTCGCTGGCGCTCCCGGGCACGCCGCGAGCCGTGAGCCTGGGCGGTACCGGGCTGGGCGGCTTCGGTCTCACCGGATCGTATGCCGTGGTCGCCTGCGGCGACGGGGGAGTGGCGGTGGTGGACGTGAGCGACCCGACGGCGCCGCGGGAGGTGGGCTCGACGCCGCCGGACCAGCCGCGCGCCGGCAGCGTGACGGTGCGCGGGCACTATGCCTACGTGGCCGCCGGCGAGGCCGCGATCTACGGCGGCCTGCACGTCGTCGAGCTGGTGGACCCCACCAACCCGGTGGAGGTCGGGGCCAGCGTGGACAACCTGGGTGTGACGCGAGTGGCGCTCGAGGACGGCTTCGCCCTCGGCGCGCAGTTCTTCCTCGCCGGCCAGGTGGCGATCTTCGACATCGGCAGCCTGCCTCCGGTGTATGCCACGGTGCTCGATCAGACGGCAGTGGGCGGGGCGCCGCGCGGCAACGACGTCGTCGTGCGCAACGGCGCAGTGTTCGTGGCCGCCAACGGCGAGCTGGCCGATTTCGCCGCATCCAGCTACTACCTCAACGGTCTGGTCACGGGGCTGTTCGAGCTGCCGGTGGCTGGGGACACGACGCCGCCGGCGGTGAGCATCATCTCGCCCGTGGCCGGGGCCACCGTCCTGGAGCGGCTGCCGGTGACGGTGGGGGTCACGGCGCAGGACCAGGTGTCGGTCGACTCGGTCAGCTTCCTGGTCAACGGCACGATCGTCGATACGCTCTACAAGCCACCCTTCCAGGTCCTGGCGCCGGTGCCCTCGGGCCAGCCGACGGTGACGCTCGGCGCCGTGGCGACCAACATCAGCGGCGTGCAGGCGAGCACGCAGGAGATCCTCAACGTCCAGCCCTATCCGCTGCCGGTCGCCACGCTGCTGGCCCCGGTGGCGGGCCAGACCGTGGTCGCCGGGACGACGCTCACGATCGCCGCGACGGCGAGCGACGCCGTGGCGGTGACCCAGGTCTCGCTCTATGTCAACGGCCAGCTGGTGACCACGCTCACGGCGCCGCCCTACCTCCAACAGATCGTCACGCCACCGGCGCCGGCGACGCTGACGGTGACGGCGGTCGCCTATGATGCGCTGGGGGCGGGAAATCCTTCGGCGCCGGCGACGGTGACGGTGGTGCCGGATGTGCCGCCGACGGCGGCGGTGTTCTCGCCGGTCGACGGCGCGCAGGTGGTCGAGGGGATCGAGATACCGGTCGTGGCGGGTGCGAACGACGCCAGCGGCATCGCGAGCGTGCACCTGTTCCTGAATGGCAGCGACGTCGGCGCCGAGTCCGCCGCACCCTACACTTTCGACTTCCAGTCGCCGCCGGCCGGCCAGACGACCCTGATCCACGTCGTGGCGATCGACGGCACGGGCCTGCAGACGGCCACCCCCGACCTGACGGTGACGAGCATCGCCGATCCCGGGACGGCGGTGAGCGGCTTCGTCGTCGATCCAAGCGGCGCCCCGGTGGCCGGAGCCACCGTGACGGTCACCGCGCAGGGGGGCGGCGCGGCGACGGCAAGCTCGGGCGCGGACGGCTCGTTCGCGGTGGCGGGGCTGCCAACCAACCAGGGGAGCCTCGAGATCAGCGCCAGCGGCACGCTTGGCGGCTGCCCGGCGCAGGCCAGCACGACGGTCGCGCCGCCGCCGGCGGGGCAGAACGTCTTCGCCGGCAACCTGGTCCTCGCCCCGACCGCCAACGCGGTGGCGCAGACCACCACGGTGACGGGCAGCGTGCTCGGCACCGACGGTCAGGGGCTCGCCGGTGTCACCGTCACGGTGTCGAGCGCCGACCTGGCCGACACGGCGACGGTGGTCAGCGGCGCCGGCGGGGTCTTCACCGTCGCCGGCTTCCCGGCGCGTGCCTGGCCTTTGCAGTTCGAGGCGACGATCACCGTCGGCGGCGTCGTGCTCTATGGGATCGACCACCCCGGGATCGTGCCGTTCGCAGGCGGCACCACCAGCCTCGGCTCGCTGGCACTGCAGCCGTACCCCTACGGCGGCCCGGACGCGCTGACCACGGTGACCGGTCAGGTCAACAACGCCGACGGCTCGCCGGCCGCCGGCGCCGAGGTGGTGATCGACTTCGGGTATGCGCAGCTGGTGACCACGACCGCAGGTGACGGCACGTTCGCCGTCACCGGCGTCCCGACGCTGCAAGGAGGGATCCAGGTCGCCGGCTCCTTGCACCTGCCGTGTGGTGCGCTGGACTCGACCGGTATCGTCAACGTCGCCCCGCTCAACCCGGGGGACGTCACCGCGGTGGGCGTGCTGACCCTAATACCCGACACGGGGCCACTGAGGTTCTAGCGCGTGCCGGCACGCAAGGACGGGAGGCGGCCAGGGATCGCCGGCGCGGGCGCGCTCAGCCGGCGTGGTCTGCTCGGCGGCAGTGCGGCGCTGGCCGGGCTGGCGCTGGCCGGCGAGGCCCTGGCGGCCGCCGGCGGCCGAGCGGCGGCCGCGACGGGCTCCGGCACCGCCCCCGGTTCCGGCCGCGCCGCCACCGTCGCTGAGGACCGGGCGCGCCACGCCTTCGACACGCGGGTCGCGGCCGCCAGGCTCCAGGATGGCCAGCCCGCCGCCCGCCACGCCACCAACGGCGACGAGGCGGAGCTGCCCGGCTGGATCGCCTGCTACTCGAAGGGGCTGCCGCACGATGCGCGAGGCGAGGTCGATGGCGCGGCTTACCGGCTGCTGCTGGACGCCATCGCCTCCGGGCGGCCGGCCGACTTCGAGCGCATCCCGCTCGGCGGCTTCGTGAAGCTTGCCAACCCGCAGGGCGGCCTGGCGCTCAACCTCATCGGCCCCGATCCGGCCCGCGTCGAGCTCGCGCCGCCGCCGCGCTTCGCCAGCGCCGAGCAGGCGGCGGAGCTGGTCGAGCTGTACTGGCAGTCGCTGCTGCGCGACGTTGCCTTTGCCGACTACGAGACGCATCCGCTGGCGCTGCGCGCCGCCGAGGACCTCTCCCGGCTCGCCGGCTTCCGCGGTCCGCGGACCGCGGCCGGCCGGGTGACGCCGGCGACCCTGTTTCGCGGCGCCGGCGCCGCCAACCTCGCCGGACCCTACGTCTCGCAGTTCCTGTACAAGGACATCTTCCTGCCGCCGATGTGGGTGCCGCAGAAGGTGCGCACCGCCGTCGCCGGGATGGACTTCCTGGTCAGGCCCGACGACTGGCTGACGGTCCAGAACGGCGCCATCGCCGGCGTCAACCGCTTCGACGGGCAGCCGCGCCACCTGCGCAACGGCCGCGACCTCGGCGAGTTCGTGCACCGCGACTTCAGCTACCAGGGAGCGTTGGACGCCTGCCTGATCCTGCAGAAGATCGGCGCCCTGCCCAACGGTGGCAACCCCTACAAGCACTCGCGCACTCAGTCGGGCTTCGCCACCTTCGGCGCGCCCTACCTCTTCTATCTCCTGGCCGTGGTCACCCAGGTCGCGCTCGCCGCGGCCTGGTACCAGAAGTGGTGCGTGCACCGCCGCCTGCGCCCCGAGGAGTACGCCGGGCGGGTGGAGGTCCACCGCGCCGGCCGCGCGCGTTACCCGATCCCGGAAGAGCTGCTGGCCTCGGCGGCGGTCGGCGAGGTCGCCAGCCGGCACGGCGCGGCGCTGCTGCCCCAGGCCTATCCCGAAGGCTGTCCGCTGCATCCGTCCTACCCGGCCGCGCACGCGGTCATCGCCGGCGCCGGGGTGACGGTGCTCAAGGCGTTCTTCGACGAGTCCTACCTGGTGCCCAATCCGGTCGTGCCGGCCCCCGACGGTCTGGCGCTGCGCCCGTATGCCGGGCCGCCGCTGGCGATCGGCGGCGAGCTGGACAAGCTGGCCTGGAACATCGCCATGGGGCGGAACTTCGCCGGCATCCATTGGCGCTCCGACGCCGCCGGCGGGCTCGACCTGGGCGAGCGGGTGGCGGTGGCGGTGTTGCGCGAGATGAAGCTGACCGGCAACGAGGTGTTCGCGGGGTTCAGTCTGCGGCGATTCGACGGCTCGCGGATGACGGTGTAGCGGGGGTGGGCGCGAGCAGCCGCCGGCCGGCCGGGAGCCCGGCGGCGCGTGCTACGATTTCGCCATGGCAGTCCAGGAAGTCGAGCGGGCGATCTGCCCCAGCTGCGGCGGGCGCGGGTGGGTGGTGGAGCTCGACGGCGGCGCCGGCACCGCCCGGCCTTGCTTCTGCCGGCAGTACGAGGTGGTACCGCGGCTGATCGCCGCGGCCGGCATCCCGGACCGCTACCGCGAGTGCCGGCTGGGCAACTTCAAGGTGACCAGCGGCGCGGCGGCCAGGCATGCCCAGCTGCTGGCCGCGCGCGCGGCGGCCCAGCGCTACGCCAACGACTTCCTGACACCGCAGGGCTTCACCCACTCGGGACTGCTGTTCATCGGCCCCCCGGGGGTCGGCAAGACCCACCTCGCCGTCGGCATCCTGGTCGAGGTGATCGAGCGCTACTCGGTGCGCGGCCGCTTCGTCGAGCTCAACACCTTCTTCAACCAGATGCAGTCCACCTTCGGCCAGACCTCCTCCGAATCGACCCAGGCGGTGCTGGCGCCGCTGATGGAGGCCCCGCTGCTGGTGCTCGACGAGCTCGGGACGCAGCAGCCGACCCCCTGGATCCGGGACGTGCTGTATCTGGTGATCAACACCCGCTACACGCGGCGCCTCCCCACGCTCTTCACCACCAACTACCGGCTGCCCGCGGCGGCGGCCGGCGACGGCGCGCTACAGGGCAACGGCCAGAACCTGGACCGCGGCCGCGATCCCGATCCGACCTGGGACGAGGCCGCCGCCCTCGGCAGCCGCCTGCCCGCGATGCTGGTCAGCCGCCTCTACGAGATGGCGCAGGCGGTGCTGCTGACGGGCGCCGGCGACTTCCGGCGCGACCAGAGCGCCCAGAAAGCCCGCCGCCGATGAGCGGCAAGAGCTGCCGCCGGCTGGCCCTCGGTCTCGGCCTGCCGGCGCTGCTGTTCGCGGCCGCCGGCTGCGCTCCGACCACGCCTCGCCCGGCGACCCGTCCGGGCAGCCCGGCGGTGAAGGTGGTGCCGGCGGAGCCCGCGCCCGCCGCCCCTCCAGCCCCCGCGGCCCCCTCGCCGGCCGGCTCCCGACCGCCCGCTGCCGCCGCCGGGCGCGCCGCCGGCGCGATCCCGGCGCCGCGAGTCGAGGCGGTCGGCGAGACCGCGCCCATCCTGCCCATCCTGCTCAAGGTCGGCCTGGCGAGCGATCTGCCCACCGTCCTGCTGCCCTGCTGCGAGGCCGGCCTGCGGCTCTCGGCCGGCGATCAGGTGGTGGCGGCGGCGTCCTCGATCCGCATCGAGCCGGCGGCGGCCGGCGCTCAGCAGGGGATCTACCGCCTGCAGGTGGCGGCGCTGCGCGACGAGCGGCAGTCGCAGGACCTGGCGCGCCGGCTCGAGCACGACACCGGCCAGCCCGGCGACGCGCACTTCGACGCCGGCATCGACCTCTACCGGGTGCGCATCGGACGCTACCCAACCCGCGAGGCGGCGGACGCCGACCAGCGGCGGCTGTCGACGATCGGCGTCACCGGCGCCTTCGTGGTCTACGAGGGCGGCAGCGTCTCGGAACCGGCCATCCGGGTGACGCAGGGGGACGCCTCGGCGGTCTACGCCGGCCGCTGGCTGGCCGTCGACCCGGTGGGGGAGGGCGGCATCCGGGTGCAGGGTCACCGCTACCGCGGCCGCATCCTGGTGTTCCTCAACGACCGCGGCACGCTCAACCTCATCGACGAGCTGCCGGTCGAGGACTACCTCCGCGGGGTGGTGCCGAGCGAGATGGGACCCGAGCAGTACCGGCAGCTCGAAGCCCTCAAGGCGCAGGCGGTGGCGGCTCGCACCTACACGCTGCGCAATCTTGGCGAGTTCTCGCGCGAGGGCTATGACATCTGCGCCACGCCGCGCTGCCAGGTCTACGGCGGCATGGACGTCGAGCACCCGCTCTCGGACCGGGCGGTCGCGGAGACCGCCGGGCAGGTGCTGCTCTACGGCGGCGAGCTGGTCGACGCCCTCTACAGCTCGACCTGCGGCGGCCACACCGAGGACGTGAAGGTGATGTTCCCGTTCAAGGACGAGCCGTACCTCAAGGGCGTGCCGTGCATGGAAGAAGGCGTGGTGCGCCTGGCGGGCGACCTGCCGGCGGGCGTCGCCTTCCCGGCCGGCCTGACGCGGCGACTGCTCCCCACCTTCGCGCCCGCCGCCGGCGGCACGCCGGTGCGGGAGCTGGCCGCCCGGATCGAGCACCTGGCGCTGCTCGCCGGGCTGCCGGCGCCCGACAACGACCGCCTGGGCTCGCTCGAACGGCGCCAGGTGGCACGCTTCGTGTCGTCGTCGTTCGACCTCGCGCTGGACGCGAAGCTGCTGCTGGCGCCGCAGGACGTCGCCTACCTGATCAAGGACCCGCCGCCGGACTGGACCGAGGAGGACCGCCGCCGCGCCGCCTATCTGGCCAAGAGCGGGCTGCTCACCGGGCCGCCCGGCCAGCCGCTGCGCGAGGACGAGGTGGAGCGGATGCTGCTGGCGCTCGCCGAGATGCTGCAGGTGGTGCGCCGCGAGCAGGTCTCCTTCCTGGCGCTCGCCGACGGCAAGCTCACCGTGCGCTCGGGCAAGGAGGACCGCAGCTTCAACCTGCCGGAGCGGCTGGCCACCTTTCGCAAGCGCGGCGCCGAGCTCGGCGCCGCGAACCTCGAGCTGGTGCCGGGAGACAACCTCACCCTGTACTGGCAGGACACCCATCTGCTCGCCGCGGTGCAGGAGGTGAATCTCGAGGGAGTGGCGTTCGATCGCAGCAGCTCCTATAGCTCGTGGGCGCGGTACCACAGCGACTCGCAGCTGGCGAGCACCATCGGCACCCGCTTCCCCGGGCTCGGGTTCCACGGCTTCGAGATCCTCGAGCGCGGCGCTTCCGGCCGCGTCGGCAAGATCCGCATCGAGGGCGACGGCGGCCGCACCGCCGAGGTGGAAGGCCTGGCGGTGCGCTGGACGCTGGACGTGCCGGACACGCTGTTCACCGCCAAGCGCCTGGCGCCCCCCGGGCGGGAGGCCGGCTGGCTGTTCAGCGGCCGCGGTTGGGGGCACGGCGTCGGCCTCTGCCAGGTCGGCGCCTACGGCATGGCCCAGCGCGGCCACACCTATCGCGAGATCCTCTACCACTACTACTCGGGCGTCGAGCTGTCGCGGGTGCGCCTCGAACCGGCGCCGGCGCCGGCGACCGGCGGCCGGTAGCTGGCGCCGGCCGGTCGCTAACTCGACGCGACGGTCGCCGAGGCGGCGGCGGCCTGGCCCATCGGCGGCAGGCCGCGCTCGCGCATGGCGCGTCCCACTTCGTCGATCATCGCCTGCAGCCGTTGCGTCACCAGCAGCTCGAGCTCCTGCGGCGCGATCTCGCGGTCGGCAGTCGGCAGGGTGACGCTGCGGGAGGCGCTGATCAGGGCGCCGAGGCCGTCGTCGTTGAAGCATCCCACCGCGTCGCCGGCGCCGCCGCCCTGCGCGCCGTATCCCGGCACCAGCAGGACCGCTCGCGGCATGATCCGGCGCAGCCTGGCAGCCTCGGCGGGGAAGGTGGCGCCGACCACGGCGCCGATCGAGCTGTACCCCGAGGCGCCGATCAGCCCCGCCCCCAGCTGGTCCACCAGGCCGCCCAGCCGTTCGTAGAGGCGCTCGCCGCTGGCGAGGGTCAGGTCCTGCAGGTCGGCGGAGCCGGGGTTCGAGGTCTTGACCAGCACGAACAGGCCCTTGCCGCGCGCGGCGCACTCGGCGACGAAGGGCTGTAGGCTGTCAACCCCCAAGAATGGCGTCACCGTCACCGCATCGGCGTCGAACAGCGGCCGGCGCCGGCCGAACGCCTCGCTCTCGCCCAGGTACGCCTGCGCGTAGGCCACCGCGGTCGAGGGCACGTCGCTGCGCTTGACGTCGACGATCACCAGCAGGCCGTGGCGCCGCGCGCAATCGATGGTGTCCATCAGGGCGCGCAGCCCGCCGAGGCCGTTGGCTTCGTAGAACGCGCTCTGCAGCTTGACCGCGGCGACCCGCGGCGCCAGCCGCTCGATCAGCCACCGGTTGTGCCCGGCGATGGCCAGGTGCGCCGCCTCGTCGGCGGGCAGGTGCCGCACCGGTGCGGTCAGGAAGTCGGGGATGGCCTCGATTCGCGGATCGAGCCCGACGATGCAGGGGGTGCCCTTGCGCCTTACGGCGTCGACGAGCCGGTCAGCGAACATCCGGTGCGTGTCTCATGCGGCCGCGGCGCCCGCGCATCGCGACGTAGAGGGAGGGGACGGCGAGCAGGGTCACCATCGTCGACAGCCCCAGGCCGCCGATCACCGCCAGGGCCAGCGGCTTCTGCAGCTCGGCGCCGGCGCCCAGGCCCAGGGCGAGCGGCAGCAGTCCGAACAGGGTGCAGAGGGTGGTCATCAGGATCGGCCGCAGCCGCACCCGCGCCGCCGCCGCCACCGCCTCGGCCAGGGGCGCGCCGCGGTCGCGCAGGCGGTGAGCGTAATCTAGCATCACGATCCCGTTCTTGACCACCAGCCCGATCAGCAGGATCAGGCCCATCGCCGACGAGACGTTCAGCTCGGTGCCGGTCGCCCAGAGCAGCGCGAAGGCGCCGCCCAGCGACAGCGGCGCGGCGGCGAGCAGCAGGGCTGCCGGCAGCCAGGCGCGGAACTGGAACAGCAGGATGACCAGCACCAGCGAGGCGGCGACGGCGAACACCGCCAGCAGCTCGCGGAAGGCCTGGCGCTGCGATTCGAACTGGCCGCCGACCTCGACCGAGTAGCCGATCGGCAGGCGCAGCGTGCGCAGGCGCGCCTGGATCTCGGCGACGGCGCCGCCGAGGTCCCGGCCTTCGAGCCTGGCGGTCAGCAGCGCCAGCTGGCGCAGGTCCTCGCGGGTCAGCACGTTCTGGCCGCTGGCCGCCACCGGATGGCCGAGGCTGGCGAGCGGCGCCAGCGCGCCGCCGGCGCCCCGCACCGGGGTGGCGGCGAGCCGCGCCGGATCGAAGCGTTCGCCGTCCGGCAGTCGCACCCGCACCGGGATGGTGCGGTCCGGCAGGCGCAGCTCGGTCGCCGCATCTCCCAGCCAGGCGGCGGCCAGCTGGCCGGCCACCTGCTCGACGGTGAGCCCCAGGCGGCCGGCGGCCACCGGATCGATCACCCAGGTCACCTCGGGATTGCCGCGCTCGAGGCCGACCACGTCGACGACGCCGCGCACCTGCGCCAGCAGCGGCTCGACCTGCTCGGCGATGCCGCCGAGCACCTCGGGGTCGTCGCCGAAGATCTTGATCTCGATCGGCGCCGCCGCCCCTTCCAGGTCGCCGAGCATGTCCTGCAGGATCTGGGTGTACTCGACGTCCACCCCGGGCAGCGCGTCGTGGACCTTGGAGCGCAGGCCGTCGATCACCTCGTCGGCCGAGCGCCGGCGCTCGGCGCGCGGCTTCAGGCGCACCAGCACGTCGCCCTTGTTCTGCTGCGTCGCGTAGAGGCCCAGCTCGGCGCCGGTGCGGCGCGAGAAGGCCGCCACCTCGGGCGTCGCCGCGACCAGCCGCTCGATCGCCCGCACCATGCGATCGGTCGCCGCCAGCGCCGTGCCGGGCGGGGTCACGTAGTCGATCACGAAGCCGCCCTCGTCCATCTGCGGCAGGAAGCCGCTCGGCATGCGCCAGCCCAGGACGCCGGCCACGAGCGCCAGCACGACCACCGCCGCCGCCGCCCAGCGCGGCCGGCGCAGCGCCGCCGCCAGCGCCCGCTCGTAGAAGGCCTCGAGCCGCGTTCCCCAGCGCGGGCCGGCATGGTCGCCCTGCCGGCGCTGCCTCCCGCCCCCGCCCCCGCCGGCGCCCCGGGCGAAGATCCGGCGCGACAGCAGCGGGATGAGGGTGAGCGACAGGCCGAGCGAGACCAGCACCGACACCGACAGGGTGAGCGACAGGGCGCGGAAGAACTGCCCCACCACCCCGGAGAGCAGGCCGAGCGGCGCCAGCACCACCACCGTGGTCAGGGTGGAGCCGACCACCGGCGCCACCAGCTCCTCGGTCGCCTCCTCCACCGCCCCGGCGGCGTCGCCGCCCGCTCCCAGGCGCCGGTGGACGTTCTCGACCACCACCACCGCGTCGTCGATCACCAGGCCGATGGCGACCGCCAGCCCGCCCATCGACATCAGGTTGATCGACTCGCCGAAGAGCCGCATGAACAGGAAGGTCGCCGCCACCGTCAACGGCAGGGTGAGGGCGGCGATCGCCGTCATCCGCCAGTCGCCGAGGAAGACGATCAGCACCACCACCGCCAGCAGGCCGCCGATCAGGATGGCGTCGCGCACGTTGGCGATGGCGCCGGCGACGAACTCGGCGAGGTCGTAGACCTTGGAGATGTGCAGGCCGGACGGCAGCGCCGGCGCGATGGTGTCGTGCAGCGCCCGTTCGATGCCGGCCTTGACGGTCAGGACGTCGGTGCCGACCTGCTGCGAGAGGGTGATCAGGGCGGCGTCCTTGCCGTTGCCGGTGGCGAGGCTGGTGCGGTCCGGCGATCCCGGAAAGACCTGGGCCACGTCGGCGACCCGCAGCGTGGCGCCCTTGCGCACCGCGATCGGCGTCGCCGCGACGTCGCCGGCGCCGTGCCAGGCTCCCGACGCCAGCACCAGATACTGCCGCCCGCCGGCGTCGTAGCGGCCGACCGGCGCCAGCTGGTTGGCCGCCGCCAGGGCGGCGCTGACGTCCTGCAGCGTCAGGCCGGCGGCCAGCAGCCGGGCCGGGTCCGCCACCACCTCGATCTCGCGGCTGTCGCTCGCCTGCACCTCGACCCGCCCGACGCCGGCGACGCGGGAGAAAGCCGGACGCATGACGTAGAAGGCGTAGTCGCGCAGGTCGGCGATCGGCAGCCCGCCGGTCAGGATCACGCTGTACATCGGGAAGGTGGCCGGCGACAGGCGCTCCACCTGCAAGTCGAGATCGGCCGGCATGCCGCCGCGGGCCTCGGCGATCCGCGCTTGCAGCTGTTGCAGGGCGAGGTCCATGTTGGTGGCCGGCTCGAAGAGGGCCGACAGCTCGGCGGCGCCGCGGAAGGTGCGCGAGCGGACGCGGCGGATGCCGGGCACCTCGCGGATCGCCTGTTCGAGCGGGCGGGTGACGGTCAGCATCATCGCGCGCGCCGGCAGGATGCCGCTGTGGGCGACCACCACGATGCGCGGGAACTGTAGCGGCGGATAGATGCTGCTGCCGAGCGACGGCAGCGACAGCAGGCCGGCGAGCGCCAGCAGCGCCACCAGCAGCAGCAGCGCGCCCTCGTGGCGGGCGGCGCGCGCCACCAGGCTCATGGGGCCGCGCTCTCGGCCGGCGGCGCGGGCATGGTGGCGGCGCCGTCGGGGAGGGCGTTCTGGCCGCTCACCACCACCGCTTCGCCGGCGGCCACGCCGGCGAGGATCTCCGCCTCGCCGCGGGCGACGATCCCGACCCGCACCGGCCGGCGGTGCGCCTTGCCCTGGGCGTCGACGGTGAACAGGAAGCTCGAGGCGCCCTCCTGCACCAGCGCGGCGGCCGGCACCAGCACCGCGCCGGCGCGCGGCGGGCCCTGGATCTCGACCCGCACCGGAGTGCCGGCCGGCAGCCGGCTGGGCGCCGCGAAGGCGAGGCGCACGCTGGCCGCCGCCGTCGCCGGATCGACCGCCGCCGGGCGGGTGAGCACCGTCGCCGCCTCCGGCGGGTAGCCGCCCGGCCCGGCCACCATCGCCGGGCTGCCGACCGCCACCTGGGCAAGGTCGGCGAGCGCCACCGCCGCCTCGACCTGCAACCGGCTGGGATCCACCAGCCGCAGGATCGGGTCCGCCGCCGAGGGGTCCACCAGGTCCCCCGGGTTGTGGCCGCGCGCCGCCACCACGCCGGCAAAGGGGGCGCGCACCACCTGGCGCCCGGCCAGCTCGGCAGCCGCGGTGCGAGCGTCGCGCGCGGCGCTCACCGCCGCCTTGGCGTCGGCCAGCTCGCGGTCCGCGTCCTCCAGCTCCTTGCGCGCCGCGATGCCGCGCTGGAAGAGCCCGCTGACCCGTTGCTCGGCGCTGGCGGCGTTGGTCAGCCGCGCCTCGGCGCTGGCCATCGCCGACCGCCGCTCGCTGGCATCGGCGTCAAGCGAGGGGATGTCGAAGCGCACCAGCAGGTCGCCCCGCCGCACCGGATCGCCGACCCCCTTCGGCATCTCGGCGATGCGCGCGCTCTGCGGCGCGCTGACCAGCAGCTCGGCGCCGGTGGCCGGCTTGACCATGCCGGTGGCCGTGACCAGCGGGCGGATGGTGCCGCGGAGGGCCGGCCGGGTGACCACCGGCACGCGGTCCGCGGTCTCGACCTCCTGCGTCGGCGGCCGCGAGCACGCGCCGGCGGCAGCCACGACGGCGGCCGCCGCCCACATCGCCGACATCGCGAGCCTCATGGGCTTCATGGCAACGGGGCTCCCAGGGCCTGCTCCAGGTCGGCCAGGGCCACCTGGAAGTCGAGGCCGGCCTGGACCGCGCGCAGGCGCAGGTCGCGGGTCGATTGCAGCACCTGCAGCAGCGCCACCAGGCCGGTCTCGCCGGCGCGGTAGGAATCCTCGGCCAGGCTCTCGACCTCGAGGGCGTGCGGCAGGATCTCGTCGCGGAAGCGCAGCGCCTGCCGCTGCGCCACCGCCGCCTGCGCCACGGCGGCGGCCACCGCGCCGGCGATCTGCACGGCGCTCGCCTCGCGCTCGGCAACCAGCTGGGCCAGGGTGGCCTGCTCGACCTCCACCTCGGCGCGGTGGCTGGTGAAGATCGGCAGCGTCACGGTGAGGCCGGCGCGCCAGCCCCACTCGAACTCCGGCTCCGCGCCATGGGTGATGGCGCCCTGCACCACCGGGTTCGGCACCTGCTGGGCGCGCGCCAGCGCCACCTTCGCCCGCTGGCCGGCGATCCGGCGGTCGAGCAGCGCCAGGTCGGCGCTGCCGGCGAGCGCGCCGGCGATGGCGGTCTCGGTGGCCGGCACCGCGCCGGTTGCCAGCTCGCCCAAGGCGGCGATCGCGGCCTGGGGCGGGCGATCGAGGAGGCTGTCGAGCTGGCTGCGGGCGGCCGCCAGCAGGCCGCGCGCGCTTTCGGCGTCGTTGCTCGCCTGGGCCGCCGCCAGCTCGGTCTGCAGCGCGTCGAGGCGGGGCGCGGCGCCAGCCTCGAAGCGCGCGCGGGCGGCGCCGGCGGCGCGCTCGGCGAGCTCGAGGCTGGCCTGTTCCTCGGCGGCGCGCCGCTGTGCCGCGAGCAGGGCGAAGAAGGCGCGCCGGACCTGGTTGCGGGTGGCGGCGGCGGCGCGCGCGATCTCCGCCTCGCCGCTCGCGGCATCCGCCTGGGCGGCGGCGATGCGGCGGTCGCGCTTGCCCGCGGTCTCGATCGGCAGCGACAGGGTGGCGGCCTCGTGCGGCGTCTCGCGCAGCTTTTCGAGCAGCAGATCGGGATTGGGGCGCTCGCCGGCCACCGCCAGGTTGGCGCCGGCGATCGGCCGGGCCAGCCGGGCCGCCGCCAGCGTCCGGTTCGCCGCCAGGGCCAGCTCGACCGCCTGCGGCAGCGACAGGCTCAGGGCGGCAGGCGGAGCGTCGGCGGCGGGAACGGGCGGCGCCGCCGCGGCGAGGGCGGCAGCGACCGCCCCGCCGGCCAGGACACCGAGCAGTGCGGAGCCGCTCAGGAGTCGGTGCGCGCGCACGATCGACGACGATAGCATGCGCCCAGGGCGCCGCCCTGCCGGCCTCAGGGCGTCGCCGGCCGGCGCAGCGCCGCCGCCAGCACCGAGATGGCGACGTCGAGGTTCTCGGCCGGGGGCAGGGTGGGACCCAGCAGCTGCGCCTGACCGGCAGGGCTGGCCAGCCGCTCGTCGTAGGCGGCCTGCGGGCAGCGCCGGCGCAGCTCGGCGACCACCCGGGCGAAGTTGGCCTGGCGCGACGGCAGCAGCTCCCCGGCCAGCGAACGGTAGTCCAGCGCGGTCTCGCGCCAGACCAGCGGCGGCAGGCCCCTGGCGTAGAGGTGCAGGAAGCCCTCGCGCTCCGCGGCTGCCTGCCGGCCCGGTACCGCCACCACCTTGGTGACCAGCAGGCCGCCGGTGAGCGCGGCGCGCGTCAGGCTCAGCTTGCGGGTCGTCCGCGGCGCCGCCGGCCGGCGGACCAGGATCCTGACGCCGCGCAGCAGCAGCTCGACGTCCCGATAGCCGGCTTCGAGCCGTGCGCCGCCCGCTTCGACGCTCATCGCTTCGGCGCCCAGCTCGAAGGCGCGCACGACGCGGCGGCCGGCATCGGTTTCGATCTCGCCCGCATCCAGCAGCAGGGTGTCGAAGCCGCGCGCGTGCAGCACCGCGGCGGCCTCCCGCGCCGCTCCGGGCTCGGCGAAACTGGCGATCACCGACGGTCCGCCGCCCGGCGCGCGCAGGCGCGAGCTCGCCTCGTAGACCGTCCGCTTGAGCACGGCCGCCAGCTCGCGCGCCAGCAGCGCCTCGTTACCCCTGAGGTTGTAGATTGCCAGGACCAGCAACGCCCGGCCCGCCTTCGGCGAAACCCGCCAGCAGCCGCTTGAGGAGATCCGGGCCCACCGGCTTGACGAGATGGAGGTCGAAACCGGCCGCCGCGGCTCGCAGCCGATCCGAGTCCTGGCCGTAGCCGGTGAGCGCGACCAGGCGGATCGGCGCGGTCAGCGGATCGGCGCGCAGCTCGCGCGCCACCGCGTACCCGTCCATCTCCGGCAGGCCGATGTCGCAGAGGACCACGTCGGGGGGCCGCCGGCGCGCCACCTCGACGCCGTCGGCGCCGGTGTGTGCGATCTCCGCCTGGTGCCCGAACAGCGCCAGCAGGTCACGCAGCGTCTCGGCGGCGTCGGCGTTGTCTTCGATGACCAGCACGCGCAGGCCATTGCGTTCGTCCATAGCCGGGCGCGATTGTAGCAGCCGATTCACCTGCCATGGCGGAAGACCATCTCGACCATCTCGTCGCAGAGCGCTTCGGCAGGGGCCTCGCCCTGGCGGAGCGCGGTGCGAGTGGACTGCTTGAGATGGTCGCGCAGCAGCTCGCGGCCGGTGGCCCGCAGCGCCTCCTGCACCGAGGAGACCTGGGTCAGGATGTCGCCGCAGGGCCGGTCCTCCTCGACCATTCGCTGCAGGCCGCGGACCTGACCTTCGATCCGGCGCAGCCGGTTGAGGCTCCGGATCTTGTCGGCGATCGGCGCCAGCGTCGTCAAGTTTGCGGTCCGGGATTCGGCCGCGCTCTCGAATGGAACGTCAACGGTCAACGAACCTTGCTCGCTCATGGCATCAGCCCCCTGTTAGAAAAGGTGAGGCTGAGGCCCCGGAGAGCGACAGCGCAACAGCGCAGGGACTGAAAACAGATCTTTCGTTATTATAACCGGCCTGCATCAGGCGCTCCACGCGCCGGAGAGGATGCGTCAGAATGCGGATGGTGGTGCTGGCGGCCGGCCACGGCAGGCGCCTCTGCCACGAGACGGACGGCGGCCCCAAGCAGCTGGTGGAGGTCGGCGGCCGGACGCTGCTCGATCGGCTGCTGGAGCTGGGCCGCCAGCTCGCCCTCGAGCCGCTGCTGGTGACGCGCCGGGCCCAGGCCGCCGCCTTCCGGCAGGCCGGGGGCGAGGTGCTGGAGGTGGAGGAGACGCCCGACATGCTCGCCACCCTGCGCCTGGCCGGTCTCCGGGTGACCGGCGATTTCCTCTGGGTGGGAGGGGATACGCTGCTCGCCGATCCCGAGCCGGTTCATCAGCTGCTGGCGAGCCACCTCGCGGAGCGCCCCTACGCCTCCTATCTGTGCCGCCGCTCGGACCGGCACCTCGCCAAGTTACGGCCGTCGGCGCCGGTGCCGCGCGTGACCCTGACCCGCGACGGCGTCTACCCCTTCAGCCTGCCCAACCTCGGCATCCAGTGCGCCGCCTCGCTCGCGGACCTCGACCTCGAGCCGCGCGGCGAGTACGTCCAGCGGGCGCTCGACCGCGGCGAGCGCGTCCTCTTCCGGGAGTACACCGCGCCGGTGTTCGAGATCGACACTCCCGAGGACCTGGCCGCGGCGCGCCGGTACTTCTCGTGATCTTCGACCTGCTGACCGCCGGCGCCGTCAACGGCTCCCTGGCGGCGGGCCCCGGCGGCCGCAGCACCGCGCTGCCGGCGATGCTCGCGACGCCGCCCGCCGTGCTGGCGCGCATGTACGCCGTACGGCGCCGCTACGATGCGGTGGCGGTCGGCACCGGCACGGTGCTGGCCGACGACCCGACGCTGACCTCCCACCTCGCCGCCGGCGCGACGGCGGTGCGCGTCACCCTCGACCGCAAGGGGAGGATCCCGCCGGCGGCCCGCATCTTCGACGGTTCGGCGCGCACGCTGGTCGGGGTGGTCGAGTCGACGCCGCGGGCCTATCTCGAGTTCTTGGCGGCGCGCGGCGTCGAGGCGGTGCCCTGCGGCGAGCGGCGCATCGACCTGGCCGCTTTTGGCGCCGCGCTGGCCGAGCGCGGCCTCCGCCGGGTGGTGGTGGAGGGCGGCGGGCGGCTCAACCGCGCGCTGCTGCGCGCCGGCCTGGTGGATCGCATCCACCTGACCCTGCTGCCCGCCGTCCTCGACGCGCGCGCCGCCAACCTGTTCGCGGGCGCCGGCGCGCCGGCGCGGCTGCGGCTGGTCGAATGCGAGCGCCTCGGGGACTATCTGTTCCTGGTCTATCGCGTTACCTAGACGAACAGCACGCCCTCCGGGTGCTTGATCAGCAGCAGGTACAGACCGACGACGATCAGGTCGCCGACCACGTCGGTGCGCCCCACCTCCGGCACCATGAACTGGTAGATCAGCTCGATGGCGTCCAGGATGCCGGTCTCGACGTTGTGCAGCAGGAAGCGATAGACCTGCTGGCTGTAGGGATAGCCGGCCAGCATCTCGCGCACCGAGTGCATGTGCTGGAAGTCCTGGCAGACGTCCCACACTGTCGCGTAGCGGCCCTTGATCCGCGGGCGGTCGCTGCTGATCGGCCGGCCGCTGCGGGCGCGGTTCCTGGCCGCCACCTCGTAGCCGAGGTGGATGAAGCGCTCGAGCGCCGCGACGTCTTGCGGCGTGGTGCGGCGCAGCACGTCGCCGCTGCGCTCGAGGATCGACTCGACGTTCTCGAAGGCGCCGGTCTCGAGGTAGTCCAGCAGCTGCGCGGTGACCAGCGGGATCAGCATGTGGATCGGCCCGTAGTTCACCTTGCCGCCGAGCCGGCCGCGGGTGCTCTCGCGTTGCGCCTCGTAGGCCAGGTCGAAGATGCAGTCCGGCTGGCGGCCGCATTGCAGCACGCGGTCGGCGAGGTCGTAGAACTGCCAGCCGGTGTTGACTCCCGCCACCAGGACGTATTCGAGCTTGGGACCCAGCTGGGGGGGGCCCCAGCGCCGGCTGCCGTGCTTCTTGCCCAGCGGCGCCAGTGCCTGACAGAGGATGACGTTGCGCAGGATCTCGCGGCGGACGTCCATCGGGCTCAAGGCGACAGGGCTGCCGCCGCTGCCCGGCGCAGGGTGTCCGGGGAGCCCACCTGCTCGACCAGAGCTTCGAGCTTGCGCGCCACGCCGCCACTCGCCAGGCGCTCGATCGCGTCCTCGACCCCGGCCGCGATCGAGGCGGCACGGCCGGTCAGGTACAGGGCGACGCCGCTGTTGAGCGCCACCAGATCGCGCTTGGGGCCGGTCTCGACGCCGTAGGCGATGCGCAGGAAATCGTTGCCGCTCCCGGCCGCGTCGCGCGGCGCCACGGCGGCTGCCGGCGCGGTGGCGAGGCCGGCCTGCTCGGGAGTGAGGGTGAGGTCGATCTCCTCGCCGTCGCGGAAGCCGCGTAGACGGCTGGGGGCGCAGATCGAGACCTCGTCCAGACCGTCGAGGCCGTGGACCGCCAGGGCGCTCTGGTAGCCCTGGGCGCGGAACAGCGCGGCGAGCAGGTCGAGCTGCTCCACGCGGTTGATCCCGAACATGCGGTACTTGAGCTTGTAGGGCGCGAAGACCGGCACCATCAGGTGATACGGCGTGCTGATGCCGACGCCGTTGGCGGCCAGGCCCTGGCCGAACCGGGTCAGGTTGGCGAGCTCCGGGCTGAGGAACAGCGGCGACTGGAAGGCGACGCCGATGGTGCCGAGAGCCCGCTCTAGCTGCGGCAGGGTCAGGGCCGGCACTTCGAGGCCGACGGTGCGCAGCACGTCGGCGCTGCCGGCAAGGCTGTTGATGCCGTAGAACGACTGCTTGGCGACCGCCAGGCCGGGCTCGCCGAGGACCAGCGCCGACAGGGTGGAGACGTTGATCTTGGGGATGCCGGTGCCGCCCGAGCTGGAGATGTCCATCAGCTCGACGGGCAGCCGGATGGGATACGGCCCGGTCCGCCGGGCCATGCCGTCGAGGATGCCCAGCAATTCGTCCAGCGTCTCGCCCTTGGTCTGCACCGCGACGGAGAAGGCGAGCAGCCGCCAACCGCTCACGTCCTCGCGCAGCTGGCTGTCGACCAGCAGCGCGGTTTCGGCGCGGCTGAGGTCCTGGCGGACCATCAGCTTGCGCAGCAGACGCGCCTCTTCGATCATAACGGACTCCCCCGAGGAGGAGTGTAGCGGAAAGCCCGCGGTCCGGGCGGATCAGGATCTCGGAGTGCGGCGGCGGCGGCGCGCCGGGCGGGAGCGCGCCGCTTCGCCGGCGCCGGCGGCGAGGAGGGGGCCGGTGTCCGCCGGCCCTGCCGGCTCTCCGGCCGGCCGCTGCTCGAGGTAGGCGCCGAGCTCGAACATGGCATCGAGGATCGACAGCACGATCGCGCGCATCTCCTCGCCGCCGGCGCCGAGGCGGCGGAAGCGATCGAGCAGGCGCTCGTCGCGCAGCGGCGGCACCTGCGAGCCGATGCCGGTCAGCAGGTAGTCGGTGGTCACGCCGACCAGGTTCGCCAACCGCACCAGGTTGCGCAGGGAAGGCTGATGGGTGCCGCTCTCGTACTTGCTGAGCTTCGACTGCAGGATGCCCAGCTTGCTGCCGAGCTCTCGCTGGCTCCAGCCGCGCTCCTCACGCAGCTCGCGCAGGCGCGCGCCGAGGGCCAGATTGAAGGCGCTCGGCAGCGGTCTGGGTTTCCCCGGGGACGGCGAGGTGCCCTCCTTCGGCGATTTTCCCATGGCACGACATCATGGAGGCTGAGACGACAAGAAGTCAACAAACAACAAGTTTTGTGCGCGCCATAAAACATCCTGTCCGCGCGTCCTCAAATCCGCCCCAAGTCGCTGCAGCATCTTGCCGCGCCCGCACCAGGGCACACCGTTCCAGCTCGCGGTGAGCCGTCGGGAAAATGAAGATTCTCCGCGTCCAAGTTACGCCTTTAAACTCAAAATTGCCACAATAGGGTACATACCGGCGGCCCTTGCCGCCATCCGCGGGTGACCGGAGAGCCATGGAGGCTCTTCCCTCAGCCCACAGGAGAGGAGGACGCATGTCTCGAATCGCCCTGCCGTGTCGCGTCGCCGTCCTTGCCGTGGTCCTCGGCATGATCGTCATCGCCCCGATCCCGGTGCTGGCGGCCGGCAGTCAGCAGGTGGCGCCGGCGGCGGCTGGTGCCGCGGCCCCCCGGGGCCAGACCGACGCGATCGCCGCCCTCATGCGGTCGGTGCAGTGGTTGCAGTGGTTGCAGATGACGCTCGGCAAGGCGGCCGGGAGTCCCGCCGGCGCCGGCCGCCTGGTGGTCGACGCCGGCATCTGCATCGATCCCAATGGGCAGTGCAATCCTCACTGAGTAACGTTGGCAGGCGGTGCCGCGCCCAGGTAGCCGTGGGGAGCGGTGCCGCCGGCCGTCCCGGCCACCCGCGATCCATCAGACCTGGTGAAGACATACTGCTCCGCGATATGAGAGAATTCTGTAACGATGTATCGTCCAGGCACGACGAGGAGGATCCTTGACCGACCATCCGACCCCGACCGAGATCGATGGGCTGGTGCGCGGCACCCTCTCCGGCGGCAGCCGGCGGCGGCTGGTGCGGCATCTGCTTCGCGGCTGCCCGCGGTGCTCGCGGCTGCTGGCCCCGGTGCTCGCCGCGCCCGATCCTGAGGCGCCGCCGGCGCCGCGGGCGATTGCCTGCGAAAGCTCCACGGACTCGCTGGACCCGCCGCCGGGCGTCGCCGGCGCCGCCGCCGCCGCCCCCTCCGACATCAGCTACGATCAGCCGATCGCGCGCGCCTGTCTCGTCGCGGTGCGCGGCTTTCAGGAGATCCGGCGGCGGGAGGCGGGGAGCCGGCTGCGCGGCCTGGTGCGGGTGGAGGCCTTGTTTGCCGCCGCCTGGGACCTGCGCTACGACGATCCGCGCGAGATGGTGCGGATCGCGGAGCTGGCCCTGTTTGCGGCGGAGCGCCTGGACAAGCAGCTCCATGGGCGAGCGGCCATCGCCGACGTCCGCGCCCGCGCCTGGGCCGAGCTCGCCAACGCCTACCGGGTCGCCGACGACCTGGCCAAGGCCGAGCAGGCGATGGCGCGGGCTGTCGGTTGGCTGCATCGCGGCAGCGGCGACCCCCGGCTGCTCGCCCGCGCCGGCGATCTCATGGCGTCGATGCTCGCCGACCAGCGCCGCTTTGCCGAAGCCGACGAGCTGCTGAACAAGGTCCACCGGTTCTATCTCCGGATGGGCCAATTCCACCTGGCGGGCCGGGCGATGATCAGCCGCGGCATCTTCGCCGGCTACGACGGCCAGCCCCGCCGAGCGCTGGGACTGCTGGTGCACGGCGTGGAGCTGATCGACCTCGACCAGGATCCGGCGCTGGCGGTCAGCGCCGTCCATGCGATGCTGACCAAGCTGGTCGATTGCGGGCGCCATCGCCAGGCCCGCATCCACCTCTGGCGCAGCCGTTCGCTGTTCGCGCGCCACGGCGGCCGGCTGAGCCTGATCCGCCTGCGCTGGCTCGAGGGGAGGATCCATGCCGGTCTGGGGGACCTCGAGCGCGCCGAGCGCGAGTTGAGCGCGACCCGCCTGGGCTTCGCCGACGCCGGCAGCCCCTACAATGCCGCCCTGGTCGCGCTCGACCTCGCCGCGGTCTGGTTGCAGCTGGGCAGGACCGCGGAGGTGCGCCGGCTGGTCGAGGAGATGATCGCCACCTTCCGCGCCTTGCGCATCGCCCGTGAAGCGGTGGCGGCGCTGCTGATCCTGCGCGAGGCGTGCGATCGCGACGAGGTGACGCTCGACCGGATGCGGATGGTGGCGCTGCTGCTCACCGAGCTCGAGCGCCAGCCGCAGCGCCGGCCGGCGTCCGAGCCCGCGGATGGAGCCGGCTTACTTCGCTGAGGGCTCGGAGGGTGGAGCGCCGGCGATCGCCGGCACCGTTGCCGGTTCCTTCGCCGCCCGGCCGACGACCCGCGCCAGCGCCGCCTCGATCCGCCGGTCGAGCTCCTCGTCGGAGAGCGGCCGGTCCGGGAGCGGCGCCGCCGGCCGGCCGATGCTGTAGCCAAAGCGCTGGAAGCTCTCCAGGATCTCGGCGGCCAGCAGGCCGCCGGCATGATCGCCGGCCGCGCCGCCCGCGCCGGCCGCCGGTTGGGTGGCGGCGAGCTGGAAGAACCGCTCCGGCTTCATCCCCACCTCCTCGAGCACCAGCAGGATATGGCGCAGCTTGAGGTCGATCTTGCCGGTGAAGATGCGGTTCAGGGTGCCGCCCCCGAGGTTCAGCCGGCGTTCGAGCTCCCGCGTCGACAGCTCCGACAGCTTCACCACCGCCTCGAGCATCTTGGCGTACCGGCGAATCTCCCCGTCCACCATGTCATCGAGTCTACTACAGGCACGACAACGACTTGGAAAAAAAATGGCCGGCCGGAGCTGCCATTTCAAAAGCCGGGCACGGACAGACCGACATTGCCGCTGCCGGGCAGCGCGAGATAGCATCCCGGGATGGATTTTTCCCTCACCGACGAACAGCGCGCCATCCAAGAGACCGCCCGGGACTTCGCTCGCCAGGAGATCGACCCGATCGTCGACGAGATCGACGAGAGCCAGCGCTTCCCGCGCGAGGTGATACTGAAGGCCGGGGAGCTCGGCTTCCTCGGCATCCTCTTTCCCGAGCGCTATGGCGGCGCCGGGCTGGGCTACGTCGAATACGTGTTGGTGGTCACCGAGCTGTCGCGTGTCGACCCTTCGGTCGGCATCAGCGTCGCCGCCCACAACTCCCTGTGCAGCAATCACATCTTCAAGTTCGGCAACGACGAGCAGCGGCGCCGCTGGCTGACGCCGCTGGCTTCCGGCACGAAGATCGGCGCCTGGAGCCTCACCGAGCCCGGGGCGGGATCGGACGCTGCCGGCACCAGGACCCGGGCGGAGAAGGTGGCGGGCGGCTGGGTGCTCAACGGCGCCAAGACCTTCACCACCCACGGCCGCGAGGGCGACGTCTGCGTGGTGTTCGCGGTCACCGATCCCGCGGGCCCTCGCCATCACAACATCTCGGCCTTCGTGCTCGACAAGGGCATGCCGGGGTTTCGCGCCGGCAAGAAGGAGAACAAGCTCGGCATCCGCGCCTCCGACACCTCCGAGGTGATCATGGAGGACTGCCTGGTCGGCGAGGACCGCCTGCTGGGCGACGTCGGCGAGGGTTTCATCCAGGCGCTGCAGGTGCTCGACGGCGGGCGGATCTCGATCGCCGCGCTCGGCCTCGGCACCGCCAAGGGGGCGTTCGATACCGCCCGCGCCTACGCCAAGCAGCGCCATCAGTTCGGCCAGGCGATCGCCGCCTTCCAGGCGATCCGCTTCATGCTCGCCGAGATGGCCACCGCGATCGCCGCCGCCGAGTGCCTCACCTTCGCCGCCGCCGAGGCGATGGATCATGGCCGCGCGGTCTCGCGGCTCGCTTCGCAGGCCAAGCTCCACGCCGGCGAGACCGCGGTCTTCTGCGCGGAGCGCGGCGTGCAGATCCACGGCGGCTACGGCTTCGTCAAGGACTACCGCGCCGAGAAATATTTTCGCGACGCGAAGATCTGCACCATCGGCGAGGGCACCAGCGAGATCCAGCGCCTGGTGATCGCCCGCCAGCTGCTGACCCAGAAGACGGCGCGCTGATGGTCATGGCCGGCGGCGACGGCCCGGCGCCGCGATTGGCGGCATGGACGCTCGACGAGCTGGTCCAGCGCCTGCTCGAGCGCCAGCCGCGGGCGCTCGGCCGCGCCATCTCGGTGCTCGAGAACGCCGGCGAAGGGGCGGTGACGCCGCGCGACCTGATCGGGCGCATCTACGAGCGCACCGGGCGGGCGCGGGTGGTGGGGATCACCGGCCCCCCGGGCGCGGGCAAGAGCACCCTGGTGGACCGGCTGGCGCGGCACTGCCGGCAGCGCGGCGAGACGGTGGGCATCCTGGCGGTCGACCCCACCAGCCCGTTCACCGGCGGCGCCCTGCTGGGCGACCGCATCCGCATGCAGTCGCACTATCTCGACGCCGGCGTCTTCATCCGCTCGATGGCGACGCGCGGCGCCATGGGCGGTCTGGCGCGCGCCTCGCGCGACGCCGTCGACCTGCTCGACGCGGCGGGCTTCGACTGGGTGCTGGTCGAGACCGTCGGCGTCGGCCAGGACGAGGTTGACGTCGTGCGCAGCGTGGACACGGTGGTGCTGGTCACGGTCCCCGGCCTCGGCGACGACATCCAGGCCATCAAGGCGGGCATCCTCGAGATCGCCGACGTCTTCGTGATCAACAAGGCCGATCGCGAGGGGGTGGAGCGGGTGTGGAAGGACCTGCAAATGATGCTGTCGATCGGCGAGCATGGGGCGTGGCTGCCGCCGGTGCTCAAGGCGGTGTCCGTCCGCGACGAAGGGGTCGATCGCCTCCTCGCCGAGGTCGAGCGTCACCGCGAGCACCTGGTGGCGAGCGGCGAGCTGGCGGTGCGGCGCCGCTCGCACCTGCGCCTGCGCGTCGAGACGCTGCTGCAGCACCGGGTGGTGGTGGCGGCGGACCGGCTGCTGGGCCTCGACCGCGAGGTGGAGCGCGGCTTCGCGGCGCGGCTGGACCCCTACCGGGTAGCGGACCGGCTGTTCGCGGGGGTGGTGGGCGCCGCGCGCGGCGAGGGCGCGCCATGATCCGCGGCGTCGATCACGTCGGCATCGCGGTGCGCTCGATCGCCGAGAGCCGCGCCTTCTACGAGGCGCTGGGCCTGGCGGTCGAGGCCGTCGAGGAGGTTCCCGGCGACCAGGTGCGGGTGGCGATGATCCCCTGCGGCGCGACGCGCCTCGAACTGCTCGAACCGACGTCGCCGGAGTCGCCGATCGCCCGCTTCCTCGAACGCCGCGGCCCGGGCCTGCATCACCTCTGCCTGACCTCCGACGACCTCGCCGCCGACGACGCCGGTCTGCGCGGCGCCGGCTACCAGGTGCTGCGGCCGCGGCCCACCCGCGGCGCCGGCGGCTGCTGGATCCAGTTCGTGCATCCGCGGAGCGCCGGCGGCGTGCTGATCGAGCTGTCGCAGCCGGAGGAGCCCGAGCGATGACCATCCGGCCCGGATCGATCGTCGTCGTCCATCTCAACAATCCCACCGAGAAGTTCTGGGGCGTGCTGCAGGAGCTGGTGATGACCGGTGTCTATCTGCGCGGCATCAGCCTTTCGAGCTTCGACGACTGGATGGCGCAGGCGGTGCGCGGCAAGGATCAGACGCTCGGGCTCTGCGCCATGTTCGTGCCGCTGTTCCGCGTCGAGCGGGTGTTCCTCGACGAGCCGGTGGGCGAGGTCGAGAGCTACCAGCAGCGCTTCGCGCGCCGGGTCGGGGTGCCGGTCGAACGCTACCTGGGGCTGTTCGAAGAGGAGGACGCGGGCGGTGTTGGCGGGGTTGGCGGGGTTGGCGCCAACTAAGCGTTTCAGAACTGCACGTTGGCCAGGAAGAACGCCGGCGGATCGATCTTCTTGGCGACCAGGGCGGTGGCGGTCTCGGGGGTGAGCACGAACTGGCCCGCCTTCTCGCGCGTCGGCGTCTTCATCACCAGCTCGATCGCCGCCACCGCCGGCGGGAAGCGGTCGCGCACCCGCAGCAGGGCGTTGGCCCCGGCCGTCAGGCTCTGGAAGACCGCGGCCTCGGAGCCGGTGGTGATCTCGAGCAGCATGCGGTCCGGTTGCGAGCCGGTCCAGATCTCCACTTCCTCGACGCCCTGCGAGCGCAGGAACTGCTGCAGGTCGGCGGTCACCTCGCCGCGGGCGAAGGGCACGTGCTGCAGGCTCGCCAGGTCGAGGTATCCGGCCTTGGAGCGCACCGCCTGGCCGGCCACGGCTTCGTTGGGCCGCCGGGCACTGGGCAGCTCGCGGCCCGACGGACGGTGGGCGGCGACGAGGTCGGTCAGCGACCGGTTGGGCGGCGGCGGCGCCTCCTGCCCGGGCACCACGCGGGTCACCCCGAGGTCGGTGGTGCCGTAGTCCTTGCCGTGGTTGGCCGCCTCCGTCCTGGCGACGTCGATCTGGGACGCGTCCAGGGAGCTCTGCTCGCCGTTGGACAGGGTGATGATCGCCTTGCCGTTCTTCACCTCGTATTTGCCGCGGGCGATGATGCTGGTGCCGTCCTTGAGCCAGATGGTGTAGGCGGCGAGCGGCAGGGCGGCGAGCGCCAGCAGGAGGATGGCCGCGAAGGCGGGTAGTCGGTACGAGCGCATGGGGAAGATCCTCCTTGGCGGCGATTCTACTCCTCTACTCCCGGGCCGGGCGCGGCGGCCGCAGCCGCCGCCAGAGCCCCGGCAGGCCGGCGGGGAAGACCAGGAGCAGGTAGAGCCCGGCGAGCACCCCGGCCGCCGCCGGCGGGATGTGCTCGAGCGCCTGCGAGCGCAGGTCGAGGCCCGCCGGGCGCCACCACCACTTCACGAAGACCGAGACGGCCGCCGCCAGCTCCGGCAGGTTCCAGATCAGCACCACCAGGCCCAGGAAGCGGGCGCCGGGCAGCTGCCAGCGCTCGCCCGCGCCGCCAGAGCCGCCCGCGCGGGCGGCGGCGCGGGCGCCACGGTCGCCGGCCGGCGCCGCCAGCAGGCGGGCCGCGACGCGGCGGCGCTGCGCCACCAGCGCCGCCCCGGCCGCCGCCAGCAGCAGGTCCACCGCCATGCCGCCGGCGGTCCAGCCCACGGCGTCGCCGGCGTTGCCGCGCAGCCACAGCAGGGACGCGCCGTAGCTCAGCGCGGTGACCACCCGGGCGAGCAGCAGGATGGCCAGGAAGCAGACCCCCGCGGCGGCGATGCCGAGGGCGTCGCCCGCGGTGTCCTCAGGGGTCTCGTCGGTCTCCTCGGTCTCGCCGGTCTCGTCGGTTCCATCGGTCGCGCCGGCCGCAGGGTCCCTGGCGAGCAGGCGGTCCGCCAGGCCATGGCGCGCGCTGAGCAGGAAGGCGGCGAAGGCGAGGTGCAGCACGACGCTCACCACGCCGCTGACGAAGGTGGCCTGGATGCGCAGCCTGCCGGCGACGACCGCGGCGCTTCCCGGCGCCTGCATCAGCAGCTGCACCAGTCCGAGGAAAGCGAGCAGCAGCGAATAGAGGCCGGCAAGACCGAACAGCAGCACACCCAGGTCGCGGCTTTTCGCGGGCACGCTGGTATCATAGCCCGCCGGGTGCGTGCACCGCCGGCGCGCCCGCCCTCTGGGAGCCAATACATGCTGATCGTGATGAAGATGGACGCCGCGCCGGAGCAGGTGGACGGCGTGGTGGAGAAGATCGAGTCGCACGGCCTCAAGGCCCATCCGATCCCGGGCGCCCAGCGCACCGCCATCGGCATCACCGGCAACATCGGCGTCGTCGATCGCGCGCTCTTCGCCTCGATGCCCGGGGTGCTCGAGGTCATCCGGGTCAGCCATCCCTACAAGCTGGTGTCGCGGGAGTTCAAGCATCAGGACACCGTGGTCGACATCGGCGGCGTGCGCATCGGCGGCCCGGAGTTCACGGTGATCGCCGGCCCCTGCTCGGTCGAGAGCTACGAGCAGACGCTGCGCATCGCGCGGCTGGTCAAGGCGGCCGGCGCCCAGCTGCTGCGCGGCGGCGCGTACAAGCCGCGGACCAGTCCCTACAGCTTCCAGGGGCTGGGCGAGGAGGGCCTGCGCATCCTGGCGCGGGTGCGGGCGGAGACCGGCCTGCCGGTGGTCACCGAGGCCACCGACATCGACGTGCTCGACGCCGTCGTCGAATACGCGGACGCCGTGCAGATCGGCGCCAGGAACATGCAGAACTACACCCTGCTCAAGCGGGTGGGGCGCTGTGCCCGGCCGGTGCTGCTCAAGCGCGGCATGACCGCCACGGTGACCGAGATGCTGCTCGCCGCCGAGTACATCCTCGACCAGGGCAACGGCAACGTCGTGCTCTGCGAGCGCGGCATCCGCACCTTCACCGACCACAGCCGCAACACCCTGGACATCTCCGCGGTGCCGGAGGTCAAGCGCATCAGCCACCTGCCGATGATCACCGACCCCAGCCACGCCGCCGGCGAGCGCGGCAAGGTGGTGCCGCTGACGCGGGCCTCGGTGGCGGTGGGTGCGGACGGCGTCATGGTCGAGGTCCACGACCATCCGGAGGAGGCGCTCTCGGACGGCGACCAGGCGCTGCTGCCCGAGGACTTCGAGCACCTCATGGCCGCGGTGCGCCTGCTCTCGCCGCTGGTCGAACGCGGCGCGCCGAGCCTGGCGGTGCGCTGACGCGATGCGACACGCCGCCCCCCTATCCGGCTTGCTGGTGCTCGAGGACGGCACCGTCTTCGAAGGCGAGGCGGTGTCCGCCGGCACCCGTTTCGGCGAGGTGGTCTTCAACACCTCGATGACCGGCTATCAGGAGGTGCTGACCGACCCCTCCTACCGCGGCCAGATCGTGGTGATGACCCAGCCGCACATTGGCAACTATGGCACCAACCAGGAGGTCGCCGAGTCGGCGCGTCCCTGGGTGGAGGGATTCGTCGCGCGGCAGTTCACCGCCCGCCCGTCGAGCCATGAGAGCGGCGAGGGCCTGGTGCCCTACCTGCGGCGGGCGGCGGTGCCCGCCCTGCACGGGATCGACACCCGCGCGCTGGTGCGGCGGCTGCGCGAGCGGGGCGCCTTGCGCGGCGTGGTCACCTCGGAGCGCTCGGACGCGGCGGCCCTGACCGCCGAGCTCGGCGATTTCCCGCTAATGACCGGGCGCGCCCTGGTCGACGAGGTGACCACCGCGGCGGCCTACGAGGTGCACCCGGACGGACCGCCCCGCTGCCATCTCGCGGTCTACGACTTCGGGGTCAAGTCCAACATCCTGCGCTCGCTGGCCCGACGCGGCGCGCGCCTGACGGTGCTGCCGGCGCGCACCCCGGCCGGCGCCTGCCTGGCGCTGGGAGTCGACGGCGTGGTGCTGTCGAACGGTCCGGGCGACCCGGAGCCGCTCGCCGAGATCATCGCCGCCGTGCGCGAGCTGCTGGCGCGGGGCACGCCGCTGCTCGGCATCTGCCTCGGCCACCAGCTGCTGGGCCTGGCCCTGGGCGGCGAGACCTTCAAGCTCAAGTTCGGCCACCATGGCGGCAATCAGCCGGTACGGGAGCTGGCCACCGGCAGGGTGGCGATCACCAGCCAGAACCACGGCTTCGCGGTGCGTCCCGAATCCTTGCCGCCCTCCTGCGCCGTCACCCAGCTGAACCTCAACGACGGCACGGTCGAAGGGTTCGACCTCGCCGGCCGGCCGGTGTTCTCGGTGCAATATCACCCGGAGGCGGCTCCCGGGCCCCACGACTCCGCGGGCCTCTTCGATCGCTTCCTCGAAGCGGTCGCCCCGGTCCCCGCGGTCGCCGGTCGATGAGCGGGCGGCCGCGCCTGCTGCGCGGGCCGCTGGTGTGGACGGTCGCCTGGCGCTTCCTGCGCGGCAGCCGCAGCCGGCTGCTCGACGGCACGGCACGGGCGGCGCTGCTCGCCACCGCCCTCGGCGTCACCGCGATGGTCATCGCCATGGCGCTGATGACCGGTTATCGCGAGGACCTGCAGAGCAAGCTGATCCGTGGCAACGCCGCCGTCGTCGCCTATCCGCTCGAAGGCGGCGCCGGCGCCCCTCTGGACCGATCGCGGATCGATCGCCTGCGGCGCATCCCGGGGGTGCTGCAGGTGGGCCGGGTCGCCTACGGCCAGGGTTCGCTGGCCGGTCCCGGGCGGCCCGACGGCGTGGAGGTGGTGCTGCGCGGGGTCGAGGCCGGCGGCGGCCAGCTGGCGGCCACCGCGGCGGACCTCGCCCTCTCGCCGCAGGGCATCCCGGGCGTGGCGATGGGCAGCGACCTCGCGGCGCGGCTGGCGGTGCGGCCGGGCGCGGTGCTGCGCCTGGTGGTGCTGGGCTTCGCCGGCGGCACGCCGCGTTTCCGCTTCCAGAGCGTCCAGCTGCGCCGCACCTTCACCACCGGCTTCGCCGAGTTCGACCGCAGCTGGGTGCTGCTGGAACGCTCGCGGGTGGAAGCGCTGATGGGTCTGGCCGGCGGCGCCGACCTGCTGGAGCTGGCGGTCGTCGATCCCGGCGCCGCGCCGCGCATCGCCGATGCCGCCGCGCGCGTCCTGGCGCCGAGCTACGCGGTCACCGACTGGCAGCAGCTCAATCGCGAGCTGTTCACCGCCCTGCGGGTGCAGCAGGCGGCGCTGTTCGTGGTGCTGGGCCTGATCGTGCTGGTCTCGACCTTCAACGTCGCCTCGACGCTGGTGGTGCTGGTGCGCGAGCGCCTGCGCGACATCGGCGTGCTGGGCGCGCTCGGGCTGGCGCCGGCCCGCCTGCGGCTGGTCTTCCTCACCTACGGCGCCATCCTCGGCAGCCTCGGCACGCTGCTGGGCGTGGCGGTGGGCTCGGCGGCGGCCTGGACGCTGACCACCTACCGCCTGATCCGCTTCGACTCCGACGTCGCCGCGATCTACTTCGTCAGTTTCGTGCCGTTCCGGGTCGCGGGCCGCGACCTCGCGGCGGTGGTGGGCTTCGCGCTCGGCGTCACCCTGCTCGCCTGCTGCGTGCCCGCCTGGCGCGCCGCCCGGCTCGATCCCTCCGCGGCGCTGCGCTACGAGTAGGGGCGCCCCGCTAAACAGTTCGCCGGCTCGCTCCGTATATGGGGATGGAGCAGGCGAAACGACAATCTCCTCTCCAACCTCCCTCCTCCAAGCCCCGCGCCACGCGGGGCCTTTTTTTAGGTCGGCCTCAGGGCTTGGGCGGTGGGGCGTCCGGTCGATCCTTGTCGAGCGGCGTCAACGGGCCGGCCGGCGCCCGCTGCGGCGGCCGCCAGCGCCACCACCAGGGCCATTGCGACTGCGGCAGCCGGCCGAGCTGGCCGGGACCCTCGAGTTGCAGGCGCGAGATCAGATCGACGTACTTCCGGTCCGCCTCCGGCGGCAGCAGGCGGCGGCTTTCGAGCACGTTGGCGACCAGCGCCCGCTCGAGCATGAGGAAGATATCGGAGCTCTCGCGCAGCAGCTCGTCGATGTGCGCCGGATCGGGCTGACCGCGGGTCAGCTCGGTCCTCACCGCCTTGCGGATCTCGGGCAGGCGGGCGCGCGGCGCGGCGGTCTCGGCGAAGAATCGCCGCTGGCGCTGCACGAATTGCCGGCGCGGCTCACCGCGGAGGCCCAACCGGTCGGCGAGCTGTTGCAGGCGCCCCGGCGCCGCCGGCCGCATCGCCGCCTGCTGCCGCTGCTGGACCCCCGGGCTGCTCAGCGCCAGGGCGAAGAGCAGCCCCAGGTTCATGCCGATCGACAGGACCAGGGCGATGACCAGCCACCAGCGCTTCACCGGCGAGCCTCTCCCCTCGCGGTGGAGGGGAGCGCCGGGACGGCGGCGGGCTCGTTCGGGGTCTCGACCAGCGCCCAGTAACTCTCGGTGAGGGCCGGCAGGCTGTCCGCGTCCCGCGGCTGCATGCCGGTGAAACCGCGAGCTCCCAGGCCGGCGCCGAGCAGCACGCCCGCGACCAGGGCCGCGGCGCAGCTGGCGCGCACCCAGGTGGGGGCTGCGGCCCAGCTGACCGCGCCGGCCGCGCGAGCGTCTCCCTGCTCGCGCACCCGCGCCATCACCCGGCCGGAGAACCCCGGCGGCACCGGTGCCGCCGGCGGCGGCTCCAAGGCTCTCCAGGCGCTTTCGAGGCGCTCCCAGGCGGCCGCCAGCGCGGGCTCCCGCGCCAGGCGTTCGCGCAACGCCCGTTCGCCGTCCGGGGTCAGCTCACTCTGCAGCGACGGCAGGAGCCGCAGGAGCTGTGCTTCATCTGCTTCAAGGACATGTTTCATGGCAACCTCTCCCAAGGTTGAAACCCGCGATCCGCGCTATTCCTGCGCCGCTTCGATCCGGCGCATGGCGCGGAAGAGCCGGCTCTCGACCGCGCCTTCGGTGATCCCGAGCACCGCCGCGATCTCACGATAGGACAGTCCCTCGAAGCGCGCCAGGACCAGCACCGCCCGCTGCCCGGCGGGCAGGCGCGAGATCGCCTCGCGGACCTGGCGCCAGCGCCGGCGGGAGGCGAGGACGGCTTCCGGATCCGGGCCGCCGTCGGGGGGATCGAGGGGGGCGGCGTCGCGCTCTCCCGAGTCCTCCCAGCGGACGAAGCGCACCAGCCGGCGCCGCCGCAGCTGGTTGAGGCAATGATTGGTGGCGATGCGGTAGAGCCAGGTGTAGACCTGGCCCTGAGGGCGGAAATCCGCCGCCTTGCGGTACGCCTTGAGGAAGACCTCTTGCGCGGCATCGCGGGCCTCCTCGGCGTCGCCCAGCAGGCGCTCGCAGAGCCGCAGCAGGCGTTCCTGATGGGCCTCGACCAGGACGGCGAAGGCGCCGGTATCCCCCGCGGCGACCTTCGCCAGCGTCTCCCAGCCGGGGTCGGAGGCGATCGCCACGCTATCAGTCCTCCCCACGGGAATCCAGAATCTATCATCCCGCCGCGACGCGCGCCGGCCGGGGGATAGTGGCAGAATCGGCGGCGTGATCGAGCGCATCGTCCAGTTCATCTCCGACCCCGCCGCCGCCACCTTCGACGAGCTGGCGCTCGCGGTCTTCGCGTTCCAGTACGAGCGCGTCGAGCCCTACCGGCGGCTGTGCGACGGCCGCGGCGCCGTTCCCGGCCGCGTCGCCGACTGGCGCCAGGCGCCGCCCGTGCCGGCCGCCGCCTTTCGCCGCCTGCGGCTGGCGGCGGCCCCCGAGCAGGAGGTCTTCCGCAGCAGCGGCACCAGCGGCGGCGAGGCGGCGCGCAGCGTCCACTACCATCCGTTTCCCGACCTCTACCGGCGGACCATCGACGCCGCGTTCCCGGCCGCCTGCCTGCCGGGCGGCGGCGCGGCGCCGGTGCCGCTGCTCTCGCTGGTGCCGTCGCGCGCGCAGCTGCCCGATTCCAGCCTGTCGTTCATGATCGACCACGTGCTCGCCCGCTACGGCGCGGCGGCGCCCGACAGCGCGGCGGTCTGCGGCAAGCGCGGGGTCGAGATGGTGCCGGCCCGCTCCTGGGCGGCGGCGCGGCAGCGCGCCGGCCGGCCGGCGCTGGTGCTCGCCACCTCTCTCGCGCTCGCCCAGTGGCTCGACGCGCTCGAGCGGCAGGACCTGCGGTTCCGCCTGCCGGTCGGCAGCGCGGTGTTCGAGACCGGCGGGTTCAAGGGTCATACCGGCGAGGTGTCGCCGGCGCGCCAGCGGCAGCGGCTCGAGGAGCGGCTAGGGGTGCCGGGCGGGGCCGTGGTGCGCGAGTACGGCATGACCGAGCTCACCAGCCAGTGCTACACGCGCGCCCTGCACGGCGGCGATCCCGAGCTGTTCTTTCCCCCGCACTGGGTGCGGGTGCGGGTGCTCGATCCCGCCACGCTCGAGGAGGCGCCGCCCGGCACCGCCGGCCTGCTGGCGATCTTCGATCTCGCCAACCTGGGCTCGGCGGCGCACCTGCTGACCGAGGACCTGGGTGTCGCGCTTCCCGGGCCGGCCGGGCCGGAGGGCGCGCGGGGCTTCCGGCTCCTGGGCCGCGCCGCCGGCGCCGAGCTGCGCGGCTGCTCGTTG